>JANXYP010000059.1 GCA_025355955.1 Chloroflexota bacterium
CGTAAAGGGAGCCTCTCCCCTCACCAAACCTCTCCCCAGCGGGGAGAGGCTTTTTGCCACCTCTACCTGTCTGCTTTTATCTACCTTCTACCTTCTGCCTTCTACCTTTTTAGCAGCGGCAGCAGCGCGTCGCGCAGACGCGCGATGTCGGCCTCAGCTTTGCCATCGGCGTATTCGGCGATATTGCAGGGAAGCTGGACGTATACGATACCGAGGCCATCATCATCCACAACAAATCCCCTCAGATGAGCAGCAAGGTTGCCAACATACCTAAGTTGTGGCGAGAGCAGATTGGCCCAGTAAACCCCACGAATGTTATGGCGCAGGTTCTGCCAGTGTTCGCGCCAGCTTGCCGCTTCTTTCACCGCGCCGCGGTTGCTGAGTTGGGCAAGTGGCTTCGCCAGCGCATCGGCCAGCATAGCGCCCGGGCCGTTGGTGCGGCCACCACCATCGCCACCTACTCCGCCGCCAGTGACGCTGATGTAGCCGTAGTCTGCTTCGCTCGTATCGAATAGCGAAGTAGCTATACTGTGCAGTGCGCTACTGAAGACAAACCATTGCAACGCGGCGACTTCTGGCGCACGTTCCAGCACTTCGGGGGTATAGCTGTCGTCAATGATGCTGGGGTATTCGAGGAAGACAACATTGAGCGGCAGGTCGACACCGCGCCGCTGCACTATCAGGTTGCAGCCGGGATAGTAGCGGGCGGCCAGGTGCTCGCCCTCGGCTAGCCCATTCGCCTCAAGTTGTGCAATTGCGGCAGCCGCATCTGGATAGTATGTACCCGCCATCTCGATCTCGCTCCAACCTTGCTTGCCGATCTTCGGCAGCAGATCGGTAACTTCACTTAGCATCCGCACGATCGCCTTGCTTGTCAGCGGCTGCTGGCAGTAGAGGGTGAGCGCGACGCTGTAGTTGGGCTGATGGGTGGGCGGACGACGATAGGTGGTCGCCCGCCAGCCAGGGGGCGATCCGTCCTGCGCCTCGGCCTGCACCAGCGTGGCGTAGCTAATATCCGGCTGGCTGATACCCAGGTTGGCGGCCAACTCCTTCGCCCAGGCATCGGCGTAGATCTGCCCGCTGCCGCCGATCAGCTCGTCCATATAGGTAAGCTCGTTGTCAGCGGTGCGGCGATAGTATGCGCGATAGCCGCCGATGTAGTGTTTGGCGCTATTCTCCCTCCCCAACCCACCCCCAGCCCCTGCCAGCGGGAGGGGAATCGCAGTGTTAGGGTTGTTCTCCCTCCCCGATCTTAGGGGAGGGTTGGGGAGGGGGGTGAGCGCAAAGAAGCGGTCGAGCGCCTCCGCTTGTCCGGCGTAGCGCGGCGATTGCTGCTCCACGTCCAGGCCAGGCGCGTGCAGGAAGGTGGGATTGTAGGCATCGAACTCTAGGTAATCCTCGGTGTAGCGGTCGAGGATGCGCCCATCGGCGGCGATGGTGTAACCCCACACAAACTGGTCGATGCTCCACAGCAGGATGGTGGGGCCAATCGCGGATAGGTGGGCTAGCAAGGCTTCGGCAGTTGGTTCGTCCAGACGGAAGCCGTCCTCATCTACCACGCTGATCCAACCGTGCAACGCAGGCGAGATATAGAGGCTGCGGCTGCGCTGTCCCCCCAGATTGAGGCGCGGGTCGTAGGGGTTCAGCCGCGCCTCATCCACTAGCGTATAGCCCTGTACCGTCAGGTGATCGCTGAGGGCGCGGACGACTTTATCTGGCTCACTGGTATCGTTGCCGATATAAATATGGATTACCGCGAAATCGTTTGCCATAAGTGAAGTATACCAAACAGACGAGGTATAGACAAAGACTGCGGCGGGTTTGTAGGGGCGAACAACGGTTCGCCCAAACAGGCGCGGGATAGACAAAGAGCCGGGGCGTGCCAGTAGGGGCGAACCGTTGTTCGCCCGGTGTGAACTCATGGCATATTCTGTTCATTGCTGGGCGGCAGATTACCAGCGCCATTGGTGCTACTGGGGGCGGGTAGGTTGCCACTGGCACCAGCGGTGCTGTTCGGTGCAGGCATCATCGAGGTGGTGGGGGTAGCCTGCGCGACAGGCGGCATATTTAGCGGGGCGGCGGTTACGGTGGCGGGTGCGGCAGTGCCTGGGGTTAGGGTTGGGGTGGAGTTGCCACTGCAGGCCGATAGTAGTAGGCTGAGGCCAAGCAACGCGGTTGCGGACATCAGCTTGATGCGATTCTTGCTCAAAACGGGGGATGCTCCTCTCCTGGTTATAAACCTTGCCCACGAAACGGGCGGGGCATTATAACAAATTGCGGTGGGTGGGGCAAGAAAAACCCCTGCCTGTAAAGGCGGGGCAGGTAATACCAATTAGCCGAGGAGATGGTGTATTATCGGTAGGGGCGAACCGTTGTTCGCCCTGGCGCAATATGCACCTTCACCAAAGCCGGTTGGTTATAAAATGGGTATGGTAGACAGCTTATAGCGGTATCCCACGATGGCTGTAGATTACATTCGCCATCCAGATCGTGGCCGCCGCCCCGCCGAGCAACGCGCCGATACCGCTGTACGTGACCAATGTAGTGCTGACGCTAAACAGCGCCACCAACGTCACGGTGGCAATGGCCCCACCGATCGCCCCTACCAGCGCGCCAATTGCGCCCACGATTGCCAGCGCGGATGCGCCCAGAATTACACGCTTGATAATTTTTGCGGCCATTTGCTTATCCCCCTGTGATAAAATCGGGCGGTCTAATTGTCACATTATAATACGCGCCGCTTGCAGGCATTGTTATGCTTCTACTCATCTTTTTGCCATCGATTCTCCCCGATCGCCACTAACGGCAGGGGCGGGTTGCCCTTGCCGTTAGCGTTGTACGCTTTGCCTAGTTGCTGTAAGGCGTATGCGGCGCTGGTTCGTCGTCCTGCATCGGCACAAAGTAGACATCGGTTGGCTTGAACTTGCTGTTTCGCAGGTACTGAGCCTTGACCGGCATCCCGATCTTGACTTTCTCGAAGTCAACCCCGACGATGCGGCTGAGGAACAGGGTATCGAAGCCCGCGAACTCGACCAGGATGAGGGTGAAGGGGGTTTCGTTAAGAAACGCCTCGCCGCCGAAGTAGCAGGTGGTGTAGGTGTGGACGCGCCCCTGGTTAGGGAGTTGCTCCCAGGTTGTCGGTGCGCCGCACTCCATGCAGTGTGAGCGGGGGGTGGCGAAACCGTAATTACACTTGGTGCAGCGGCTACCCATCATCTTGCCCTGGCTGAGGCCAACGAAGAAGGGGGTATCCTCGGCGTAGCTATGGATGTAGTCAATCTCGTAGTGGTACTTGATGATCAGGGGGTCGGTGTTGAAGACGATGGTACCCGAATCGGTTTCGGGCAGCTTGAAGTCCTTGTGCTTGTCTGCCATTTTGACTACCTCCTTTCTATGAGCGAGTGCTTTCCATGATGGAAACGGTGATGTAAGTGCCGGTGCCAGCGTGGCTGTGGATTGCGCCGCGCTTGGCGTTCTTCACCTGGATAAAGTCGTCGCCGCCGAGGTGTTTGCCGATGGTGTTTTGCAGTTGCCAGAAGGCGAACACCGCCTGCATCAGCCCGGTTGCGCCCACGGGGTGGCCGCAGGCAAGCAGGCCGCCGCTGGGGTTGACCGGCAGCACGCCGCCCAGTTCCGACTTGCCATCCTCGATAAACTTGCCGCCCTCGCCATACTTGCAGAAGCCCATATCCTCGTAGGTCTGGATTTCGCTGCTGGTGTAAGCGTCGTGCAGTTCGACGAAGGAGAGGTCTTCGATAGGGTTGCGGATGCCCGCCATCTTGTAGGCCAGCCTGGTCGCATTCCGCCCACCACGGAAGGAGTGGACACCGGGGTACTTGAGATCCTTGTAGTCGCTCTCAGTCTCGTGGTCGAGCAGCAACACCTTGCCGTGGGGCCGGTCGGCCATACGCATCGCATCGGTGCCGCTGCCGATGCCGGTGACTAGCACGGGGTCGACTGCGCCCATCTTAGTCGCCATCTCTTCGGTGGCGAAGATGACGGTGGCCGCGCCGTCGGACATGGTGCAGATATCCAGCAGGGTCAATGGATTGGCAACCATGGTGGCGTTGCGTACATCTTCGACGGTAAGTTTGGCCGGGCTTTGGGCGTAAGGGTTGTGCAGGGCGTTGCCATGATTCTTGATGCTGACCTTAGCCATCTGTTCGACGGTGGTGCCGAACTCGTGCATATGCCGCTGCACCATCATCGCGTAGTAGCCGCTGTAGAAGCCACCGACTGGGAAATCAAAATTGACATCCGAGGCGAGGGCGATAAACTCGTTGCCCTTCCAGGTGTTGACGTGGGACATGGTCTCAAAGCCGTAGGCGACGCACACATCCATACGCCCGCTGGCAACCGACTCCCAGCCGCCCTGGAAGCATAGTCCTCCCGTTGCGCCACCGCCTTCGATGCGCTTGCCGGGTCGCGGCACCAGGCCGAGGTAGTCTTGCACCATAATGCCTGCCATAAGCTGGCGGGTAAAGTGGTCGGAGAAGTACGAGGCCACGCTGCCATCAATCATGTCCATCGTCAGGTTAGGAACATCACGCATCGCGTAATCGAACGAATCCTTGACCATCAGGCGGAAGTCCTGATTGGGGTTCGCCTTGCGAAACTTGGTTATGCCACCCGATACCATGTAGACGGGTCTCATTCTAGTTGAAGCTCCTTTCTAAGCTCACGAAACGGTGGCTACGTTGCCACCGCCGCGCTGATTATAGCAGGCTGCGAAGGTAAAAGCAACCACGCTTGCGCGCCGACTACTCATTTCCCCGACTGGCCTGACTTCGTATTGATTGCCGCCCGCTGTAATGGGCGCACCATTACCTTGATTGCAGTGCGCCGATCCATCGCTGAGTAGCCGTCAGGGATGCCACTCATGTTTACTGTCATGGTTAGTACCGGCGCAGGGTCAATCTTGCCTGCCAAAATATCGGCCATCAGTTCTGGTATGTATGCACGCACCGGGGCCACGCCTCCACGCATCGCAATGTTGCTGCCAAACATCCGACTCAGGCCGATGGTCGGCTGTTCGGCAGGTACGCCGACGAAGCCGACGGTGCCGCCAGGACGAGCGATATTGATAGCCGTATCGAAGGTAGCTTGTGAGCCGACGCACTCCATTACGTGAGGTATGCCCCCGTCACTCATCGCCATTATCTTGTTGACTGCTTCCTCACCTTGCTCAGTCACAATATCGGTTGCGCCAAACGCCCGACCGATAGCGGCACGGTCTTCGTGGTGGCTGAACAGAATGATGCGGGCCGCGCCCAGCCGCCTGGCGGCCAGCACGCCGCACAACCCCACCGCACCGTCGCCAATAATTGCCACCGTGCTGCCCTCTTTTACTCCGGCACAAACCGCGCAATGATGGCCGGTACCCATTACATCGGTGAGGGGGAGCAACGATTTGAGTAGCTGCTGATCATCACCCACCTCAGCGGGAACAACTACCAGGGTGCCGTCGGCAAGTGGCACCCGCGCCGCCTCGCCCTGACCGGCATCGTTGCCACCGATGCCCCAGCTCTGCCGATGACGGCAGGAGGTGTATAGCCCCGCCCGGCAAAAGTCGCAAGTACCATCGGAGATAAAAAACGGGGCGATCACTCGATCACCCTTCTTTATTGACCTTACCTCCCTGCCGACCTCTTCGACAATACCCATTAGTTCGTGGCCGGTGTGCGTCCCCGGTTCCGGCCTGGTAATACCACGGTAGAACCATAGGTCGGAGCCGCAAATGGCAGCATGAGTAATCTTCACAACAACATCGGTCGGTTCCTGAATCTGGGGATCAGCTACGTTCTCGACGCGCACATCATGTGGGCCGTAATAGACACTGGCAAGCATAAAGTAGTTCCTCTCTGCTGAATTACAGTTAAAGTTTTATACGGCAGCGGGTCAACAATTCTGCGTCCTCGCCTTCATGCCAGTCTAAGCATAGAGTGAAGAACCCACCGCCTAAAGGCGGGGGCATCCGGTTGTAATACCGGCAACGTGGCCTTCTTCCGAGGCACTACTGCGACTGGTCGCAGATACTTGATTGAGGCAACTTGTACATGACCGTACTCACCAACAAGGTAGCGAGAGCAGATGTTCGCCCCACCGTTCCCGTCGCGGGAAAGGATTGCGCCGCAGCCGGAGCAGGTGTAAACCCGTCCCTTCGGTGCATGGTTCTTGACCATCTTGCACACCGAGCAGGTGCGCGTGCTGTAATCCTCGGCTATGTAGTCAACGCTGATACCGTGTCGACGAGCTTTTTCGGAAACATATTTTACATACTGCCCATGCGCCCACTGACTGATCTTCTGGTTGGATTTGTGACCGAGTGCAACGCCGTCCTGAATATCTTTAACATCGCCAACCGCCAAATGAGCAACCTGCTCACCAACCGCAAAGCCAACCAACATCTTAGCCGCCTTGTGCAGAATATCACGGCTCTGGCGGTAGAACTTAGCCGATGCTTTGGCCTTCGACTTCAACAGTTTGGCCTTGTGCTTAGAACCATCGGTGCATTTGGCAATTCTGGCGGTAAAGGCGGCGTGCCGCTTGTTACGCAGTTGTTTGATGCTACGCAGGTAGCGGCCCGTGATGTTGATACCAACACCTTCATCGGTAACGCAAGCGGCGATGTTAATCTGACCCAAGTCAACGCCCGCAGCCTTCACCTTGCGGTCAAGCGGCGGGTTGCTCTCGCCAGTATCTATCGTAAGGCAAAGCTCGTAATGGTCGGCCCGCCAGGTAAGTTCCACCTTGCTAATGTCGCTATCGCAATACCGTACTGGCAAGGTCAAGGTCAATGGTTCGTTGCCCCTACCATTGGAAAGGCTGATAGTGCAACCGTTATGATGGATACCCAACGCCTTCCACACCACCGTCATGTACTGCTTATCGTGATGTGGATACCTGGCATCTGGATCCGACTTACGCAACCCGTGGGCCGCATCCACATTGGCAATCAGCTTTTCAGCCAATGCCTGCACCGTCTGGCTGTGGAGCGCATATACACCCTTGAAGTGGGTTTTAAGTTCGCCTTCACTGAGCCACGCACCATCGCGGCTGGCAATGTGGGCGTGCAGCATATCCGTCCAGCAACGGCCCGCTTCGAGGCGCAGCTTATGGCAATGCTGCATCGGCTGCTCATTGAGCCGGAGATGCACAATTTGTACAACAAGGTTCGTGTTTGAGGTGCGGTATGCCATATGCGTATTATAGAATAAATTACAGCACCGTGTCAAGAACCTATGTTCGGGGGGTGTGTTACGAGTTATTGGGTGGCAAGCTCACTCACCAGGGCGGGCGGTGGCCCGCCCTTACGTTTACCCAATAACTTGTATCACACCCTGTTCGGGGCTTTCACCAATCTGAAGAAGGGCGGCCTGAATTGGGCGTAGCCCAAGAACCTTCCACGCCTGAAGGCGCAGGTATTAGCCGCTCCTGAAAGAATCATAAACCGCTGCGCTTGTCAAACGCATGAGCGGGCCGCTGCGGTGCTTCTCGCGGAGTTGGGCATCGCTGAGTAGCAGGTTGCCATTTTCAAGGCGCAGGCTGATAGCTGTTCTTCGCTCGTCACGTGCCTATTTATCATATCTCTGAAGTCACAATGAGCAGTTACCTTGCGCGGGGTAAGGGTCTGGGGTTATAATAATTCTAATGTTGGTGGGTTATAATGGTTGCACATAGTATTGCGTTGCAGGAGGGATGAAGATGGCAAGGGTTAAGATTAAGGAGCTACGGCTGCGAAACTTTCGCGCCTTCGAGAACGCCCGCTTCGTGCTGGACGATAAGCTGACCGTGGTGATTGGCCGCAACGGTTCGGGCAAGTCTACGCTGATGGAGGCGTTTGAGTTTATACGGGATGCACTGCTTGAAGGATTGGTAACTGCTCTGATTAAACATGGAAGTATATCAAGCATCAGCCACAAAGGGGCAGGGTTTATTTCATCTGATGTCTCTCTCGCGATTGAACTTTCAGTTGATGGTCGAAATGTGGTGTACGGCTTCACGATAGGAATAAGCCCCAGCGATTTGCCATTTACTATGAGAGGTTTCCACAACTTTTGGATAACAAGTGAGAGGCTCGTCACGTCCGATGGCACCAGCTTTTTTACCCGTGCTGGCGATCAATTTAACACGGATATTGTGGGTATAGCACCTGCGCCAGCTCAAGAGGCATTGCTACTCCCTCAAATAGCAAATGCAGCAAGCCTATGGGAAGAGGTGCTTGAAGCACTACGTCAAATCCATGTATATAAGCTCTCACCGATGGTAATGCGTGAAGAACAACAACCAAGCGGCGCTAACGGACTTTCTGCCAATGGAAGCAATGCTGGCGAGATCCTAAGCAAACTGGCCTATAGGGAGTTTAGCGGGCAGTCGCAGGATGTGAGGTGGATTGTAGAACATCTAGCATCAATAGTTAAAGGGGTAATAGGTATTGGTCCTACTGCATCACAGACAGGAAAGACCAGCGTGACATTTGTGCAGAGATATAACGGCGCACAGAACAACTTCACAGCTGCTCAGATGTCTGATGGGACATTGCGTAGCCTCGGTATACTCCTAGCCTTGAGGCAAGAACCAGCACCTACACTTGTGTTTTTTGATGAGATTGAAGACTCGATCGACCTTCCTGCGCTAGAAGTATTGCTGGAGGCTATAGATGAGCGCAGCGAAGATTTTCAGGTTGTCGTCTCGTCGCACAACGCCGAGCTTTTGAGCTATCCTTTGATTAAAGGTGAAAAGGTTCGAGTGGTAAAGTGGGAGAGTGGCGTGAGCCGCATCTATAACCTTGCGGATAACGTAATCGAAGCTATCCATCCACCCTACTCAGTGGGGTTGCTGCTGCGCGAAAACGCGCTTTCTACTACAAAATACTCCATTGGAGTAGGGACAAACTTCTTCGAGGTGTAACGGTGACGCGAAGAACTTATACTATAGCCACCATAGTTGAAGGTCATGGCGAGGTGCTAGCAGTACCATTGCTGCTGCAGCGCTGGTTAAAGCGTAGGCGGTTTCTCAACTTTGAGATTGCTGACCCAATCAGAGCGAGCAGTGTAGATGCGATAACAGCTCCTCATGAAGAAGAGCGTCAGCTTGGCATCGAGCATTTTGTTGAGCTAGCCAGACGAATAGCTCACCCTGATGCCATTCTTGTCGTCCTGGATGCAGACGATGATTGCCCAGCAGAGCTTGCCCAAGAACTGCTGACAAGAGCGAAATCCGTTACTACTATTCCTATCGGGGTGGTTCTTGCTAATCGCCAATACGAAACCTGGTTCCTTGCCAGTCTGCGAACACTGCAGCGTGCAGGCAAAATACCAGCCGACGCGAAACTACCACGCTACGCTGATATAGAGTCCGAGCAAGGCTGCAAAGAGAAGTTGAGCAAACTACTTGGCCGCAAGTACAACGAGCGAAACGATCAGCCGGAGTTTACCAGACATTTGCTGTTTATAAAGACAATGAAATCCCGCTCTCGCTCCTACCTTCATTTGCTCACCACCCTTGAGCGCCTCGTGTCTGAGGCTAGAAACTGAGAGATACGAACATGGCACTACCAGGCTATGCTGGCGCGGCGGCCAGCAAACCGACTGCCCCTACCCGCGCTCCCAGCGCGATGGTTGCCACTCCCCACTGGCTAGCGAGCGAGGCGGGCCTGGCGATGCTGCAGGCAGGCGGCACTGCGATGGACGCAGCGGTGGCCGCCAATGCGGTGCTGACGGTGGTCTATCCGCACATGACCAGCATCGGGGGCGACTGCTTTATGCTGATCCACGATGCGGGCAGCGGCAACCTGTACGGGCTGAATGGCAGCGGGCGTGCGCCAGCGGCGGCCACGATCAGCCGCCTGCAGGGGCTGGGCTACGACACAATGCCGGTCACCGGCCCGCTGGCGGTGACGGTGCCAGGGACGATTGATGCCTGGTCGTTGGGCCACGCCGCGTTTGGCAACCTCGACTGGTCGCAGGTGCTACAACCCGCGATTGGCTACGCCCGCGACGGCTTTCCCATCACCTCACGCCTGAACTACGCCATGGGGCAGAGCCGCAGTTATATAGGTGCGGATGCGAACGCTGCTGCCATCTTCTATCCTGGCGATCGCCTACCCGCCACTGGCGCGACATTGCGTAACCCTCACCTGGCCGCTTCGCTGGCCGCGATTGCCGATGGCGGGCGCGATGCCTTCTATATTGGTGCCGTGGGGCAAGCGGTGGTGGTGGACATTCAGCGGCGCGGCGGGTTGATGACTATGGATGACTTTGCGAACCATCAGACTGACTGGGTGGAACCGATTAGCATCACCTATCGTGGCTACACCATCTACGAGATGCCGCCCAACACCCAGGGGCTAATGACCCTGATGGCGCTAAATATCGTCTCTGGCTTCGATATGGCGGGGCTAGGTGCGGGCAGTGTCGAGGCGCTACACTATCAGGTGGAGGCCAAGAAGCTGGCCTTTGCTGACCGTCACCTGATTGGCGACCCCAACTTCGTTAACGTGCCGGTGGCGAAGATGCTATCCAGCGAGTACGCCGCAGCGCGGCGGGCCGAGATTAATCCCAATCGTGCCAACAATGCGGTGCAGGGCGGTATCAGCGCGGGTGGTGATACGACATTCCTCTGCGTCGCCGATGGCTACGGCAATCGGGTGGCGCTAATCCAGAGCCTCTATTTCGCCTTCGGCGCGGGGTTCGTGGCGGGCAATACTGGCATCGTGCTGCACAATCGTGGCGCGTACTTCCAGCTAAACCCTGCCAGCGCCAACGCGCTTGCGCCAGGCAAGCGGCCTTTCCATACCCTTATCCCGGCAATGGCCTACAAGGTGGGCGCAAGTCAACCCAGCTATCTGTTCGGCACCCGCGGTGCGGACGGCCAGCCCCAAACCCAGCTTCAGGTGGTCAACAACCTGCTCGACTGGGGCATGGACGTGCAGGCGGCGGTCAGCGCTCCCCGCTGGTTGCACGGCGGCGCAATCCCCAACGGGGTCGGCACCACCACGTTGAGTATGGAGAGCCGCTTCCCTAGCGCGGTACGCAACCGATTGGCGGAGATGGGCCACAACGTTCAGGAGACGGTTGCATGGGATGAAGCAATGGGCCACGCCCACGCCATTAAAATCAACGACGACAACACTATGGAAGGCGCAGCCGACCCACGCAGCGATGGGGCGGCGCTAGGGTTGTAAGGCGTTGGCGAACATTGCCCGCATCATCCCGCGCACAGTCAAGCGGTGCAGCGGGCGCACGGGGATGAAGTAGAGGCGGCCCAACCAGTTATGGTGATGTACTACCGTTGCGACCATGACATAGTGCGCGTTGGGGCGTGACTGCACGATCACCGACACACGGTAATCGAGATGCCGATCGTTCTCACCCATCAGGATCTCATTGGCGTTACGCTCAAAGACGCGGAAGATACCGGCCTGGGTGCCGGGTTCGAGGGTCATTGGGCGGCGCGGCCCTTCGCCTTCGGCCTTGAGGCGAATCACGCTGACGATACGGTTACGTAGCCACAGCAGCGCGTAAACCCACCACACCTGCACGCTACAGAAGGCGCGGGTGATGCTCTCGACATCGTGTGGCGCAGCGTCGGGCAGGCGCATCAGATAACCGTCGGCGTAATCGGGGTGGCGGAAGACCCTTGCCGCCAAGGAATCCGCTGGCACAGGCACTTCCTTGAGACGTGGCTTGCTCATCTTGCCAGTCATGGTCAACCTCCTATTCAGCCAGGGCGAACAACGGTTTGCCCCTACAATTTGCCACTCTATTCGGCCAGGGCGAACAACGGTTCGCCCCTACAATTTGACATTCTATTCGGCCAGGGCGAACAACGGTTCACCCCTACAATTTGACATTCGGGACCGAGTGAACTACATCCCCCTGCTTGTGAAATTATACACAATCCTCCACCAGCAGTCAATGAATCGGGCCACAATTATATGCAATTGTTATGTCGGTGAAGGTTTGCGCCAGCGGGCGGCTATATATAACAGAACGTTCAGCAAGGTAGGGATGAAGATGAAGATTGCCATTGTACAAGGCGACATCAGCACGGTAGAAGCCGAGGCGCTGGTCAATGCCGCCAACAACGAATTGTGGATGGGCAGCGGGGTGGCGGGCGCATTGCGCCGCGCCGCTGGGCCAGAGGTCGAGCGTGAGGCGATCAGCAAGGGGCCAATCAAGGTGGGCGAGACGGTGGCGACCGGCGCGGGTAAGCTGGCGGCGCGAGGGGTGAAGTATATCATCCACGCAGCGGCGATGGGCGCTGGAGCCGGGGCCAGTGAGCGCAGCGTGCGCGAGGCAACCTTGAGTAGCCTGCGCGTGGCAGAGCAGTTGGCGGTGAAGCGAATTGCCTTTCCCGCACTGGGTGCAGGCGTAGGTGGCTACGACGTGCGCGACTGCGCTGAAACCATGCTGGGTGTGGTGCGAGAGTATGCCGTGAAGAACCCCAACAGCGGCATCGCCGAGGTCATCTTCGTGCTGTGGAGTGATGAGACGTTTGCGTCATTCAGCCAGGTATTGAATGATGGACAGCCTAAAGCATGAGTATCATGTAAACATAGTTCCGATGTTCTCCCCTCCCACCGGGAGGGGCTGGGGGTGGGTCTGTGCAGCACTGCACGCACCCTCCCCTACCCCTCCCGGTGGGAGGGGAAACTACATACAGCCATCAAAACTTCGTTTAAGCAGCAATGAGCCACCCCTCGTCAAGCTAAGGGTAAAAGAAAGGCTCTATTTTGGCCGAAATCTCGGAGAAGGTAGAAGCGCAACGCAGCATCGGGCTGTCAGTTGGCAATGTGGGCTGGTGGCTGCGGCTGGCGGCTAGCCTCGTGCTGATCGCCTGGTTCACGGCGGTGGTGTGGGGGATGCTAGGATCATTCGACCTGTGGAATCTCAGCAGCAAGCTGCTCGACTTTGCGCCCAGCGGGGCGTTGTCGCGCATATTCATGCTGCCGCACTGGGATGTGCTGCTAGCCCATATGTTGTTGTTGCTGGCAGCGATGTGGCTAACCGGACTGGTGGTTGCCCTCGGCGTAGGGAGCGGGCGGTTGCTGGGCCTGGGCTTCGGTGATGAGCCAGCGCTACTCGGCATCGGCATGGCCGCCGCACTCGGTTATGCGCTGGTCTGCCTGATATTCACCCTGCTGACCCTGGCAGGCTGGCTCTACGATTGGCTGGTCTGGACGCTGACGATTGCCGCCACGGTGGGGACGCTGCTATGGCTGGCGCAACGCCGCCTGCTTATTCCCTGGGCGCGACGACACGCGCTGGGTACGACACTACGCAGCACGCTGGGCGAGGTGCGCCATCCGGTACGCAACTTTGTGCCGTTCGTGCTGTTGCTGGCAACCATCCTCAGCGCAATCTTCGCGCTGGCGACCGCACTGGCTCCCCCAGTGCTGTATGACACCATGCTCTACCATCTGGCGTTGCCCCGCCAGTATGTATCCCATCACGGCTTCGTGCCGGTTTATAGCGAGACAGTCATCCTGTTCGCCGAGGGCATGGAGTTTATCTACACCTGGCCGCTGACCTTGTTTGGCGGCGGCAACTGGGCGGCTGGTTCGATTGCCGGAGTGATGCACTGGGCGATGGGCATCCTCACCGCTGCCGGTGCCTACGGCTTCTGCCGCAGCCTGGGTCTCAGCGGTCGGGCGGGGCTACTGGCCGCTGCCGCCTTCCTAACCCAGCCACTGGTCAATCGCGAGATAGGTACCGCCTACGTGGATGTCGGCAACGCCTTCTTCACCCTGTTCTGCCTCTATGCCCTCTACCGCTGGTGGCGGACCGAGCGCGGCGGCTGGCTGACCGCTGCCGCGCTGCTAGCTGGCACAGCGGCAGCGGTCAAGGTGTTCGGTGCGCCGCTTATTGTGCTGACCATTGCGCTGGTGATCGCCAAATGGTGGCGCAAACGCACCCCCCTCCCCAACCCTCCCCTAAGATCGGGGAGGGAGAATGATCACAACCCTCCCCCTATATGGGAGAGTGAGAACGACCCTATTGCCCCTGATAGCGAAGATGCAGAGAGAGTACCAGGGTGTGATAAATCCCGCCCCTACGACACCGACTTTGTAGCAGCGCAATTCACCGCACCCAACTCAAAACTCAAAACTCAAAACTCAAAACTCAGCGCCCTCCGCCTGGCAGCGGTAGCCGGGTTGATCGGCGTGCTAACCGCCTGCTATTCGTATATCGCCAGTTGGATTGTGCTGGGCAACCCGCTGTGGCCGGAGTTGAACGGCATATTTCACGGTTGGAACAGTCCAACCGGCGATGCCAACTACAAGCAACTGGTCAGCTATCTGTTTAGCTCGGTGGACCAGGGGCCGATGACTTTCAGCGCAGGCGGGATGGGCAAGTATTTGTTCTGGAACCTGTGGCTCGATCAGGCCAGTCCGCTGCGCGGCGGCTTTACTGTGCCGCGCCTTGTGCCGGTGACCACCGCGCTGCTGCCAGTTGCGTTGCTGCTAGGTGGATGGGCGGTGGTAAAGATGGTGCGCGGGCGGCAGTCGGATGTAGAGGGGGAGGATGAACACAAGGTAGACCTCGCGCTATGGTGGGGGTTCGGCTATGCGCTGGTGTTCACCATCGTCTGGTTTCTGCTACAAGGGCAACGCCGCTACATCCTGTTCACCCTGCCGCTGGTCGCCGCTGGTTTGGGCTGGGTCTACGAGCGGCTACGAGCGCGGCTGCCGCTGGCGGGTTTGGGCTTTAGCCTGTTCCTGGTCGTTACGCTGTACGTCGCTACCTTGTCGAACCTGGCGTTCAACTTCCGTGCCTTCTCCAACGTCTATGGGCGGATCGATGACAATTTTTACATTCTGGAAGGGGCGACCATCCGTCTTGGCGAGGGCGGGCAGACGATGCTCTACCTCAACCACAACGCCCCGCCCGCTCAGACTGTGCTGATCACCGAACTGACCGCCCCGCTCTACTATCTGGGCCGCGATTACGTGATGAGCAACCCGGGCTGGGACGACTTCCTGAGTTACGCAACCCTAAAAACGGCGGACGATTTCAAGCAGCGGCTGGACCACTACAACGCCAGCTACCTGGTGGATACTCGCGATCGCGCTTATCTCGACCCGCTGATGCAGCAAGGGATGTGGCGGGGGCGCAACCTCTATATGCACATGGTCTACACTCAGGGCAACTGGTACACCTACCAGCGCAATGCCAGCCCTCCAGCCAGTGGCTTGAAGCTGGGAACGCAGGCAGGCCGCATCGGGATGGTGGGCTTCGGCGGCGGCGTGCCACCCGATTTGCGCGCAGTCAACCTCGATGGCCTCGATCGGCTGAAGCTGGACACTCTACGCGGGTTGGACACCATCGTGGTCAAACGTGGGGTGCCGCGGATTGTCCATACTAACCTCGACGTATACGCAGTCTATGCGCCGGATGCGGCGACGATTGATCAGCGGCTGGCACAGAATGCCACCCTGGTGGGTAGCGTGGGCGATTACAACGTATATCGCGTGGATGGCGTGGACCTGCCCGCTGTGTTTGGATTGCAGCACTTGCCAATCAAGCCCAGCAACTGGCAAATGACCCTCGATGAGAGCAACGCGGCGACCGTATCACAAAGCGACGTTCTGAGCGTGACCCTGCCGCTAACCGGCACGGTGCAGAACAGCCAGACGCTGCTGGACGTTGACCGCCAGGGCGTCCCGCTGCCCGGCTTGAGCGCGATTATGCAGAGCAACCTGCCGCCTACCGATCTGAACGGTGCCAGCGTGCTGCTAGTGGACTTGCAGGTGAGCAGCGGGGCGATGGTGCGGGTCAGCGCCGACCTGGATGGTCAACCCGCCGGGCTGGTCTGGCGTTTCAACGGCAGCGGCGACGGGGTGGATGATGAGATGGTCATCTACATCCCGCCGGGGGCGCACCGCATCGCCAACCTGAACCTCGCCCTCAGTGGGCCGCAAGGCGGCACCGGCAACCTGGTCGGCGGCAAGCTTATCCACGACGGCGGCCAGGCCCAGGTGCGGATGGTGGTGAGAAGCATAAGTCTCTTTAAGTTACAAGTAGTAAACGTAGGGGCGGGCGGTGGCCCGCCCTGTCGCCCGCCCACAATGCCTATCGCAACTGCTAATGTTAGAGTAGGGGCGAATCGCATACGCCCGTAAACGCCCATCGCAAATGCTAATGTTGGGGTAGGGGCGAATCGCATAAGCCCGCGTGACGAGCGTCAATGCCCATCGCAAATGCTAATGTTGGGGTAGGGGCGAATCGCATACGCCCG
>JANXYP010000070.1 GCA_025355955.1 Chloroflexota bacterium
TAGGAGGTGGGGGTACTATGTATGTTGGCATACACTCTTTACGGCAATCATCTGTCACAACATTGCCGGACGAATGACTATGAGTAAGGGCTGCCATTATCATGATTAGAACTACAATCTTACTGATAAGACCAAGCAGATAGACTGCAGCCTGCTGTCGCCTTGGGGCAGATACTTTCCCAGTTTGTTTTCGCAGCAGGAAGGAATGTTCAAGCTTAGGCTGCTGCACCACGCGAACCGGTAGGTTAGGCGGCAGGTAGAGACCGCCGATGCCAGTGTAGCCCGTGGGCGAGATGGCCGCGCCGCAGTTGGCACAGGCCATGCCGCCTGGCGGGTAGCTGGCACTGCAGTGCGGGCAGAGCAGCGCTGCCGCGTCACTTGCCTCGAATACATTGTTCGCCTGGGGAGTAGTCGGTATCATGCCTCACCTCCAATACAGCATATATAGCGGGGTAGGCGGCAAAAGGTTCAGGACGTGCTGAGGGCGTAGTCAATCACCTCGTCACGGGACATGGATACGGCCCTGCTGGTGGACGATGGTGAAGTTGGTTATACCCAACCGAGCGCGGACGTTGGCAGCGATGCGGTCACATTTTTTTATGCAACTAACAAGAAAAATCCGTGCTTTGCTTTGCTCGATCGGGTATAATCCTGGCATCAAATATATCACTTTGGTAGCATCGGATCAAGCGGGGCGGAAAGGAAACGCATTGTTCGTCACTCTGGGCAGGTTCATCTATCGGCAGCGCAAATTGGTGGTTCTCGGCGGGCTGCTCTTCCTTATCATCAGTATCATCTTCGGCACAGCCGTGCTCGATCTGTTGAGCGGCTCAAGTGAAACCGACCCCCACGCTGAGTCGTCGCAGGTAGATGCGCTGGTGCATCAGCAGTTCCAGAACGGCGAGGATGCGCTGGTGGTAATGTTTACCGCCCGCGATCACAGCACGGTGGACGACCCCACCTACCAGCAGGCCGTAGCCGCAACCCTGAACCGCGTCAAGGGTCAGCCCGGCGTGGGTAGCATCACCGACTACTACAGCACGAAATCGCCACGCCTGGTTTCCGCCGACCGCCATAGCACTTACGCAGTGGTGGGGTTGCGCGGTGATAGCGATGCCGACCTCAAAGCGCTGCGCCCGCTGCTGATCAGCGACTATTTGCAGGTGCGCCTGGGCGGTGGGCCTGCTGCCAGCGCCGACATTCTCGATCAGGTAAGCCACGACCTGGCGCTGGGTGAACAAATCACCCTACCCATCGTCGCGTTCCTTCTGATCCTCATCTTCGGTAGCCTGGTCGCCGCCGCGCTGCCGTTGGCGATTGGCGGGCTGGCGATCCTGGGCGCGTTCCTGGCTCTGCGCGTGCTGGTCAACTTCACTGCCATTTCGATCTTCTCGATCAATGTCATCATTATGCTGGGTTTGGGGCTAGCGATTGACTACAGCCTGTTCATTGTCAGCCGCTTCCGCGAGGAACTGAAGTCGGACCCCGATGTGGCCGCCGCGATAGTTGTCACGGTGCGAACCGCGGGGCGTACTGTGATGTTCAGTGGCCTGACCGTCACTATCTGCCTGCTCAGTCTGCTATTTTTCCCCCAGCAGTTGCTCCGCAGTGTGGCCTGGGGTGGAGCGGCAGCGGTGTTGGTGGCGATGCTGGCCGCGCTCACCGTGCTGCCTGCGCTACTAGCACTGCTGGGCCAGCGGGTCAATGCACTGTCGTTGCGTGGGTTGCTGCGCCGCAAAAAGGGCGGGCCACCGCCCGCCCCTACGTCGCCTGGTATTAGCGGCAGCCAGGGCTTCTGGTATCGCCTCAGCAACCTGGTGATGACCCATCCGGTCATTGTGCTGCTGCTCACGCTGGGACTGCTGGTGGGCGCGGGTCTACCCTTCCTGCACGTCAACTTCGCCACTCCTGATGCCCGCAACATCCCCGCTGGGCGTGAGAGCCGGGTGGTCAGCGAAATACTGGATGCCCAGTTCGCGGCGAACGGCATCGCGCCAATTCAGGTGTTGGTGCAGAGTAGCGGTGACGCACTTGCCCCCACCAGCATCGCCAGCCTCTACGATTACACCCGCGCCCTCGCCAAGCTGCCTGGTGTGACCCGGGTGGATAGCCTGGTAACGCTCGACCCCCGCCTCGATGCGGGCGGAGCGAACGCCTACGTCGCCTTCTACGCCCCGGCCAGCCGCGCCCAGAACCCGGCCGCCGTCGCTGCTGCGGGCGGCATGGCGCGGGGCAGTTACTCGCTGGCGCAGGTTTACTATAACGGCGATCCCCATGCTGCGGCCAACCAGCAACTGGTACGGGCCATCCGCGCCTTGCCCACCCCGGCTGGATTGCAGGCGCAGGTAGGCGGCGAAACCGCCAGCCTGCTCGACCTGCTCGATGGCGAAGCGCACACCATTCCACTGGCGCTCGGTACGATCGTGGCGATCATCTTTGTGCTACTCTTCCTGATGCTCGGCAGCCTGGTCATCCCGCTCAAGGCGGTTATCCTCAACATCCTGTCGCTGTCAGTCAGCTTTGGGGCGTTGGTCTGGATCTTCCAGGATGGTAATTTGGCGGGGCTGCTCGGTTTCACCCCGATGGGCAGCATTGATGCGAACCAGCCAGTGCTGATCTTCGCGATCGCCTTCGGCCTCTCGATGGACTACGAGGTGTTCCTGATCAGTCGTATTAAGGAGAGTTTCGACCGCACCGGCGACAACACCGCCTCGGTGGCGCTGGGGGTGCAGAAGACGGGTGGCATCATCACCAGCGCGGCGCTGCTACTGGTGATGGTGCTGGCGGGCTTTGGGCTGGGCCAGGTGGTGTCGCAGAAAGAGGTTGCCATCGGACTCTGCCTGGCGATCCTGGTTGACGCGACCCTGGTGCGGCTGCTGCTGGTGCCAGCGGCGATGCGTCTGATTGGCCGCTACAACTGGTGGTCGCCCGCACCGCTCACCGCGCTCTATCGTCGCCTGGGTATGGGCGAAACCAGCAGCGAAGCAAGTGCTGCTACGTTGCCAGTGGAGGATTGAACCGCTCTACAACTAATCTACGTCCCCAACCCCGCTCTTATCGTTACCCACGAGTAAAAACGTCCCATAGAATAATGCCGCAGGAATGTAGCTGGCGGCCCGAGTTACTGGGGGTTGGGGGCGTAGCCCTTGCCTCGCCACACCTCCATGTTTATCGGCTGCTTACCTGCCCAAAGCTTTACCACCGTTGACGCATAATCGCTTTCGATAAGCATTGATGCGCCCAACCGATCGGAGCTACGCTCCCAGCCCTCGGTAACTCGGCGAACGGCGGGTTATCCCCGCCACTACTGCCCTTCACCACTTGTGGGTAACGATAAGCCCGGCGGGAAGCCGAGAGCGCAGTAGGGGCGCATCCTCACGGACGCGCCCCTACTCATGCCTCATGCCTCGTGCCTCATGCCTATGGAGTAGTTACCCCTTTGTAGACGATCTGGCACATCTGGTCGCGTTGGATGTTCTGGTTGGGCAGGAAGATGCCACCAGGATAGCCGTTGATGATGCCCTTCTCGTGCGCGGTCTCGATGCTGACGAAGAACACATTGGAGGCTGGCACGTCGCTGAAGGTGGGTGTGCCACCAGTGGGCGTGAACAGTGGGTAGTGGGCGGCGTTGACCACCAGTTTAGTAAGCTGCCCGCGAGTGATGGGTCGATTGGGCAGGTAGCAAGGATAGGTTGCGCCTACCGAAGTGCAGGTGCCGGGGTCGAAGCCGCTAAGTACGCCATTGTGGAAGCCGGTCTCGATGAAGGTGTAAGCGTAGTAGCTGCTCGGCACGTCGGTGAAGTCGGGGCCGGTGGTGGGCGTGTAGAGCGAGAGACCGAAGCCGAGTACCACCACCTTGGCGAACTGAGCGCGAGTAGATGTGCCGTGCGGACTGAAGGTAGTCTGGCTGGTGCCATTGACCACTCCCCGGCAGTAGAGATAGTGGATGGCGGGGTAGAAGATGTCACCGTTGGTGTCCACGAACGGGTTAGGGCAGTCGGTCGGGGTCGGGCCACCAGGCGTATTGGTCGGCTGCGGCGTAGCGGTCGGGCCGCCCGGGGTCTGGGTTGGCACCGGCGTGTCGGTCGGCACCGGGGTGTTGGTCGGTTGAGGCGTGGCGGTGGGGCCGCCGGGGGTCTGGGTTGGTGC
The DNA here is from genome assembly GCA_025355955.1 of Chloroflexota bacterium. Lineage (GTDB taxonomy): Bacteria > Chloroflexota > Chloroflexia > QHBQ01 > QHBQ01 > QHBQ01. Next base: position 4,150 of record JANXYP010000070.1, read on the forward strand.
GAGGGTGGGGAACACCTGGCGGTAGCCGAGGTTGGCGTTATAGTTGGCGCTGCTGCCGTTGCCCGCGATACCCTGACCGATGGTGGTATCGAGGCGATAGCTGGTCGAGGTTGCGCCCTCTGCGCCGCCCGCGCCCTGCTGGCTCCAGCCAATCGCGTAGTTGGCGCTGCTGGCGGCCAGGCTTGTGCTGACGATGAGCAATGCGGCGACTAGCTCAAGCAGGGCAATGCGGGAGCGGCGGGCGAGATGTGATTTGTTCATGGCGATACGCCCTTTCTGCAAGGGGGGCGAGTACAACTCGCCCCGGCTTGTCCTACTTGAAGTTGACGAATACGGTGGCGTTGCCATTAGCGTCAGGCGCGACTGCAATCTTACCGATGCTGTTCGTGCTGTCCTGGGTTGCGGCGATGCTGCCATCGCTGCCGAGGCCGAGACGGTCGCCTACACTGGCCGCGCCGCTGACCTTCATCTGGGCCTGGCCGAGGACTACCACTTCGATGAGGTCGCCCTTATGGAAGGCGGTGGCCTTGTCGTCGGCCTGCACCGTAATCGGCTTGCCCTGGGAGGTGAAGACGATGAGGCGATACTGAGCCACGCCGACCGCTGCGCCAGCATTGTTGGCGTTGCCCTTGACCGTGCCGAGTACCTGAGCGCCGTTGAAGGTTGCCGCGCTGCCATCGAGGGCGAGGACATCGCCGGGGTGCAAGGTGTCGCTGCCGTTGTAGCGCACCATCATGGCGTAGTCGAGGCCGGTCAAGAAGCCGCCGGTCGCCAGACCCTGG
>JANXYP010000077.1 GCA_025355955.1 Chloroflexota bacterium
ACGCCCAGGAAGCCGAGTTCGCCCATCTGCTGCATAATCTCCAACGGGAACTCGTGACTGTGGTCGCGCTGCTTCGCGCCGGGGGCGACAACCTCGTTGGCAAAGTCGCGCACCGCCTCACGCAGCGCCTTCTGTTCGGGGTTAAGTTCAAAATCCATGGGGTAAAGATACCTCCTCGTATCTCGGTCGCCGTGGCAACATTGCTGCGGCGTATCGTCAAATGGTAAATGGTAAATGGTAAATGGTAAATGAAGGGCAATGCCAGTGCTAACCTTGCGCTCAAAATAATTGCGCCTCTATCATCAGCGTGGTCGCCAGTATTATAGCATAGGCAGGTGGGAAGCGTCGAGTCTTGGGTGCAGTTCATTAGATGGCGGAGTATGTGTCGTAGGGGCGGATTGCGTCCGCCCTGGTGGGGTCGCACGCATGGTGTAGGGCGGATTGCGTCCGCCATAGCGTGAAGCTGCACCCTCTAGTCTTGACCTACTTATGTAGCTGATGTACAATCATAGCCTATGGATGAAGAGCGCACCCAACTAGAGCAGGCGATTGCCAACATCGAAACGCAGCGGGCCAACCTCGGCGATGAAGTAGCCGATACCGCGCTGGGCGCGATGCGGGGCCGGCTGGCCGCGCTTACCGCCAGCGCGGCGGGGCCAGAGGCCGCCTCCCAGCGCAAGCAGGTGACGGTGCTGTTTGCCGACCTGTCCAGCTTCACCGCCATGTCTGAGGCGATGGATGCCGAGGAGGTCAGCGATATAGTCAACGACCTGTGGCGGCGGCTGGATGCACTGATTATCGCACGGGGCGGCACGATTGATAAGCATATCGGCGACGCAGTGATGGCCCTGTTCGGCACGCCCGCCGCCCACGAGGACGACCCGGAGTGCGCCGTGCGTGCCGCGTTGGATATGCAGGAGGCGCTGGCCCGCTTTGAGCCACCGCCTTCGCTGCGCGGCGAACTGAAGATGCGGATTGGCATCCACACCGGGCCGGTGTTGCTCTCGCAGGTGGGCGGCAGCGCCGAGTACACCGCGATTGGCGATACCGTCAACCTGGCTTCACGTTTGGAGGCGGCTGCGCCCCCTGGTGGTGTGCTGATCTCCGCCGCCACCCAGCGCCAGGTGCGCGGCATCTTCGCGGCGCAGGAGCAGCCGCGAATCTGGGTCAAGGGTAAGAGTGAGTCGGTAGAGACCTACATCGTAAGCGGCGAACAGCCCCGCTCGTTCCGCAACACCACCCGTGGGGTGGAGGGTATCGAGACCAGCATGGTGGGCCGCGATGCCGAGTTGCGCCGCCTGCAGGATGAGTATCATGCGGCGACCAGTGGCGGCGGACTGCGGCTGGTCACGGTGGTGGCGGAAGCGGGCATGGGCAAATCGCGCCTGCTGCATGAGTTTGGGCGCTGGCTGGAGCAATTGCCGCAGCAAGTCTGGCGCTTTAAGGCGCGGGCTGACCCGCAGATGACGCGGCGACCCTACTCGCTGATGCGCGATTTGCTGGCCGCCCGCTTTGGCATCCTCGACAGTGACCCGATTGCCCTGGCAAGGCAGAAGCTGGAGCAGGGGATTGTTGGCTTCCTCGGCGCGGATAGTGAGGCCAAGGCCCACTTCATCGGTTATCTCATTTTCAACTTCTTCGCCGACAGCCCCCACCTACACGGGGTTCGTGACGATGCTCGCCAGCTACATGACCGCGCCTTTCGCTATACCGCGCAGATGTTCGCGGCGGCGGGGGCAATTGGCCCGCTGGTGTTGCTGCTCGACGACATCCACTGGGCCGACGACGGTTCGCTCGATCTGGTCGAATATCTGGCGCAGCATGGCCGCGACCTGCCGATGCTGGTCGTCTGCCTCACCCGCCCGGCCCTGTTCGAGCGGCGGGCGGAGTGGGTAGCACAGTTGCCCGGCTACAGCCGCATTGACCTCGCCCCGCTGACCGAGGCGCAGAGCCGTGACCTGGTGGCCGACATTCTGCGGATGCTGCCCACCGTGCCTGTCCGCCTGCAAGACCTGATCGTGAAGGAGACCGAGGGCAATCCCTTCTACCTCGAAGAGCTAATCAAGGTGCTGATTGATGATGGCGTGATTATCAAGCATGAGGACGAGTGGCAGGTGGCAACCGAGCGACTATCCGAGCTGCGGGTGCCGCCCACGCTCACCGCCGTGCTGCAAACCCGCCTCGATAGCCTTGCCCCCGCCGAGCGCGAGACCTTGCAGCAAGCGTCGGTGGTGGGACGCACCTTCTGGGACAACGCAGTGCAGCGGCTGAACTCACTTTCCGTGCGTCCGCAGGTTGCCCCCACCCTGCGCCAGCTATGCGGCAAGGAACTGGTGTATGAGCGCAGCGACTCGACCTTCTTCGATAGTCAGGAGTACAGCTTCAAGCACATCATCCTTTGGGATGTAACCTACGAGAGCGTGCTGAAGCGAAAGCGGCGCATCTACCATGCGGAGGTGGCCGCGTGGCTGATTGAGCGCGGCGGCGCACGCGCCGATGAGTACGCGGGGCTGATTGGCGAACACTACGAACACGCCGACAAGCGCGAGGCTGCGGCTGGCTGGTATGCGCGGGCGGCAAAGCGGGCCAAGGATACCTACGCGCCGACCGCCGCGATCGGCTACTACCAGAAGGCGCTCGAACTGCTGCCCGCATCGGCAGCGTATGCCAGCCAGCGGGTGCCGCTGTATGAGGGGCTGGCCGAGATGCTCTTGCAGCAGATGAATTACGACCAGGCGAAAGAGGCTTATCTGGCGATGAGCGCGGCAGCAGCGACGGTGGGCGAGACCGCCAGCGAGGTTCACGCCTGGCTGGGGATGCTTACGGTGCAGGATAACCTGGGCGACTATCATGGCGCATTGGCAAGCGCCACTCGCGCTGAGACGGTGGCGCAGGCAACTGGCACGCGGCTGGAGATGGCCCTATACGCCAAGGGCTGGGCCTTGTATCGGCTGGGCGAGATGGCGGCGGCGCGGGTGCTGGGCGATCAGGCGTTGGCTCTCAGCATGGCGGTAGACGACCAACTGGCGATTGGCCGCAGCCTGAACCTGCTGGGCGCGGTTCACGATGCGCTGGGCAATCACCAGCAGGCAGCAGAATATATGGCGCAAGGGGTCGAGCTATACCGCCGCATGGGAGCGCGCACGCGGTTGACCGTGCTGCTCAACAATCTGGCCTCCAGCAAGATGCAGTCGGGCGATTACGCGGCGGCGATGCGGCTATGCCAGGAGGCGGTGGCGATTGCCCATGAGGATGGCAACCGCAACGGCGAAATATCGTTCCTCAGCAGTCTGGCAGGCACCCAGGTTTACCTCAAGGACTATGCGGCCGCCGAGGCTAGCACGCGGCAGGCGATTGCGATGGCGGGAGATGCCACCCTGTTCCTGCTGCCAGAAACGCACGGCTTCCTTGCGTTGGCGCTGCTGGGGCAAGGCAAGTTGGATGAGGCGCTGGCGGCGGCGCAAAGGTCGCTGGCGCTCAGTGATGAACTGGCAGTCGAGGATTATCTAGGTCTAACCTGGCGGGTGCTGGGCATGGTCGCGGCGCAGTTGCAAACCCCGCTGACGGTTGGCACCCGCCAGTGCAGTGCGGCAGTCTGCTTCGCCGAAAGCCTGCGCTTCCTCACCGATGAGGGGATGAAGGGCGAGTACGCCCGCACCCTGCGCGAGTGGGCCAGCTACGAACTGGCGCACGGCAACAAGGAGCGCGGCGCGGCCATGCAGCAACAGGCCCGCGACACCTTCGCCGAACTGGGCATCGGCGCTGAGGACTAGGCGAGGACTGAGTGCTGAGTGCTGAGTGCTGAGTGCTGAGTGGCAAAAAGCCTCTCCCCAGCGGGGAGAGGTTGGTGAGGGGAGAATCTCGCCACCTGTCAATGCTGAGGACGAGCAGCCAGCGGATAAGCGGATTAGCTAGCGGATTCGTAAAAGCGGATAAACGGATGGGTAACGTAGGGGCGCATGGCATACGCCCTGATGCAACGAGACAATGCTGGGGAACGGCTAGCCAACGGATTCGTAAAAGCGGATAAACGGATGGGTTGTCGTAGGGGCGCATGGCTATGCGCCCTGGTGCAGGCAATTAATGCCAATCGGCGGCGACTCTGTCGGTGTAGGGGCGCATGGCATACGCCCTCTCGCCCCACAACAATGCCAATCGAGATCTACAACATTGACGTAGGGGCGGGTTGCACTCGCTCTGGTGGGTGAAAACGGATGCAGCCAACGAACTGTTCAACGGACAAACGGAATAAACGGACACAATCATGAGTGACACCACCAACAACGTAACCGGCACGCAGAACAACGTTTGGGGCAGCCAGTACAACGCCCAGCGTGACCAGTACATCAACTGCACCTTCATCGGCGC
>JANXYP010000127.1 GCA_025355955.1 Chloroflexota bacterium
GAGCGGCCAGCCCACTGCGCTGCCCTCCCCGCTGCCAGTCGCCAGCCCGTCGCCACCCGCCACGCCAATTGCTACGCCAGTTGCCAGGCCTTCGCCGACCAGCACGCCAGTTGCCAGGCCCACGGTGCGACCCAGCCCTACACGGTAGGGCGGAAGCGCCCCGCAGGGCGAACAACGATTCGCCCCTGCATACACGGATCGCCTGTATACCAATTGTTTTTGGTGATAATGTATTTCGTATAGGTGGACGGATAAATCCACCATCTCTCTAATTTTAACAAATCGTTAACATCAAATACTTGATATGGCGCTGCAACTCTGCTATAATCCCAACTGACCTCATGTATCGAGGCATGGGCGGCTGGCAACAGTGGTAATCGTCACTTGTCATAACGAAGGTGTTGTTGTACAATTAGGAAAAGGAGAGGTCAAGATGCAACGCAGTAAGAAAGTAGGGTTGGTCGCCAGCATCGCGCTGGTGGCAGTTATCGCCTTCAGCTTGCTGGCGGGTGTGTCGAAAGTTGGCGCGACGTGCGTATCGCCATGTTGGCACCATATGAGCAGCCCCAACGTTGGTTTGGGCGACAATCTCCTCACCGGCGTGTTTGCCTTCGGGGATAGCGATGTTTGGGCGGTGGGCTACGATATTACTACCACCCAGGTGGCTCAGACCCTGATTGAGAACTACAACGGCAGCAGTTGGAGCGTGGTCAGCAGCCCCAACTCTGGCAGCAGCGACTACCTGGGTGGGGTGGCCTCCGCCCGCAACAGCTTGACTCTCCCACCAGTGTGGGCGGTGGGCTACTACGTAGATAGCAGCAACAACCATAATACAATGATTGAGGAGTACAACAACGGTAGCTGGTCGACCGTCAGCGGGGTGAGCATTGGCGGGGAGCTGCGGGGCATCTCCGGCAGTGCGACCAGCAACTACTGGGCGGTGGGCTACGATATCACCGGAACGCTGACCGAGCACTACGATGGCAGCAGTTGGAGCCAGGTCAGCAGCCCCAACCCTGGAACGGGAAACAACTACCTCACCTCGGTCACAACCATAGACAGTACCCACGCTTGGGCGGCGGGCTACTCCGAACTCAACAGCGTCACCTACCCAATCCTGCTTTTCTGGAATGGCACCCGATGGTCGGATCACACGTCCGATCTGCCCCAGCCGCTCGTTGCTGGTGAGCGGCTGGATGGGATATCCTTCAGCGGTACGAGTGCGGGCTGGGCGGTGGGCCGCAATGGCAGCGACCAAGCTCTGGCCTTTAACTACGGCATTGATATAGTCGGTGGCTGGCGTGAAAAAGACCCATACCCCGGCCAGCATGACGATGCGCTCAGTAGCGTAGACTTCATCACCAGCAACGAGGCATGGACGGTGGGAGGGATAGTTAGCCTCACCAGCGACTACTGGGATGGCACCAAGTGGACGCACTACACCCCGGCCAGCGCCTTCAACAGCGAGTTCAGAGGGGTAAGCGGAGTAGCCAACACCGACGAGTGGGCGGTGGGCTATTATGTGGATAACAATAGCAATATAGCCACGCTGATTGAACACTACAACTAGATCGGCAAAGGTAAAAGGAAGTGGATGCCATCGCCCTGAAGGTGAGGCCGGAGCGTCCGCTTCCTTAATATGCTGGTGAGGAACGGGGTAGCATAATGTCCAGGATCAAGGTTACTGTGCTGGTGTTCGGGCTGGAGATAGCGGCTATTTTGATTGCAGGGATGGGTAAGACTGTGGCAGGACCAGCTAGGATCGGCTCGGCGTTGCTAGCCTCTGATAGGCTAGGCGGCCCATCACTCAGCCCCGCCGCCACGCCCGACTGTAGCCTGGCCTGGCAATGGGTGGACACGCCCAATAGCACCCCCGCCCCCGCTGGCTTCAGTGGGGTAGCAGCCATTTCGGCGGGAGAGGTATGGACGGTAGGCCAGTACGTAACTGGCATTCCCCTGACCGAACGCTGGAATGGCTCTAGCTGGAACTTTGTACCAGCCGCCAATCCCGGCTCAGGTGGCCTGGCGGCGGTGTTCGCGCTCTCCAGCACCGATATGTGGGCGACCGGCCTAAACTATACTGACAACGCAACGCTGATTGAACACTGGGATGGCAATCAATGGAGCATCGTCGCAGGTGTGGTGCTTACCGAATCTGCTGAGTTGCACGGCGTAGCTGCCGCTTCCACCAACGACGTATGGGCAGTAGGTAATTCGCCCGTAACCGTACATGGCTATGGCGTTGACCAGACCCTGGTAGAACACTGGGATGGCAGCGCTTGGAGCAGAACCCCCAGCGCCAACATCAATCCACCAGGTGATTACTCACCCAACTATCTCGTAGGTGTCAGCGCCATTTCCACTGACGACGTATGGGCGGTAGGTTACTATCAGGATAGCACCACTCGCGAAACGCGCAGCTTGATTGAGCATTGGGATGGCACAAGTTGGCAGGTTGTTCCTGCGCCACTGATAGGCGTTGGCGGACAGCTGTGGGCAGTGGCTTCGATGGGGCCAAACGATGTGTGGGCGGTAGGAAACTACGGTGATCACGTACATATATATCCGATGACATTGCACTGGGACGGCACAAGCTGGCAATCAGTAGCCGTACCGGCCCCGGACACAATGACCAATGGCTTGCGCGGAGTGGTAGCCTTGTCGCACAACGATGTATGGGCAGTAGGCGATTACTTTGGCAACGTCGCTAACCATACGCTGGCGGAACACTGGGATGGCACCAGTTGGCAGGTGGTGTCCACCCCTGGCGACAACTATGAGGACACCCTGAATGCGATTGCGGCGGTATCAGCAACTGATATTTGGGGGGTAGGGGGGAGGGTCTACTCCCCACCACCGTATTCGATCAGCCAGCACTACAGCATACCCAGCAACTGCTTGACCCCGTCGCCAACAAGCACGCCGACTATAAGCCCGACCAGCACGCCGACTGCGACCCCAACACCTTTCACGACCACGCCTGCTGCCAGCGCCACGCCGACAGTTACGCCAACGCCACCCCCGCTGCCTAGCGCGACGGACACGCAAACAGCCAGCGCTACGCCGCAGCCATCAATCACCCCCACCGACTGCGCCAACGGGTTCGTGGACATCAACGCCAACATCTTCTACGCCGCCATCCACCGACTGAACTGCGCGGGGGTGATTAACGGCAGCGATGCCCGCCACTACACCCCCGCTGGCACGGCCACTCGCGGGCAGTTCGCCAAGATTGTCGTGTTGGGCTTTGGGTTGCCGCTGCTCACGCCGATCAATGGGCAGACCTTCACCGATGTGCCAGCCAACTACTACGCCTACCTATACATCGAGAGCGGCTACCATGCGGGTATCCTTAGCGGCTACGACCCCGCCAGTTGCGCGGCAGCAGGGGCAGTCTGGCCTTGCTACCTGCCCAACGTGGCGATAAGCCGCGCCCAGCTAACCAAACTGGTAGTGGGGGCGGCGGGCTACCCGCTGCTCACCCCCAGCGGCGGACCGAGCTTTAGCGACGTACCGCCCAGTAACGTGTTCTACACCAGCATCGAGACGGCGCACGCGCACGGAGTGGTGAGCGGCTACCCCGACGGCACGTTCCGGCCCAATCAGTCAATCCGCCGCGACGAGATGGCGGGGATTGTGTATAGCGCAAGGTAGAGGCAAGACCATATCCATCCCTCGCTTGCCCGATAGCGTATAATATGGGTAAGGAGGCGTGCAATGACCTGCCCCGCCTGCGGTTGTGCCAACCATGCTACTGCGCCATTCTGCCTGGAATGTGGCGCAACCCTCAGCCTGAACAATGACGAGGGCGGTAGCTTCGCGCCCGCTGCGGCAACGCCTGTTGCGCCGGTTGGCGGCAAAAGCCGACCCTCATTGCCAGTGTTGCTCTCACCGTTGCGCTGGAGCATGGAGTTGCGCCTCGTCGCCGCCCTGCTCCTGCTGCTGGTCGGCTTCCAGTTCATGGTTAGCCAGGGAGTGGCCGCCGACACTGCCGCCTACGATGCCGCTCGCGCCGCGATGATCCACCAGCAGTGGCACGCCGCTGTCAAGCAGCTTGCGCCCCTGGCCGCTGGCGGTTTCCGCGATGCTAGTGTCCAGCTCGATGCGGCCAAGAAACAGGTGGCTGCCTTCGATGTCGTCTGGCAGGCGGGCCTACAGGCCAGCGTAGCGGGCGATGGTTGGCAGGCATTGCAGTCGTTCGACGCAGCGGCGGCGATTGAGCCGACCTACAGCGGGCTGGATAGCCAGCTTACCAGCATTCA
>JANXYP010000141.1 GCA_025355955.1 Chloroflexota bacterium
CACGGTCCATGCCCTACCCTGGAGCTTCGACCGCGTAGTTACCTACGTGCAAAGCATCTGGTCGGTCAACTGGCCGCTGCTCGTGATGGGGGCGGTTGGGTTGCTGGTAGGGTTGGTGGGAACAGCAAAAAGCCTCTCCCCAGCGGGGAAACCCCTTGTGGGTTCCCTGTGGGTAGGTTTGGTGAGGGGAGAATCTGGCAACCCCAGCGATGATGAAGTAGGCGGAGCCGCAAAAAGCCTCTCCCCCGTGGGGAAACCCCTTGTGGGTTCCCTGTGGGTAGGTTTGGTGAGGGGAGAATCTCGCCCTGTATCAATGCCGCCAACAGCCAGCCAACGGATTAGGTTCAGCGGAGAAACGGATTCAGACACTCAGCACTCAGCACTCAGCACTCAGCACTCAGCACTTCGTATTATGCTGTTCCTCTACGGGTTGGCGGCGGTAGTGCAGGCCAGTGGGGTTGGCACGCTGGGCGGGGTGCATAACCACTTCTTGGATGCCTTCTCTGCCCTCTGCATCGGCTTCGGGCTGCTGCTAGGCTGGCTGCTCGACCGTGCCGAGGACGGTCGTGCTGCGTTGCTACTGAGAGTCGGCGGACTGATCGGCATCGGCGTAGTTGCTGTGCTGGTTTGGGTGCTGATCAATGGAGAGTACGACCCGCACGATCTGCAAGCCTACCAATTCCGCCTGCCCAGCGCCAACCAGCTTGACGGCATGAGCCATATCGCCCAGTTTGCCACCAACAATGGCGGCCTGCTCTACTCCGACAACGTCAGCCTGGTGCTATCCGCGCACCAGCGCCCGCGCAGCACCGATCCCTACACCCAGACCCACGCCAGCAATCCGGCCATCCACCCCAATCCTGCTGACCGTTGGGATGAGCGGCAGATTGTAGCCGACATCCGCGCCAAGAAGTTCGCACTCATCATCCTCGCCGATAGCGATCCCTGCAAGAGCGGTGGTGGCGGCGAAGAGTCCCCCGCGATCGCGGCGGCGGTGTGTGATAGCTATAAGCAAATCCAGCGCAATGTGGAGTATGTTTATCAGGCGAAGTAAGGATCATGCTAATGGGTGAGGCAGCTATGTTATTTGTACAAATCAGGAAACTTCTGACGCAGCAAATTGTCGAGATTTACTGAGCGGTCATGAAGCAAGAAGCCGATACGTATCCAGAATATAGCTAGAATGATCAGGCCGATTAGACCAATCAATACAATGAGGCGTGGGCGGCTGCTATCCTGACGGATATTGATGGTCCAGAGTGTAAAAACCGTAGTTATAAGGGACAATATCACGGCTATACCAACTGTTAGTGCAGGATCGTTTGTAGAAGGATTGCTGATATTATATCCAAGCGTCAACAGCGTAAATATCCCTATTGTGGTAATTGCACAAACCAGCCCAATAACTGCCCAGCGTAGCGTTCTGTCCCGATACCCCTCCCCGTTGGCATCCATCACCGTTCGGGTTTCTTCATACTGCGCCAATATTTCGGCGGTCTGCTGCGGCTGAATGCCGATATTTACCGCCGGGCTGTAGATGAAGTTGGTCGGCCCCTCGTATTTCTCCACCAGCGCTAGCCGCTCGTGATGCGGCGGAATACGCTTGGTTTTCTTCTCCAGATGATAAGCCGGTACGGTTAGGGGTACGTTCACATCGCCACCTTCGTACCCAGCCAGCTCATAGTCTGCCGTGCAGAACGCCCTGCCGTCCAGCATCCGTGTGCAGGCGGCACAAATCGGCTCACCACAATCGGCGCAGGTGGCGGTGGCTGGTATGTCAGGATGGATGTAGCAGTTCATGGCTGGCTCGCTGTTGTTTGAATACATAACGGATGTCGTAGATGCTCCAGGTAATTCAGGTAATTGAGGTATTCTTCCTTCTGATGGATTAGGAACGGAGCGCTGATCCAGAGGATCGCCAGCACAATCACGCTGGTGAGGCCGATCCAAATGATGTGACGTGGGCGGCTACTATCCTGACGGCTGAGTATGGTCCAGAAGCTAACCAGCAGCGATACGACCGAGATCAATGCATTCAATCCCATGATGCCTGCCAAGGTATCAGTGCCACTATAAACATCCAGCCCTATGATAAAGGTAAACACTGGAATGAGCGCACACACCAGTCCGAAAACCGCCCAGATCGTCGTTTCTTCCCATCTATTGCGCCTGCGGCCACTAGGCGCAGGCATCTGGCGCTCCTCCGTCTGCAGCAGCATACTGGCGGTATCTTGCGTCTGGATGGCGGTGTTGGCGGCGTGCTGATAGACGAAGTTGGGGGTTAGCTTGTACTGCTCGATCAGCACCGTTGGCTGCTCGATTTGTTTAACCGCTGGCGCTGGCGGCATCCGCAGGGTCTGCTGCTCACGTTGGTAGGGCGGAACGCTGACTGGTATCAGCACATCCTCTGTCTCGCTCCCTGCCATGGTGTAATCAACCGCGCAGAATGGCTTGCCACGCAGCATCCGCGTGCAGGCGGCGCAAATCGGCTCACCACAATCGGCGCAGGTGGCGGTGGCGGATACGTCAGGATGGTTGTAGCAGTACATTGGCAGCTCCTCGTATTCAGCGGCGGGGTTTCTCTATTATACTACGAGGGCGGTAGACGCTATGTTTCAGTTTTGGCATTGATGAGCTTCGTAGCGGGCAATCGCCCGCGCCTACGTTTCAACCCTCTGCATTTGTTCTCTGCTTTGACAAACTCCCCGGCCTATGCTATTATCGGCCTGGGCAAATCCCCTTTGCTTAGTTATATACCACCTTGTTGCCCTGCTAACAATATTTTGAGCCGACTCGTACCCACTCCCCACCCCTCTCGGTGAGAGGGGAGTCAACTCGTACCCACCCTCCAACCCCTCCCGGTGAGAGGGGAGTCAGTAGAAGGAGTTTGATGAGATGAAGACATCCGCACCGAAGGGTTATCGCGCTATTAGCCTGTTGGCGATGCTTGCCATGTTGCTGGCCGCCTGCGATAGCGGCAGCAGCAGCACTCCTGCCGCGCTGCCCCCTGCGCCCACGCCTGCCAGCACCAGCACGGCAGTGAGCAACGTCGCGCCCGCCAGCCCGACGGCGTTGGCGATTGCGGCCAGCCCGACCACTGCGGCTGCCGTTGCCAGCCCGACTACGGCTAGCCCAACCACGGCCACGATCGCCAACCCACTCTATGTCGCACTAGTCTGGCACAACCATCAACCCTTCTACTTCAAAGACCCCGCCACCAACGTATATGCCAAGCCCTGGGTGCGAATGCACAGTATCAAGGATTACCTCGATATGGTAACCATGCTGCAGCAGTACCCCAACGCTCATGTCACCTTCAACATGACCCCCTCGCTGATCAAGCAGATTGACGATTTCACCCAGAACAACGCCCGCGATCAGTATTTTGTGATCGCCGCCAAGCCTGCGGCGCAGCTTACCGCTGACGACAAGAAGTTTATGCTGCAGCGCTTCTTCGATACCAACGACAAGATTATCAATCGCTTCCCCCGCTACGTCGCGCTGAAGCAGTTGCGCGGCACCGACCTGAGCGATGCGGGCCTTGCCACTGCCACCGCCAAGTTCCAGGAGCAGGACTGGCGCGACCTGCAAACATGGTTCAACCTGGCCTGGTTCGACCCCGATTGGCAGGCGATCGCTCCGCTTAACACCCTGATCAGCAAAGGTCAGGGCTTCACCGAGACCGAGAAGCAGACCGTACTCGACCAGAGCATCGTGATC
>JANXYP010000164.1 GCA_025355955.1 Chloroflexota bacterium
CGCTAGCGGTGGTCAGCAGAAGAGGTTGGGCTACTTATTGCTGGGGGCGTAGACTGGGGCGAAACTTGCTGAGAGAAGATGACGGGCATTCCAACCGATTCGGCTTCAGGGTACTCGCGGGGTTGGCTGGTGGTAGGGTCAAGCAGGGTGAGGGCTAGCTTGCCTGATACCGACTGCTCGACCGTTAGCAGTTCCAGCCTTACGAACTCGGCAAGGTAGCGTGGGACGATGTGTGCCGCCACCCCTGAGCGGCTGCCAATCTCCCCTGGGCTGGCAATTAGAGTAGCGGGGGCAAGCTGGTCAGCGGCCAGCTCTGCCAGCGCCATATAGATGCTAACTGCACAGATACGCCGTCCGCCCCTGAAAGGTCCGCGCAGCACGGCAAGGGTTGCGCTGTCATACCAGACATTCGTGCCTGCTTTGATACCCGCGATAATCTTATCAGGCTCGCTCTGACGCACCTTCCCCCTGCTGTCCACCCTTGTTGCCCCCTCTACTTGAGCTAGCGGCATTATAGCACCACTGATTCGTTATCGGCAACCAACCTCTCCTATTGCCTAGTATCCGGTACGTTTGAACTCGAACCAGCTGGGCTTTGCTCACCAGCAGCAGAGTGGGCAGACCGTGGGCGCAGGCGCGGGGCATATGGCTACCCTCAAGCTCGGCTACCAATTCCCGTGCCCTGGCCGTATCCAACTGCTCCGCGTTCGCTGCTGCGCTATGGCAGGCAAGGCTGATTGCTAGCGTATCCAGCCACAGTTTGGCGTTCTGCTGGCGTAGGCCGTCGGCAACTACCACACCAATCGCCTCCACCATTCGCTCTTCCCTCGCCGCAGAAAGCATCTCTGGCACTGCGGTGAATACTGCCGCCTGCCCATCGATTGCCAAAGCGAAGCCCAACCCGGCAAATGCTGCGCGGCGCACGGCTAGCTCCTCGGTCTGCCCTTCGGCAAGCGCAACCGTCAACGGATGCGGCAATATCACGCGATTAATCCCCGCACCAGGATGATCAAGTCCGGCAAGGATGCGCTCATATCGCACGCGCTCATCAGCACGGTGCTGGTCAAGGATGTACATCCCCTCCGGCCCCTCGCAGACAATGTAACCAGGAGTGACCTGGCCGACTATCCGCAGCGGCGGCAGTTGCCTGCGGCTCTCCACTACCTGGCCCCCTGCGCTGCGTTGCTCCTTCTGCCCTATGGTGTGCGGCAAAGCAGACTGCTCCGTCTCGCTACCCAGCGCCAACTCGTCGAACGCTCTATCTGCGCTACCCTGTTCGCCATCGTCCCTGCCACCGCTTTCCACCGAACGGCTGGCGTGGAGCGTGGCAGCATCGGTGGCCTCATCTTGTCGCCTGCCGACCTGCGGAATGGGCCTTGCTTCATAGGTAGGGCCGTAGCTCAGTTCCTCCTGCTCCGCCTCCTCGTCACCCCCTCGCTCTGTCCCTGCTCGGCTGGGGTTGAGGTTTGGCACGGCACTGTATCCCGCGAGCGCCTGATGCACTGACTGCTGTACATTGGTGAATATGCTGCGTTCGTCGGCGAACTTCACCTCGACCTTCTGGGGATGCATGTTGGCATCTACCATGCGCGGGTCAAGCTCGATGTTTAGCACCACAATCGGGTGCCGCCCGGTCATCAGCAAGGTGCGGTAAGTGTCCTCAGCCGCATAGCTGAGGCTCTGACTGGCGATGGGGCGCTGGTTGACGAAGAAGTTAATGTACTGACGATTGCCCCTACTCACATCGGGGCGGCTGACGTAGCCCCACACCTGGGCAATATCCGCTTCAGATGAAGAGGGCGGCTGCCCCCCTGCTCCCGAAGCCTCTTCCTGTTCGCCCGCTCGGCCCTGCGCCGCTGGCGGCTGCCCGACTGGTAGCATTGCCCCGCCAATCTCTGCGCCGTACACCGCCCGGATTGCGTCAAGTAGACTGCCAGTGCCAGGAGATTGGAAGCTGGTGCGGTTCTCGGCTACCAGGGTGATGTGCAAATGTGGATAGGCCAGCGCGTACTGGCTGACGATCTGGCTGATGGCGGCGGTCTCCTGGGCGGGCGCTTTGAGGAACTTCTGGCGGGCGGGGACATTGTAGAAGAGGTCACGAACCGTGACGATGGTGCCACGCGGCGCAACCCTTGGTTCATTGGCGGTCATCACGCCGCCCTCGAAGATAACTTCGGTGCCATCCCGCTCACCCTCAGTGCGACTGACCATGCTCATGCGACTGACGCTGGCGATAGAGGGTAGCGCCTCTCCGCGAAAACCCATGGTTTGGATGCGGAACAGGTCGGCTAGTTCGCTAATCTTACTGGTGGCATGGCGCTGGAAGGCAAGCTCTACCTCGCCAGCAGGAATGCCGCTGCCATCGTCAATCACGCGGATGAAGTCCTGGCCCCCGGTACGCACCTCGATGCGGATAGTGGCCGCGCCCGCGTCAATCGCATTGTCGAGCAACTCCTTGACGATAGCCGCAGGGCGCTCGACCACCTCACCGGCGGCTATCTTGATCGCAAGTTCAGGGGGCAATACTCGGATAGGCATGGTGGCAGGCTCTCCTTATGATGAAGTGTCGCCACCATTGTAGCGTAGGTGCGCTATAGGTGCAAGGGAAGCGAGGCTTTGGCAGTACAGGAAGGAAGGTGAAGCGGGGAAGTGAACTTCGGGCAGGGGCGTAGAACGAGTGGATGCAGCATTTGTAGAGGTAGAGGGAGTGCGACAGCTAAGGTTGCAATTACCATACCCTGGTATAGTCACTCAAACCCCTGCACCCTTCAGCTCGGCCTCGACCTCGGTCGGGCGCTGTGGCAGCCCCAGTTCGCCAAAGGCAGTCACCGCTTCCATAAGTGCGCTGTGGGCCTTTGCGTGAAGGTCAGCATCCTTACCCACTACCGCCCACGCCCCCAGCATCGTGGCGCGTTCCTCCTGGATTTCAGCCAGTTCGTACTTGTTACCCAGAATACGCACTAGCTCCAGCGCTGCTACGAAGTGCTGCTCCGCCGCATCCCACTCGGAACTAGCCCAACTCATCAGCGCCCTGGCTCGCCGGAGATTAAGCTGGTCTTGCGCGGGTGCATTCTCACCCCCCACCTCTTCGAGGTATCCGACGTACTTGCGGGCGCGGGTCAAGTCCTCAGAGCTGCAGTGGTAGCGTATCAGTTGGAGAGCTGCACCAGGGCGCTGTGAGGCGGCAATGCTGCTCTCGCCCCAGGCGCGACTAGCGTACTCGAACCAGCCATCGCGCTCATCTCTGACCCGCATCAGCTCGGCCAGCACCAGCATACTTGAGACCTGCATCAACTTGTAGCCGGTACGTTCAGCCATCGCTTCTGCTTCGCGGGCATAGTTCTCCGCCCGCTCCAGGTCGCGGTAGCGCAGGTAGACTTGCGCCGCGTCGCGAGTAATGCGACAAACCGCGCCCTGGTCGGCAATCTGCTCACGCAGAGCGAGTGCCCGCTCCGCGTATTCGAGCGCTAGCATATAGGGACCCGTGTTGGCATAATGACCGGCGAGCAGGCGGTAGGTATCACCCAGGCGCAGCGGCTCACGCGCGCTCTCGGCGTAGGCGAGTGCCGTAGTGTAACACCTATCCGCCTCAGCTACCCTTCCCGTAGAAGCCTTGATGATGCCGAGGTTACCCATCGCACGTGCGGCCATCGAGTAGGCGGCAATGCTGGTGGCAACATCGCTGCTGCGTTGGTAATACTGGGCGGCCAGGTCTGCATGGTTGCGGTAGAACTCGACATTGCCCAGGCTGTTCAACACGCCTGCGAGCAGCTCCTCTGCGCCAGGCTGGCCCTCGAGACTACTGAGGGCCAGCTTGAACTCCGCGTCTGCCTCAGCAGTATGTCCCTTGTAGAAATAAATCAGCCCCTGTAGCGAGAAAGCGCGGGCAGTGAGCAGCAGGCGAGCACGCTCGGCGGGAGCAATCGCCAGCATCTCCTGGTCTGCGAACAGGAGTACCTTGCGGGCATGGTCATATTGACCGCTGGGGATGTCTGCCTCGGCCTGGTCGAGAAAGAGCCGGGCGCGAATGGCGGCCAACAGCTCTCCACAGCTGACACAGACACGAGCGGTGGTGAAGTTATTAGTCTGACAGGCAGGGCAGACGAGATATACAGGTGTAGGCATGGGAGCAACCTCAATCAGGAAGTGGTTGAACAAAGAATTTAGCTGGCTGCGCAGTTATTGACAGTGCGATGGGTTGAGGAGTTAGGCAGATACGCAGTGCGTCGAGACATTCGCCAGAATTAGCGCAGCCCCACCATAGCGGGCAGAGCAGCCAAAGTGCGGGCTGGGGTACTTCACTCCATCTGTGCTGTCCACCACTTGAGCCGCTCATAGTACCCAGCGAGGGCAGCGGCCACCGTGCTAATCTCGGCAGCGCCAGTGGTCATCATTTTCTCGATGACCTGGGAGGCACTGCGCCTGACACCGCTCGCCATATCACCGTTCGCTAGCACACAGCCCGCGAAGTAGGCGCTATCTAGCAGGCGGGAGTTCACCCCGCGCTCCCTTGCCTGCTTCATCTGCTGCACCGCACGAGCGAAGGTCAGCTCATCGAGCAGCTCAAGAACTAGCGGCATTTGAGATATCCCCTACTCTTGCCGCAGCATCTAGTAGTACCAGGGCTGCTGACCCTGATGTAGGGCGGGTTGAAGCTGTCAGTTGACGGATAGAGGTTAGCTCATCCTCTTTGAAGATGTAGTCAGCGCCACTAATGGTGGGGCGAAGCTGACCTGAACCCACTGCCGCGCAAAGCTGGGCGAGGGTAATAGTTGGATACTCTGGACCACTTCCTATGCTACTCACACTGTGCCTCCGTATACCATACGATTGTGCAAACGTAGGGTAAGTATAAAGGATGAACCTTACCATCTAGCTTACCAAAGATCACGAATAGTATGGTACTTTTGAGTAGAGAGGGTACTATATGGCCGCGACAGGCTAAAAGAACTGGGGTGACGGCGCTGTGGGGCGGGCGGGTGGCGCGACCGGTCAAGAGCGAAGGGGCAAGCAGCGGTGGGCAGTGAGAAGCTTTGCGTGCCTGAGAGGGGTGCCCAAGCGGGAGCAGCGAAGTGTGGGCCGAGGTGAGGAGCGAGGGAGGGTGACAGGCGCAGCGATAGCATAGCGAGGCGGTCGCCAGGGCAGAGTGCGGTGGGAGTTGTGAGGGGCGAGGAGCTAACCTTGCCGCAGCGGTGAGGAAGAGCGCAGGCAGGCACCTTGGGGCGCACGGAGGGGTTGCGAGGATGCGCGAAGGGGTACAGGGATGCGGTGGGGCGAAGGCGAACACGGTAGGGGGCGAAGGTGGCGCGAAGGTGGGTGCGAGGCACAGAGCAAAGTTGAGTGCGAAGCCAGCGCAGTCGCTAGCGGCACGAGTTATCCAAGCTGGTCAAAACGTGTTATATTATGAGTCAACCATTAGGGCTGCGGATACAGCCGTTTACAACTGAGAAGTAGCGCCTTCGCCTACACTGAGGAGCACAGGAGGTGGTCGAGATGGATAAACCAGGTCAAGGGCTGGTCTCGCGCAACCTGCTCGATGGGCTGCTTCTAGGTGTGCCCCAGCCAAAGCAGAGCGAAGCCCATGCTCTATACCGCGCCTGTGGCTACAATCCCGACTATCCACGTGCCTTCTACGCTGTAACCACTTTCATCTGCATCGCCGAAGAGCTGGGCAAGCTACTCTTTCCCAACCGCGACCCAGCCGCGGCCCTGTTCGCGCTTGGTGAGGTGGTAGTGCGGGGTTACATCATTACTGTGCCGGGAAGATTGAGCGCTGTTCGTATGCCCAAGGGCGATATCATGCAGACGCTACGCTACAGCGTTTCGATGATTAGCCATGAACTGTCGATGGTTCGCACCGAGCTAATAGAGGTGGATGCAGGGCGCTGCACCATTCTAATCAAAGGCTACCCGCTCGCTCCAGAGTTCATACAGGGGGTGCTACTCTACTGCTCTGGACGGCTCGGCTGCCAGCAGCCAGTCTGTAGCTGGGAGGCAAAGGACGAGTGTAGTGTTATCTACGACCTACGCTGGGCTAGCTTTGCTGCGCCTCTCTGATCTGACCATGGTTGATGGGGTAGCGGTGGGCCTGGTTTAACTGCAAGACGCAGCCCTCATCTCCAGCTCAAGCAGGCCACAACCAACCAGCTCGTCAACCGCTGCGACCAGAATGACCGCAGCGGCTGCCTGTTGGTGACTGATGAGCCGACCCACCAAGGCGCTAAGATCTGTGCCGCTAGTGAAAGTGCAGCTGAGGTCAATGCCAACTGTGGCAGCCAGGGTGAACCACTGCTGGACAGGTGCAGAGTATTGGCTCATCACAGTGAGGATGAAGGTATGTTGTTCTACTATTTGCTTCTTGTTCATCACTGCCTTGATTATCCTTCCTTGACTGTCTCACCTGTAACTAACAGTATGCTGCAATACTATTAAACGTGTGCGTCAGGTAGCAGGTAGTAGCTTAGTGAGGACCAGGGAGTGGCTAGGTTAGGGCAACATCTGTGCCACGAGGTAGGACTATGCCGTGTGAGGTCTGTCATAGATCGGGCTGGATTGTGTTGTTCGCTTATGCAGGTGGTATGTGCTTAGAACGGCTTACGTTGGATGTCACCCCTTTCTACCAGTTTGCTACCAGTAGGGTTCAACTTGCTTCGGCCCAGCATGGGCGCTTCAGTCTTTGCTGTGGCTAAACCGCGCTACCCCAACTTCTACCCTTGTACCAGGTCAGGAAGAGGCAATGGCTGGGCTATCCGTTCCATGCGGCTAACAACCCGCTACGATAGAACTAAAGAGGCTTTGCGAGGTGGCCCGCGCTGCCTAGCTGCGAGAGTGGACAGGGGCAAAGGATGAGCGGAGGCGTTTGGCGAGTGGCGGGGAGGGGTGAGGAGCAATCCTTGCAACCAGCGGCGAGTACCGGCGCAGGCGGGCGAAGGGGTGTGCGAAGGATGGTGCGATGTGCTTTCTTCAGTTAACAATTAGGTCTATGATGCTGGTTACGAGCAGGTAGCGATGGCCCATCTCTGCGGCACGATCACTCTAGCAAAGCTCAGTTTGCAACTCAGTGAGCGCTGCTTCGATTACCTGGGCGGCCTCCTGGTCGCGGCCTATTTGCCACGTCGCCACAAATGCTGGCTCACCGAGGCGAGCGTGCGACAGCGTGATGCTCTCGTCGTACTGGGCAAGGTCAGCGCGCTCAACTGTAACGTTAACCGCTTCGCGCAGCGCCTCAGCCGCGCCGAAGAGAGTAACCGCGCAGCTGGCTTTATCCAGGCACAGCGCAAGTCTGGCAAATCCCACCATCGTGATCGCCAAATCGCGCTGGTTATCCCAGCCTTTTCTAATTAGCAGGCTCTCTTTGTATAGTCTATAGGCCACAGGGTAGTTACCCTCGGCCACGGCCGCTTCACCGAGCTTACTCAGGGTAATAGCAATAATGCGCTGGTCGCCCAGCTCCCTGGCGATACTCAACGTCTCGTCGAAGCGCAGCCGAGCCGTGGCATAGTCGTGGGTGTAGAGCGCCAGTTGCCCCAGGTTGCCCAGCGAGTCGGCGATACCATGGCGGTCGCCTAGTCGCCGCCTTATTATCAGGCTCTGCTCGTAGAAGTTCGCTGCGGTGGCAAGGTCGCCCAAATTGTTAATAGCGATGCCGAGGTTGTTAAGGGCACCGGCCATGCCCCACTCATCACCCAGACTGCGGCGTAGCATCAGGCTCTGCTCGTATAGGGCGCAGGCTGCGCGGTAATCACTGCGGTAATCGGCAATGATGCCCAGGTTGTTGAGCGTCGCGGCCATGCCCGGCTTATCATCCAACTGACTTTTGATCTCGAGGCTACGGGTGTAGAGAAGCTGGGCAGTGGGGTAGTCGCTCTCGCTCATCGCCAGCCCCGCGGTGGCGTGTAGGGCCGCAGCTGCGAGCTGCGGCGGGGCGGCGCTGGCAGCGGCCAATGCCGCCTCCAACAATCTACGGCCCTCACTGAAGTGAGTGCGCATCAGCCAGAAACGCCACAGTGCGGTACTCATCGCCAGGGCCTGTTCTGCCTCCCCTTGTCGCATCAGGGTAGCGAGCGCGACGCAGATGTTATCATGCTCCTCTTCCAAAACCGTGAGCCAGGTGGACTGTTGTTCACCATTAAGCTCAGGCTCGGCTGCTGCGGCCAGGAAGCGGTAGTACTTGGCGTATTCGCGTAGCACTGCCTCCTCCTCACCTTGCTGCTCAAGTCGAACTTTGGCATACTCCCTGATCGTCTCCAGCAGCCTGAAGCGCGGCTGCTCCTCCCCATCCTCGTGACCCACTAGCGACTTATCGACCAGATCTCCCAGCAAACTAATCACGTTATCGCCTTCGCTCTGACACACCGCCTCTGCCGCTGACAGACTGAACCCTCGGGCAAACACGGATAGCCTGCACAGTAGCTTCTGCTGGGGTGGCGAGAGCAGATTGTAGCTCCAATCCACAGTTGCCCATAGGGTTTGCTGATGGGGGATGGTAGGTCGGGCGCTGACATTAGCTAGCGCAAAGCGGCTCTCCAGCTGCTGACTAAGTCGCTTCAGATCCATAACCCTGAGATGAGCGGCAGCCAGCTCTAGGGCGAGCGGAAGCCCATCTAGCTGCCGGCAGATGCGCATAACCGCGGCGGCGCGGTTGCGGCTCAGACGTAGCCCCGGTACAACGGCGAGGGCGCGGGTAAGAAACAGATCGACGGCGGAGTAAGCCGCCATTTCCAGAACACTGAGGTCTACGTCAGGCGGAGGTAGCCGCAAAGGAGGAACCAGATAGACCACTTCAGCGGACATGCGTAGGCGCTCACGCGATGTGCAAAGGATGCGAAGCAGGGGACAATGGCTGAGGAGCTGGTACACGGCCTCCGCGACCGCCTCGACCAGGTGTTCACAGTTATCCAGTACCAGTAGCAATTCGGTGGTTGCCAGTGTACGCCACAACGTGACAATTAGCTCCTCTCCGGCCTGCTCCCTCACCCCTAGCACCTGAGCAATCGCGGGTACCACTCGGAGACTGCTGCGCAGCGGTGCCAGGTCGACTAGCCACCCCCCGCCCGACAGACTGCCCGCTAGCTCCTGCGATAGTTCCCAGGCCATCCGGGTCTTGCCCACCCCGCCAACTCCGGTCAAGGTGAGCAGACGGCCACCGGCAAGTAGTTCGCTACATACGATAAGCTCATTCTCACGCCCGATCAGGGGAGTTAGGGGCAGGGGTAGGTTGCCGCCAGGCACAGCCTGGCGGCTTAGAGTCGGGGCCGCGAGCAAGTCAAGCGGCGGCGCGTTCCACTCACGGGCACTAAAAGGTGGCGCACCCGCCAGGCGAAGCAACTCGGCCGCCTCCGTTCGGGTAGAGAGTACCCCCCATTCACTAAGTTGCCGTACAATGGCATGGCAATCGCGGGTCGTCAGCCTTGCGCCCATCGTGCTACTTAGCCTCTTACCTAGCTCACTACGTGTAAGTCCGACGGCGGTGGCAAGGTCGCCAAGATTAGCATGACGGCCATCGTCGTAGGGGTAGGCGATGCGGTAGAGTTCATGCACCTTCGCCTTGAAGGCGACTAGGTTAGACATAGATTAGCCTCTCGGTTGCGCTTTAGCTTATGGGCTGACCAGAGTCCAGGCTTGAGCGAAGCCTGGCTTGCCCCTGGCAGATTATACACAATTTTTGGCACCCGCGCTTTGCTAACACCACCCCAAACCACCCATTTTTCCGCGATACTCGCTACTATAATACCTGTGATGTTGGCGCAGTCTATATCGTCTAGAAAGGAGGTGACCAGGTTGAAACTCTTTTCCTTTATCCTCGAACTGTTGATCGGTAGCTTTTTTGATGACCCGCACCAATAGTTAAGCGCTCGGCTTTATGGGCTGCCCAGCGCTTCTAACTCCCTGTTGGGTAAGTTTACGCGGCGGGCACGCTTGCTCCCTGATCGGCGGCATCTGCCGCCACTGATAGTTAACCGCTGGTCGCGCCGAGGCTAGAGAGGGTCGCGGTCTGTAGGCCTGGTCAGGTTTACGTATAAGAAAGAATAAGGAGGTCATCCAGTGAGAAGCAAATCAAGCTAGCTCTTGCCCCTGATCATAGGGCTGGCGCTGATACTCGGCATAATAACGTCCGGCTTTAACCTGAGGAGTGGCTAAAAGGGTAGATGCACAGACAGCGGATCAGGGCGTGCGCCACACGCCCCTAATGAGTCGCCTCTCTTGCTTTAGCCACTCCCTAACCTGTACTCCGTGGTGAGTTCGGGGGCGAAGCCCAACCGCGAACGTACTATCCCCCTGCTGGTAGACGCTAACCAGGGTAGAGGCGCGGCTGAAGGTAGTTGCGGCGTACCCGAAGCAGGCGGGGTGGACGAGAGTGGCGACATCGCCAGCCGCACAAGTGAACGTGACCAGGGTCATGTCTACCCTGGTACTACCATTCCCCCGCTCGCCATCGACAAAGCCTGGGCCTCGACCGCGCAACACGTGCCTCCGGGTTTGCCCAGCTATAGTCGCATTACCGATGATATTATTAGCAGTACCCTAGTGCGTGCCAAGGGCTAATACAGGGACGCTTTCGCTACTTGGCGAAGGCAGTACAACCTGTAGGTGACGACAAACACGCACCGCTTCTCTGCACATAGTGAAAGTAAAGAAAGGAAACCTAAAGCGATGAAGTACAAACATTTGTATCGGCTGCTTACCCTGCTCTTGGTCACCTACCTTGTAAGTACGGTAGCGTCCGCCGGACCAGTAACCCGCACATCGGGTGGCACCAGCGTAGGAATCGGTAGTGCTGCCCTCCAGTCGGTAAGCACGCGGTCAGAAAAAGAGATTCTTAGCCACTCCAATGGCTGGATTAGGGCGCACGGCTACAGTATATCGGTGAAGTCCAACCCGGCAAACGGCGCAGTCGGTTATGTAGTCCCCAACCGTCGAGTTTCACCCGCCGCGCTACCTAGCTTCGGCAGGGACGGTGCGATGAACCCCGATACCACCAACACCTATCAAGCGGAGACTACCATTGCAATTAACCCCGCCAATAGCCTCGTCGCGGTAGGTGCCGCCAATGATACGGTTACCGGTAGTGTCTGTAACAACAGCTACCGCACATCTAATGGTGGCATTAGTTGGGTCAGCCTCTGTCCACCCCCCATTCCGGGTTACCTCACCGGCTACGACCCAGCCATTGCTTACGCCCCCGATGGCAGCTTTGCTTATCTTGCTGGAGGAGTCGCAGATGACTTTAACAGCTACAATGAGTTTTGGCGTTCGAGTAGCAACGGGGCCAGTTGGACACGGTTTGATGCCCCTAATACGGGTGTAGACAATGATCGCGAGTACATCTGGGTTGACCGCACCATTGGTCCGCGTCGTGGCACCATCTATATGACATGGACTGCGATCGACAGTGCCTACAACTTTCAGATTGCCGTCAGCAGCTCTACCGATCAAGGTAAGAGTTGGAGTGCGGTTGGCAATGCGGGCACCAGCAACCTCAACTCCGGACGGCTCTACCAGTACGCCTCACTCGCCCCCCTGCCCAGCGGTAATGCAGTGGCAATGTGGATTGACGATGGCTCCTTCAATGGTGGCAGCGGCGACCAAAAGATACGCTGGGCCCGCTCCTACAATGGCGGGTTGAACTTTCCCGATGCTGGCATCATAGCAACCATCCCTAACGACAGGGCCATTCCCTTCAACTCCACCTTGCCCAACAAAACCTTCCGGATTAGTGCTGCCCCCAATGTTGCGGCGGACCCAATAACTGGCAAGCTGTACGCGGTGTGGAGTGCATACCGCACAGCTGGGCGGCTAAATGCGGGCATCTATCTCGCCACCTCGGTGGATGATGGTAAGATTTGGAGTGTACCTCAACTGGTTAGCCCTACTACCTTGCAAGACCAGTTTCTGCCTTGGGTTACCGTTAGCAGCAACCACATGGTACACATTACTTGGGGCGATAGCCGTAACGACAGCGCAAACGTTGCCTACGATTGGTACTACGCCGACTCACTTGATGGCGGTGCCACTTTCGAGGGGCCAGTACGCCTGTCCAGCGTCTCCTCGGCGGGGGATTACAACCCGGGTTTCCAACCCGTCGCTGGCGACTACGCTGCTAGCTACGCATCCGATGACAGCATCTACACTACATGGTCGGACAATCGCCAGCGTGCCACTCGTAACGTAGATGCTTACTTTCGCCGCGGTACGTTCTGTGTTAATCCCTTCAACGACATCTTGGGCAACCCCTACTACGCAGCCATACACAACCTCTATTGTCGCGGTGTGGTCAGTGGCTACTCCGACGGCTTCCATCCCGCCGCCGCTACATCACGCGGTCAACTCGCTAAGGTGGTCGCGCTCAGCTTCGCGCTTGAACCCAGCCAAGACGTACAACATTTCAGCGACGTACCGCCGACAAACCCCTTCTTCCCCTTCGTTGAAGCAGTATACCAAAAAGGGCTGATGAGTGGCTATACAGGCCAGCCTTGCAATGATGCCGGTTACACCTCCCCCTGTTTCCTACCCGCCAACCTCATCACCCGCGCCCAGTTGGTGAAGACGACGGTGCTGGTCGGTGGCTACACCCTGATCAACCCGCCCACGCCAACATACAGCGATGTGCCGCCTGACAACTGGGCATACCAATACGTTGAGACCGCCCATGCCAAAGGGCTAATCGCATGGATTGCGCCGCCCACCTTTGGGCCTGGTGCCACCGTGCGCCGCGATGAGCTTTGCCAAACCGTTTACCTCACCATCGCTACTGGGCGCTAGGGTGGGGCGGCACCTAATTTGGAGTTACGTACCGGCGAAATGCTGCTACCTCAACACTTAGATACGGTACGTAACTTCTAATCAGATATAGCTTGTGGTAACGGGCATCGTGCAGAAGACCTCCCCGCTGTACGGCGGAGTGATGCACGATTGAAAGCATTAGTGTAGGGCAGGATTGCCTTACCGCGTAAAGAGAGGAATAGTACAATGAAGAAGTTCAGGCTCTTGCAGTATCTGGTTCTCGCCAGCCTAATAATGGTTGCTGCGCCGAGTGGGGCAGCAACGGGGTCGGGAGTAGCGGCTAACCCGACTACTGGTACGCCTAAACTCATCTCCGCCACTGCCAGCGAAGCAGTGGTGGCAGCTGGCGGTTATCTTTTCTGGCTGGATACCCGAACGGGGGGTGCGGGTGTATATGGTTACCGCAGCGATACCAAAAGGGTGTCCGTCCTTGATACTAGTGCGGCGCGGCGCTACGCACTTGCCAGCGATGGCACTACCGTCGCATGGGTAGAGAATGGTGACAAAGAGGATGTCGTCGTTAGCTACAACCTTGCAACGGGCCAGCGGCGCGGACTCGTCCACGGCAGTGAGTTTGGCGGTCTCGCCCTCGCGGGCACAACCCTTATCTACCAAGATGGTAGTGCCAGTCACCGCGGCCTCTATGCCCGCGCTATTAATAATGGTGACGAACACCTGCTCGCGGCACGTGGCGCAAACCCGGTTGCCGATGACGGGCTGGTGCTGTGGAGTGAGGAGCAGATTAAGCCCGGCTCCCAAGTTCCGACCGTCAGCCTTCATCTTGGCTACCTTAATGGCAAGGGTGGCGAGCGCGTACTGGCGACTAGCCGGGGTTGCCTTACTGGCTACGCCCTTAGTAGGGGCAATGCATACTGGGCCTTCGGCTGCGCCGCCAGCGACCGGCAGGTATATGCTCAGTCAATCAGTGACGGGGCCGCTACCACCACTGCCATTTCCAATGGCGAAGGCCGCGCACCCTATGCTGCTGCCGGGGTAGTGGTATGGACGGTACCCCCCGCAAGTGACCCCGCCGCGCTCAGACAATGGGCAATTGCCGCGCAGTTTGAGGGTAAGAGCCAAGTGGCGGTGGCACCGAGTACTGCTGAGGTAGAGGTAAAAGCAGTTAACAAGGCGGGCAGCATCGCTTTCACGGTCAAACGTGACCCGGCAAGTGGCAACCACGAACTTTATCTTAGTTCACCGACAGAGACGATAGCAGCCTTTGCCGCGACACCTGCGCCGAATGCGCCTCCCCCACTCTGCCCCCAGCCAACTTCTTGTGGACAACTCTACCATAACGCCCGTGACCCCTACCTGCGCGACGGGGGCGGCATATCTAAGGTCAAGGGTGTACAGTTCTTCATCCCAGCGCAAGGTATCAACGGCTCGACCTTCTCCGCCGATTACTGGCGGTCGGTGGATAGCGGTGAAGTGGACTGGTGGTTGAGCAACGCGAGCGGCTACCTGCTTGCCAACACGCTACGGATCTTTGTTGACTTGCCCGGAGATGTAGATAGAAGTCAGGTCGGGGACGTGGGGGCAATTTATGACTTCGCGGTGCGCGCCAACGCTAGGGGGATGCGTATCGGCATCGTGATGAAGAACAACGCCGATTTTGTTCTCGACCAAGCACGGCGCGACTGGATCAACAGTCTGCTAAATATGTTCATCAATACCGGCAACACCTCAATGATTGCTTACGTCAGTGCGGCCAACGAAATCAACAACCCAAAGTTTTGCTCTGGGCGCAGCGACTGCTACGACTACAACTACGACTACATAACCAACGCCAACCGCTGGGTACGCGATTTTGCCGCCCTTATTCGCAGCCGCGCTCCCATTCTTGTCACCGTAGGTATCGTCACCGACAACGGTAACGGGGACGATGGTCTCCCGGCGGCCAACGACTTCTTCCGCCGTGCCTCTGACCCCAGCGTGCCGCGCCTCGTGGACATCGTGGACTTCGTCTCGCCGCACAACTATGGTGGTGGTGGCTACTGGGTCTACGATACGGTACGCGCCCGCGATGCCCACGACGGTAGCTATACGGCCATCGTGCTGGAGGAGTATGGGTACCCTACTGACCCATCAAGCATGGATGAATACCACAATGAGGGTAACGAGATTTGCCGCGAACATCCGGAAGATCCAATCTGCGACAAAACTGCCGTTCATTACGTAGAGAATAACACCAAATCAATGCGGGAGCGCGACTACGCTGGTGGGGTGGCATGGATGCTAGCCGATATATCTGGTGGGAACTGCGCTTCTCCGGACGATCTCTTCACCGGGCTGTTCTCGGTTAGCCGCACCTACTGTGGTGGCACGCATACCGCCCCCGGCGAACCTAAGACAACCAGCTTCCGCGTGCGTAATCATCACTACTACTACTAAGTCTCGCAAACCTGCTCCAAAGGGCATTGAAAGAAAAGAATAGAGGATACTAGCGATGAAGGGTAACTTTGGCCGCGCAACGGCGGAGCAGATCAACCCGCAGATTGAAGCGGAGTTGAGGCAGGAACTCGGCCTCAGTGGCCTCTTGCCTTATAAGATAGAGGATCAACGGGCGGGCCGCAGCGACCGCAATATGTTTATGCACGATTTGGTGAACTTCTATTTCACCAGTTCTAGCAACGCGCTCTATCGCCTGTACTTCCAACCTCAGCAGCCGCGTCCGACGGAGGTGCAGGTGCAGATAATCAAGTGGGGTGCTGGCACTTTCCTAGGCAACTTGCTCTACGTCGCGCCACTGGCCTGCTCACTAAGCGCAGCCGTTACACTCGACCAAGCGGGGCGGGGTGACGCTCCCTTCACCGGCGAGCAGGCCGCCGCTGGCAGGTTGAACGCCGACAAGTTGCTGCTGCAACGCGCCAATCGCTTCGCCCGCATCAGCGCCAACTACGGCGGCGGTGTTACCTTCAAGGCACCACGTTTGTTCCAGATCGTACCGGCAACCAATGGTAGCCTGCTGATAGGCGGTACGTTTCCCCGCGTCACCAGTATGTGGAGCGGCAGCGTCACGCTTGATGCGGCGGAGTACGTCGCGCTGGCGCAGATAATCGAGGCTAGTCTGCGCTCGTTATTACGTGCGTGGCGCTCATATGGCGCATTTCACATCCTTGCAAAAACGTAGAAGAGCTGAATAAAAGCTGGTCGCTTGCTCGAAAAGTCTGCAAAGAATGGTGTTGGTGGAACGTGATGAAACCGAGTTCAGCCTGCTACGCCAAAGCGAACTGCTCACGCTCAATCGCTCCAGTCTCTACTACCAGCCCACCCCGCCCACTGGCAGCGAACTGGCACTGCGGCAACGCATTGACGAAGTTTACACCGCTCACCCCTACTACGGTATCCGCCGTAATCCGGCGGTACTGCGTCGTGAGGAGATGAGGGTTAACCACAAGGCGGTGACGAGGCTTATGCACCAGATGTGCATCTTTGGCATCAGCCCCGGCCCTAACCTCTCGAAGCGGCGGCACGAACAAGGCATCGCTCCTTATCTGCTGCGCGGGGTGAAGATCGAACAGCCCAACCAGGTGAGGAGTGGCTAAAAGACCAGAGTTAGAGCGTTCTTTAGCTTGGGATTGGCAAGTATCATCCGCTGCCGCCGATTGTGATGCCACACGAACAGACGTACCGCCTGCCACAGTGCCTCCAGCTTGCGGCCTCCTGCAACGACTCGCTCGCCGTAGCCGTCCTAGATAGGTGCGTAGATTAGCGATGCTGCTCTCTACCGTGTGCGTCTCTTCCTTACCTACCGAGAGGATGTGTTCACCAACCTCGGGATAAATCAGCTCAGGGTAAATCGCTAGCCCATCAGTGCAATATCGTGGGGCGGGCGGCAGTTGGTCGGCTAGGGCTTGCATCGCCTCTGGGGTGCGGTGTTCCATTACCGCAGCCCCCACAATCAAATAGCTATCGCGGGCGATGGCTAGCACGACATAGACTTGGACTTTTTTTTACCGAGGAAGGTAAAGAGTTCATCAATCTCCACTTTCCGGGTGGGAGTTTGGTCGCAAACTAGCTCAGGCAGCCGCTGCGCCTCGGCATTAACCCAGTTGACGACAGTTTGATGGTTGAGATGGAGCAAGCGACCAATCGCCCGCAAGCTAGTGCCTTCGAGATGGAGCTTGAGGGCGAAGGTGCGGATGCTTTGTTCGTAGCCAGCCGGTTTAGGCTGGGGCGTAAAGTAACGGCGGCAAGCTTGGCAGCGAAGCCGCTGCGAACCGCTATCGTTGAGGCCGCACTTGATGACGAAGCAGGCGGAGTGGCAATGGGGACAAGTAGGGTTAGTCATGGCCTGATTATAACATTACTCCCCCCCTTAGCCACTCCTAAATTCTGAGCATAGTCGCTCAGTGTGCTTCTATTATATTGGATGGGCTGGATGTGTCAAGCACTTTTTGTATTATGAAAGCTATTTAGGACGCACTTACAGGGAAACTATGGCTCACCGTACGTGATGTGCCACCAGCTCAAGCAATTCCGCCATACCAAACGGCTTATGCAAGTAGCTATCAGCGCACAACTCTGCGGCCTTACGCTTCAGGTCTCCATCAGCTGACATCAGGATTATCGGCAAGTTCCTGGTTTCCGCTCTAGCCTTGATCATGCGGCAGCAGGTGTGGCCGTCCATCACGGGCATCATTAGGTCAAGCAGCACTACATGATGATTGCGTTGGCATAGCAGGCTAAGGGCTTCCACGCCGTTGCTTGCTGTGGTGGTCAGGTAGCCCTCATCTTCCAGCATTTCCTTGATCATGTTAAGGATGCTAGTATCATCGTCAACTATCAGAATGAACTTTGTTTTAAGCATAGAGAAACCCCATCCGGTGTTTTTTAGGTGGTTAGTTATGGTTCGAATAGTATCTTAGGCAGGTTATAGTGAGGTTGGGTTAATCAGGTGGAAGCAAGAAAGAGACCAGCGCAGAGGTGGTAGCCAAGGATAAACGCTAGGTCAGTCGAGCATGGTGGCAACCTGCTGAACAAGTTCCTCTATATCGAATGGCTTAAACACAATAGCGATGTGGGGGTCGGTTAGCTGGTCGGCTAGCTCGTCAGCAGCGCGGAGTAGGGCGGTGCAGATGATGATTGGGGTGGTGCGAAACTGCGGGGCTGCTCTGAGCATGGCAATCGTGTTCGCGGCCTGACCCCAGCGGTAGTCAAGGATAAGCAGGTCGGGCTGGGTGGCCGCCAGGTTGGCAAATCCATAACTGGCCTATCTTGAATAGTGACTCGGTACCCTTCATCGGTAAGTAGATCGCGATACAGGCCAAGAAGCGCAGGGTCGTCGTCAGAGACAAGGATATGTTTGGGCATTATAGACTTTCCTGATGCAGAGGTTTGTTGAATGC
Source organism: Chloroflexota bacterium (assembly GCA_025355955.1). Lineage (GTDB taxonomy): Bacteria > Chloroflexota > Chloroflexia > QHBQ01 > QHBQ01 > QHBQ01. The sequence goes on from JANXYP010000164.1 coordinate 18,135, forward strand.
AAGGCATGCCAAGGTTTGAAGATTGGAGCAGCATGAAAAGAACAGGTAGGTATACACGCAACGGTGCTTACCCACAAGCGGAGTAATGTAGTTGAGTACAAAAGTGGCAACAAGCACGGTTCCCTGCACACCTACAAAGAACAGCCAGAAGGTCACTTCCTGTTGATCATTATAACACAACTGCGGCCAAGCAGTAAAGCAAGTGAGAGACGGATTTGTTTGTGGATGGCAGCCGAAGCCAGGGCTTTGGGTAGCCGATAGAAGATAAAGGCAGTCGATGCTTCCCTAATCCTATGCTGGCATGGCAGCCGAAGAGATATGCAGCGCGGACGAGGTAGACACGGCAAGGCGGCAGGATGGCGTACAATGCCGCGAAATCGCCGGGGCTGAGTGCGATGAATGAGCGGCTGGGAGAGGCGAGGAGATACCCGCCCGACCATTGGCGGCGAGATGGAGTGCGAGGCAAGGGCAAGAGAATGCTCGAAGGATATGCAGAGAGGTTGAGAAAGAGCGCGAAGGCAGGCGTGAAGCCCAAGCGAAGCAGCGGCGCAGAATGGGGGTTAATACGAGGGCGCAGAGCGAGGCTGAGGGTGAGCGGAGGGCTGGGTGGGGATGCGGCAGATCCGTGGCTATGGTGAGGGGGCGCGAAGGGGTTGCGATAGCCGGGTGTCGGGTATCACGAGCGCGACAACCGGGCGGGTGGCAAGGGGGGAGTGGCAAGAGCGGGGTGGAGGTCGCGGCAGGCAAGGCAACGTAGCGTAGCGCCTTACCCGCTTCCGCCTGGCTGGGCTACCCATGCGTCTAGCAACCCGCCCCGATAGA
>JANXYP010000167.1 GCA_025355955.1 Chloroflexota bacterium
GCCGCCACTGCCGCGCTGAAGCCGAGCGTCACCGGCCAGCGCTTGTCGCCATACATCCAGCCACCGCCATGTATGTATACAATCGCGGGCGCGGGCCGATTGGCCGCCGCTACTGGGTAGATGTCCAGGTTCAGCGGGCGACCAGCGATGGTCGTGTAGGTGATGGTATGTTTTGTGATCATTGCTGGTCCTATTCCTTACATATATCCATTCATAGAAACCATCCAAGCAAAAAACGCAGCAGTGCCTAGTATCACAATCCCGCTAATGAAAAAGAAACCATCCAGGCGTAAAATAGCGCAGCAGTACCTAGTATCACAATCCCGCTAATGAGCAGAATTACAACGTCTAGTGTAGCTACCAACTCAGGGTTACTTGAGCGACGACGCAGCAAAAGGGTTGTGATACTCATTATAATGCCCGCAGCTTCCATAGCAACCGGAAGGTGGTAGGCAAGTTTGTAAAGAAAGGGGGAACGATCATAGGAACCGCCTAGAGAATAAAAGAATCCCAGTATGGTTGTATTATAAAAAAGAATAGGGGCAACTATTTGGCAGAGCAGCCCCACAACTGCCCAAACGGTTATCGCCCGGCTGCCTCGTCGCGGTGATGAGACATCCTCAGCCTTGCCACCGCTGGCAACGCGGTAAGCCAGGTGCGGCGAAGCAGCCTCGCCAATGTAGTTGGTAATCTCCACGCCCTTAGGCGCTTGTGGGTCATCGTTCATCGTAAGCTCCTTCTACAGATTAAGCCATTCCGTTTAGCTTAGCGAATGCAACACTGCAACAAAGTACAGAGAATCAATGAAGACGAAAGCCATAAGCCCAACCACGACAATGCTGATGAGGCTGAATGCCTTGACCAGCCCAGGGTTGCGGGAGCTTCGCCGCCAGAGCAAAGCGGTGATGCTGATGATTAGGCTGGCAATCGCCAGCAGATAGGCGATCAAGCCAGCGCTATCATTGCCATCAGAGAGATGGAATCCGTCTATCACCTCAGCGAAAATAAACAGACTTCTTAGATTAAATACGGCTATGCCCACGCTCAGAACCATGCACGATAGGCCAACCCCAGCCCAGATGGTGATCGCCCGGCTGCCTCGTCGCGGTGATGTGGCAGCCTCAGCCTTGGCGCTGCTGGCACTGAGGTGAGCTGGGTGCGGCGAACCAGTTTCGCCAACGTAGTCGGTAATCTCCACGCCTTGGGGTATCTGGTTATCGTTCATCGTAAGCTCCTTATCCTAAATAATCGGTAATAGTCGCAGCATTGATGTGTTGCGAGATTCTCCCCTCACCAACCTCTCCCCGCTGGGGAGAGGCTTTTTGCATTCGCCGCTTCCGATGGCATTGATGCGCCGCAGCGGGGCGGGTGCCCTCGCCCTGCCAAAGTAGCTCTAAGCTAGCGCTCCGTATTGGTTCAGATGTGTTTTGAGCCAGGGGTGAACGTAGCGTTGGTAGAATGCTGTAGATAGAATGATCAGCACTCCCACGAGGGCTAGAATGAGCGCAAAGTTGGCCGAACTGTAAAAGGTCTTGTACACAAGATAAAGGATGTAGAAGTGGAAGCTGACTGCGCCGAAGAGGAGGAAGATGGGCTGCTGCAGCCACACACTGGTGACCAGGAAAGCGAAGTACAGTGGCAGGAATATCAACCCCACTATTACATCCGTATTAAGGATGAGCATGGTAACGTTGATGAATACGGCCAGGTGGCCCACCACATAGAACCAATCACAATAATCCTGGCTGGTCCTTCGCTGTAGGAAAACGCCGACCGCAAGCAAGCCCACGCCAAAGATGGCAGTTACAACCTGCTCCAAAGTGCCATAGCCAGCTAGCGTGCTTTGTGCGAACAAGCGAGTAACGTCCAGCGCAAGACACCAGCTCCAGAAAACTATCACAAAGGCTATGGGTGGGAAGCGGGTTAGCCAGATCGCAGCTACGGCAACTACTACGCTGATGACCTCAAGCGCAACCCAGAGTGGCCTGAGCATCAATTGATAGGCTTCATATGCGGCATAACTCCCGTAGGCACTCGGAACGGGCGGCCATATGCCTACCATGCGGGCGAAATTGTAGGCTGCCCAGGGTACGATGCCAGTCGCTACGAAGATGAGCATATTACCACCCAGTACAAGACCAGTCCGCCGCAGCAACAGGCCAGCGCCTCCTATTGCTACAATGCTAACTATGGAGATCAGAAACTGACCGATTTCGCCGAAGCTTGCCCAGTTCATGACAATGAAGTAGGTGAAAGCGAAAAGCGTCAAGAAGCCACCGAAGTAGTAGGCAATGGTTGTGACATCAAGTGGCTTCGTTACTTGCCTGGCAGAGGCAGGCAGTGTGGTTGACTCAGGGGCTGAAATGCGTTCCCTAATGTGTGTAGCCTGCTCAGGGGTGACAAGCCCTTCGGCAAGCCATTGGTCAACATTTGCCGACGTGAAACTAAGCTGGTTATCCTGGTTAGACATGGCGTGTTCCTCCTTATATTTACGATCAGATTTGTGAACCGAATAAGCGGGTCGCTGCTGGTACAGGAGCGAATGGCAATCGGTTGGTTGTATCCCTTTAGTGGCTGCCGAAGATGAGTACCGCGACGGCAACCACCGCCCTCGCTGCCAGACCAACAAGCAGGGCGAATGCCAATGCCATGAGGAGCAGAATCCGCAGTGGCGTAGGTAGGTTAGGGTGCTGGCTATTCACCAGCGGGATTAGATGATGTAGATGGGTCATTGTTGTTTTCCTCTCTGAACGTGCCACTCCTTTACCAAGAGCCGCCCAGCCCACTTAGTGTTCGCATGATAAAGAGTAGAACGCCAAAGCCAGCCAGCAAAGCCAGGCCGATTGCCACACCAATACCGCTGAGTGTCTGTGCCAGCGCTACATGACTGGCATATCTGCACTTGAGCAGGCATATTGCGCTGATTATCAGCCCGCCGACGAATAGGACAGTGGGAATGATTGACCCACCGCTGCCGATTAGCTCAAATGCCGTCAGGATAAACCCCAGACCTACGATTGACATTGCGGTTATCGCGTAGCTGCCCTCCTCAGCCTGCAAGGCTTCGGCTTTCTGTATGTCCATCATGGTGACTCCTTTCGTTTGCCATAGCATAAGTAACTGCTTATATTATAACATATCTTTACAGAAAACACAAGGGGTTATTTATACATTTTTTGGGCAATTTTGGAGATCAGTTGCTGCAAACACGCGGGGGCAGGTTGCAGTATAATGCTAGCACCAAACGAAAGGAGCAAAGCATGGCTAAATCAATCGTCTTCATCCACGGCGCGTTCATGACCCCACTGTGCTGGGAGCAGTTCAACGGCTACTTTGCGGCTAAGGGCTACACTTGCAACGCCCCACCTTGGCCCTACCGCGACCAGCCCATCAGCGAGCTACGCAGCAATCCGCCCGCCGCCCTTGCCCACCTGGGCATCGCCGAGATAGTGGATCATTACGCCAGCATCATCAAAGCGATGAACGAACCGCCCATCCTGATCGGTCACTCGTTCGGCGGCCTGTTCGTGCAGATCCTGCTCGATCGCGGGCTGGGTGCGGCGGGAGTAGCGGTTGATCCCGCGCCGCCACGCGGGGTGCTGGCTTTTACCCCTTCGGCGATCAAGGCCAACGGGCCAATGCTGCTGACCTGGATGGGCTGGAAGCGCATCGTGCGGATGTCGCTCAAGACCTTCCGCTATGCCTTCGTCAACACCCTGCCGCCCGCCGATCAGCGCGCCGTTTACCAGCGGCAGGTGGTGCCAGAGACCGGGCGCATCTTCTTCCAGGCCGCTTTCGCCCCGCTCCGCTCCAGCAGCCCGGCCAGCGTGAACTTCAAGAACGGCCAGCGTGCGCCGCTGCTTATCACTGCAGGTGGCAGCGATCACATTGTTCCCGCCAGCGCCAACCGCTCCAACTATCTCAAATATAAGCACTCTCCTGCTCGTACCGATTTCAAGGAGTTTGCAGGCCGCGGCCACTGGATTATGGCCGAGCCGGGCTGGGAAGAGGTGGCGGGTTACATTGATGATTGGCTCGGCGAGCTGCAACTTGGGCAGAGAATCGCCAAGTCGCCAACCGAGGCACGGTAATTGCGCGGCTATTGAGGGCAAATCTATATCGTATCTTCAACCAGCGCCTGCCGTGGGACGCTGCTGATTTGACAGCAGGCGGGGTGCAAGTCTATACTGTCAACGCAATTACCACTATAAGGGGGAGTTAATAATGGCAAAGGTCAACAAGGAGATTTTCCGCGAGTATGACATCCGCGGGGTGGTGGGCCAGGATCTGACCGACGAAACCCTCGAGCTAATCGGCAAATCCTATGGCACCCTGCTGGCGCGTATCGCCGAGCGCGATGGCCGCCCCGCGCCAACCAAAGTGGCGGTGGGCCGCGACGTACGTATCAGTTCCGCGCCGTTCGCCGCCGCGCTGATCAAGGGCATCGCCAGCACCGGGCTGGATGTGGTGGATGTGGGCATTGTACCTACCCCCACGCTCTACTTTTCGGTCGGCTATCTGAAGGTCGATGGGGGCATGGAAGTGACCGCCAGCCACAACCCGCCGGAGTTCAACGGGTTGAAGAGCCGCAAGATGGTTGCCGGGCCTGGTGGCGAGCTGATCAACGCCCCGCTCTCCTCCGCTGAGGTGCAGGAGCTATACAGCATCATCGCGGCGGGCGATTTCAAGCAGGGCAACGGCGGCATCAGCCAGCAGGACACGCTCACCGCTTACATCAACTACATCGCTGACACAGTGAAGATGGCCCGCCCCATGGGCATCAGCGTAGACACCGGCAACGGCGCGTGCGGCGACACGGCGGTAACGCTCTACACCCGCATGGGCGCGAAGGTGGACGGGATGTTCATCGAGCCGGATGGCACCTTCCCCAACCACGTGCCTAACCCGATCAAGGAAGAGAATATGCGCGACCTGCAGGCCCGCATCAAGGAGACGCATAACGAATTGGGCATCGCCCTGGACGGCGACGGCGACCGTCTCGGCATGGTAGACAACAACGGTGAGATCCTATGGGCCGACGAGTACCTAATCCTGCTAGCCCGCCAGGTGCTGGAGAAAGGCCCCGCGCCGATTATCTACGATGTGAAGTGTGGCATGGCCCTAATCGAGGATATCGCCAAGCATGGTGGCACCGGCATCATGTGGAAGACCGGCTACACCAACATCTTCGCCAAGCGGGCGGAGACCGGCGCACCGTTGGCGGGCGAGTTCAGCGGGCATATCTTCTTCAACGACCCCCTGATCAGCTTCGACGATGGCATCTACGCCGGGGCGCGGATGCTGGAGTTTCTCAGCCAACACCAGCCGGGTGTGCGCCAACTGATGGCCGACGTGCCGCAATACTTCCACACCCCCGAAGGGCGGATGGACTGCGAGGATACTCGCAAGTTCGCCATCGTCAAGGAGTTGCAGGCTTACTTCAGCAGCAAGTATCAGACGATTGACATCGACGGTGTGCGTATCGTCTGGCCCGACGGCTGGGCGTTGGTGCGGGCCAGCAACACCGAGCCGAGCCTGACCACCCGCTTCGAGGCCAAAACCCAGGCCCGTCTGGATGAGATTATGGGTCTGGTGCGCGACAAGCTGAAGCAGTACCCCGAAGTCCACGTCAACTTCTGATGGAACAACCCCTCCCCAAAGGGGGGGCAGGGTGGGGGAGTACATCAGACACCCAGCCCAACCCCTCCCACTGGGAAGGAAGCATAAACAGAGAGGTAGAAAGATGGCAAAGAAAAGCAAGGACAAGAGCGCACGCCACAATGGCAGCAGCGATGGCAGCGCTGTAGAACTGATGGCGATTGCCGAAGGTCCGCTTGGCAACGTCATGCGCGAGGCCGAGGCGATGAACGAGGAGTTGATCGAATTGCGCCGCCAGTTCCATATGCACCCCGAACTATCACAGCAAGAGACCCAGACCGCCAAGATGATTGCTTCTTACCTGCACGGACTAGGCCCAGGTGTCGAGGTGCAGGAAGGCATCGGTGGTACCGGCGTGATGGGCATCATCAAGGGCGGCGCGGGCGATGGCAAGACTATCATGGTACGAGCCGATATTGACGGGCTGCCAATCAACGAGGCCAACGATGTGCCTTATCGCAGCGTCAACCAGGGCGCAATGCACGCCTGCGGTCACGATACCCACATCACCGTCGCGTTGGCAACTGCCAAGCTGATTAACCAGCACCGCCATGAATTGCGCGGCACGGCCAAGTTCTGCTTCCAACCCGCCGAGGAGCGCAGTGGCGGGGCCGCGCCCATGATCAAGGAAGGGGTGATGACCAAACCCACCGTTGATCGGGTGATTGGCTTCCATGTGTGGGGTGATCTGTCGGTTGGTCAGGTGGGCATCCGTTCCGGCCCAGTAATGGCCGGGGTAGAGGAGTTTGTGATCACCGTCAAGGGGCGGGGCGGCCACGGCGCACATCCCGACCAGACGGTTGACCCAATCGTGACCGCCGCCCACATCGTCACCGCCTTGCAGAGCATCGTCGCCCGCAACGTCGACCCGGTAGACACCGCGATTGTCACAGTGGGCAAGATCGAGGCAGGCACCGCCTTCAACATCATCCCTGACGAGTGCAAACTGACTGGCACATTGCGCTTCTTCAGCGAGGACGTTCACAAGTTGATTGTCAAGCGGGTAAAAGAGGTGGCTAAGGGGGTAGCGAAGGCGATGGGCGCGGATGCCGATGTACAGCTCACTCACGAGCTCACCATGATTCCGGTGGACAACGACCCCGAAGTGACCGAGTGGATGAAGGGCATCGCGGCGCAGACCATCGGCGCAGATCACGTCGTCTACCCCAACCAGACGCTGGGTGGCGACGATATGGCCCTGTTCCTCAAGGAAGCGCCGGGCTGCTACCTGTTCATCGGTGGCAGGAACGCGAAGAAGGGTTTCGACGCACCCCACCACAACGCCCACTTCAACGTGGACGAGGGCTGCCTGCCCATCGGCCTCGCGCTGATGGCGGGCGGGGTTCTCGACTTTCTGCGTTAGTGGTATAAAGCAATGGCTAAAGATAGAGCAGGGCAGAGGCGCGGTCGTTGTCCAAGACAATGAGCAACAACACCTCTGCCCGGCATTAGAAATACAATGTCAGCGTAGAAAGAGGTGGAGCGATGGCTAAGACTATGGCTCTATCACAGGATCAAATTGCCAGCCTTGTGATCAGCGCGCTCACTGTCGGGGAGCGGCGTTCGAGTGTGGTCTATTTGGACGATCAATCGCTATCTGCTGGAGCAGAGTTGAAAATTGATGGGCAAAACGTTGATGTTCCTTGGAGGGCAGTGCTAGCTTTCGTTGATCTACAACCTGAGATGAACTGGGGGCATGATTGTCGCTACGTTCTGGTAAGCCTGGAAACTGGCGAACTCAAGGTCATCAACGCGCATCTTCCACCTTTCCTACTGGGGGTTGCTGATACCTTGCGGGTAATTTGGCAAGGTGATACGGTGCCAGAGTGGACACTGGTTTGCTAATCTAAGGTTAAGAGAAATCAAACACGATGAGTGGAGATAAATCCAGACTATAAGCAGGCACGGATAGGTGAGGGACGCTGACTAATCAGCGTCCCTCCTTCTACACAATCTCAAACCCCGCCTGTCCATCCCCGGTCGCCCCATTTAGCTCTACCTTCACCTCAACTGTGACGTGGCCCGGCTTGGTGGAGGAGCCTACCTTCCAATGCACGACCACCTGGCCCTTGGCATCGGCGACCTTCGGGCCAGCCTTGAACTGTTTGGAGCAACCGTTGCTCTTCTTGTCACCGCTAGGGTAGGTACAGACTACGGTCACGTTTGCGCCCGGTTTGGTGGTGATGGTGAGGGTCTGAAAGGAGCCGCGCTTCAACTGAGGCTGGTCGACCTGGATGGTTGGCATCAGGCTGGGGTCGCCAGGCAGGGTAGGGGTCGCGCCTGCAGCAGGTGGGGTGGGCGTATTGGTAGCCGCGGTTGGCAAGGGGGTTGCCAAAACTGGCGCTGGTGTGGGGGTGATCTCGTACTTCTGCTTGTAGCGAAAGGTGCCAAGCTGCGATAGCAACACATCGTAGGGCGCTTTGACCTCCGGGTGCAGCTCGAACACTGCCCGCTCGAAGTATTGCACCGTGTAGCTTTTGCCGTCCAGGTCGCTGACCTCGCGCATCCGTTCGCTAATGGGATAGCCCTGCTGGGTCAGCCCGCCATTGGCCTGCCAGTAGGTCAGGAAGCGACCATCTACGCTGTGGCCAGTCTGGGCGAAGTATTGGCCGGGGCCGCCCGACTTGCCTGCTGCCAGTGTCTTGCCCGCGTACTGCTCCTTCAGCCTAAAGGTGCCTAGCTGGGCCAGCAGCACGTCGTAGGGCGGCTGGTTCTGCGGGTGCAACTCGAACTCGGCTCGCTCGAAATATTGCACCGTGTAGCTTTTGCCATCCAGGTCACTGACCTCTTGCATCTCCTCGCTGATGGGGTAGCCCTGCTGGGCCAGCCCGCCATTGGCCTGCCAGTAGGTCAGGAACCTGCCCTTGACCGTGTGGCCGGTTTCGGGGAAGAGGCGATTATCGTTGGGTGGTGGCGCGGCCAGCAATACTGGGATGATTAAGGTGAGCAGCAGTACCAGCACAGTGAAGGTAAGTTTACGCATTGCCATCCTCCGGATTCTTATACCAATTAGTCGAGGGGACAGTGAGAATTACGTAGGGGCGGGCTGCGCTCGCCCTGGTGCAATTTACACCATCGCCAAACGTAATTGGTATTAGTAGTTGGTTGATCTGTAGGGGCGAACCGTTGTTCGCCCTGACCCACAGCCGATGAATCGCTATTGCCACGCTACGGCGTGGCGGGCAACTCGCCAGCCGCGCCCACTACTATGGGCGCGGGCGGGCGATGAAGCAGCTTTTTACCCCACTCGATAGCGGGCCGCTCCACAAGCCGATAGAAAACGTAGCCCACCAACACCATCAACAGGGTGAAGACTACCGAGTAGGTAATAAAGGCATCCCAGCCTTGCCGCGCCGGAAACCAGGTGTACAACTCCTTGACCAGCGGCTCGTGGATCAGGTAGACGCTATAGCTGATCAGCCCCACCCCGGCCAGTGGTCGCCAGGTGAACAACCGCTGCGCCACGCCTGGCACGCTAGCCGACAAGAGCAGCAGGAAGAAACCTAGACCAACCACCATGTCGGTAAGCGGGTAGTAATGCCCCTGCTTGATGTAGAAATAGTATACACCAATCCAGAGGGTGAGCGCGGCGAGGCTCAGGGTGAGTAGCGGGTTGATGCGTTGCTGATAGCGAACGAAAATAATCGCCGCCAGGATGCCGAGTGCGAACTCGAACAGACGGGCGGGCGCGAAGGTGAAGACAAAGTTCTCCAGCGGCCCGTTAGCAGTAGGGGCGACTAGATACCACATTGCGGTGCGCCACAGCAGGGTGACGGCCAACACGCCGCCGACCATCTTCAGCGCTCCGAAACGGCGGGCGATCAGGATCAGCAGCGGCAGCAGCAGGTAGAACTGAGCCTCAAGCTCGATAGACCAGAATGAGCCATCTATAGAGGGTGTGTTCGGCACGAATGTGGAGATGAGATTGTAGCTGAACAGCAGGTGGCCGCCGACTGAGAGCAAGCCGGGCAGGTAGAAGCTGGTGTTGTGGCTGGGGGCGAAGCGCGCATAGAAGGGGGGCATCAGCAGGTCGAGTAGCACGAAGAAAGCGATCGCCGCATAGTAGGGCGGCACGATTCGCAGGATGCGGCGGCGAAAGAAGTCTCTGATGTTCAGGTCGGCCCAGCCTGCGGGCTGCACCAGCGGGAGGGTGAGGCAGAAACCGGAGATGACCATGAACAGGTTGACCCCCACCGTAAAGGTGGCGAACCAGTAACTCAGGATCACGCCGCCGATGGATGGGCCAGCCTGATACATTCCACCGTACAGCCAGGTGTGGCAGAGGACGGTGAGCAGCACTGCCAGCCCGCGTAGGCCGTCTATGAACTGGAGGCGCTGCTTCATTATTATCTCGTTTAATATTGCAATCTAACGTGACATATTAAAGCCAGATTGGTGTAGGGGCGAATCGCATACGCCCTGTTGCCCAGTGTCAAAGCCAATCGTAACTACGCTATGTTGCCCAGCAACTGAGGCTGTAATACTAACGTGACATATTAAAGCCAGATTGGTGTAGGTGCGAATCGCATACGCCCTGTTGCCTAGTGTCCAGGCTAATCGTAACTACGTCATCTTGCCTGGCAACTGAGGCTGTAATATTAAGGTTGCGGCTGATCAAACACCTGCACGCGCGAGTTGTTGCGGTCAGCCACGTAGAGGCGGCCAGCGGCATCGGTGGCGAGACCGCTGGGGTTCTGGAACAGACCCGCTGCACTGCCCGCACCG
>JANXYP010000169.1 GCA_025355955.1 Chloroflexota bacterium
TGGTATTAATAGAGTTGGGCATCAGCGCGGGTCTGGGGGTTAGCCCCTCCTACTGAAATAGTGATAATGCCCATCGTAATCAGCATCTTTGTGTATCGGTAAGTCCAAAAGTGCGGCAAACTCGCCGTATGGCGAGCGGGCTGCAGCTGTGGGCTGAACCCCCAGACCCCCAGAGAGCGGTCATCATTAGGAACAAATCAGCATGATGCGGCTGGCTGTTTGCTTAATATGATGCCAATGGTTGAGTGCAGCTGCCCCTACCTCTGCTTCATTACTGGTTTTGGTGGTCAAAATCATTAGGGGTGAACCATTGTTCGGCCTGCATAATGCTTGACATCCCCATCCCCATATAGTACAATAGTTCTACAACCCCATGAATGATTCATCGCTATTCCCTGGCTTACTCCCCCTCCTTGCCTCCCCCAAAGGGAGGGGTTTATTACTGAAGGAAGACCATGACCGATTATCGTGCTAGCAATCCAATACGGGAGCAGCTTGAGAAGCGCGTCCGCGAATTGCCCCTCAGCCCTGGCGTTTATATCATGAAGAACGTCAAGGGCGAGATTATCTATGTCGGCAAGGCGTTGGTGCTGCGACATCGCGTGCGTAGCTACTTTGGCAGCCTGAAGAACCAGGCACCCAAAGTTGCCAAGATGGTTGCCAACATCGCCGACTTTGAGTACATTATTACCGATACCGAGCTAGAGGCGCTCATCCTCGAAAATAACCTGATCAAGCAACACAAGCCCAAGTACAACGTGCGGCTGAAGGACGACAAGACCTACCCCTACATCAAAGTCACGACTAACGAAGAGTGGCCGCGAGTGCTGCAGACGCGGCGGCTGCTGCAGGATGGCGCGCTCTATTTCGGCCCATTCGCGGGCAATGGCACCGCCTGGCGCACCCTCGAACTGCTCGACAAGCTGTTCCCCTACCGCACTTGCGACATCGTGATTGATGGTAAAGCGCCGCGCCCCTGCCTGCAATATTATATCAAACGCTGCCTCGGCCCCTGCGCCGGGCTTGCTAATAAGGAGGATTACGGCCACGCGGTGCAGCAGGTGGTGCTGTTCCTCGAAGGCAAGCAGGAGCGCATCATTGACGATATCAAGATCAAGATGGAGCAGGCCAGTGAGGAGTTGCTGTTCGAGCGGGCCGCCTACCTGCGCGACCAGATGTTTGCCTTGCAGCGGGTGGTGGAGCAGCAGAAGGTGTTCAGCACCCAACCCAACGATGAGGATGTGATCGCCTTCGCCCGCGAGAACGGCGAAGCCTGCGTGCAAATCTTCTTCATTCGCCAGGGTAGGCTGCTGGGCCGCGAGCATTACATCCTGGAAGGCACCGCCGACGAGTCGCCCAATCAGATCCTAAGCAGCTTCGTCACCCAGTTCTACGATGATGCCAGCTACATACCGCCGAAGTTGGTGTTGCAGAACGCGATCAGCGAGTCGGAGATCATCGAGCAGTGGTTGCGCCATCGTAAGGGTAGCAAGGTGGTACTAAGTGTGCCACGGCGCGGCGAGAAGAAGGAACTGGTGGAGCTGGTGGCGAAGAACGCGGCGGAAACGCTGGAGCAGTTGCGCCTCAAGTGGCTAAGTGACGAGCAGAAGACCTCCGCCGCGCTGGGCGATCTGCAGCAGGCGCTCAAGCTGCCCTCCTGGCCGCTGCGGATGGAGAGTTACGACATCAGCAACACGCAAGGGACGAACAGCGTTGCCAGCATGGTAGTGTTCGAGGGCGGGATGCCGAAGAAGAGCGAGTATCGCCGCTTCAAGATTAAGACGGTGGAAGGGTCGAACGACTACGCTTCGATGCAGGAGGTGCTGTATCGGCGGCTGAAGCGGGCGGCGGGCGAACGGGCCAAAGCGGGTGGCGTGGGCGCGATTGATGCTGCACCCGTGACCGCCAGCATCGAAGGAGCCGAGGCGATCGCCAGCATTGACCCGCACGACAACGGCTCAGTGGAGACCGAAGGTATCGAGGAGCAGGTCAATGCTGCGGCGGCCACCAACGCGGGCGCAGACGACCTCGATCTGGTCGAGCCAGCCGCAAATGCGCGGGAGAAGCGCACCGCCAATGCCGCCTCATGGTCATCGTGGGCGGTGCTGCCCGACCTGATTGTGATAGACGGCGGCAAGGGTCAACTAAACGCCGCCTACCAGGTGCTGCACGAACTGGGCATGAGCGACATCCCAATCGTGGGCCTTGCCAAGCGGGAAGAAGAGATCTTCAAGCCGGGCGAGGCTCAGTCAATCTTCCTGGCCCGCGACTCGCAGGCGCTATATCTGGTGCAGCGGCTGCGCGACGAGGCCCACCGCTTCGCCATCAACTACCACCGCAGTGTGCGGGCCAAAGCCGCCATCGTTTCTGCGCTAGACACCGTGAAAGGCATCGGCCCCAAGCGCAAGAAGGAACTGCTCAAGCGCTTCGGCACGGTCAAGGGCATCGTGGCTGCGACCGACGCGGAACTGTTGCAGGTAACCGGCATGACGAAGCCAGCAGTGGCGGCGCTGCGCGAGGGGTTGGGAGGATAATACCAAGCCGTCAAGCAGATGGTGTATTTACGTAGGGGCGGGCGGCTGCCCGCCCTGGTGCAATGTACGCTTGTGGAGGCGTAACCAATATGCCCGACGAATATTTCCAGCCACCGCAATCGC
>JANXYP010000220.1 GCA_025355955.1 Chloroflexota bacterium
CATTCTGGAAGCTATATGATAGCACTACCAGCTTGGCATAGGATGCACTGGTAAATATCAATGCCAGCAGTAGCACGCCCAGGGTAAGAACGGTCCGGTTTACGGTGCGCTTCATTAGCGGCCCCCTTTTGGAATTCGGAAAATAATATAGTGGGAGGAAAACAGCTATCTCTAAGGCACATTATACCATATTGGCTATGCCAATGCTAGTACCCGCGCATGGTACTTTTGGGTGGTGAAACTGGTACTTTTAGACACAACCTTACCGTTTTCCTTACCGTGGTATCTACATATCATCCATAGCGGTCAACGGGCTAACCAATCAGGAAGGGCAGCGCCACCGGCGCCGCCCCCTTGACCTTCTATATGCTCAGGCAGCTTCCAGTCTGCCCTTGCGGGAGCGCCAACCGCTTGGTTGCGCCCCTTCCATGCTTAGTTGCCGTTGTTGAGCGTGACACTGGTGATGCGGATAACCCGGGTGGTGTTCCAGCTTCCTGCGCTGAGTGGTATCGCCATCTGCAGGGTCGCCGAACCACTATTCGCTTGCTCCCCCCACGTGCCGTTGAGATCAGTCCAGCCATTGATCTCCGTGGGACTGAGAACCACCAACTTCGATGGGGAGGCGATGCTACTGAGTGACACGTGTGCGCCGCTCAGGCTCAGTGCGCCACCATCGTCCTTGATCATCATATCCGTACCTGGGTTGGCGATCGGGGCGGCCAACACCACCAGTTTGTTGATCGACAGGTTGTAACCAGTGCAGCCCGATGCTGGCGCGAGGGTGACTACCATCGTACCATCGTTGCCCCACGTGGTGACGGGGTTGGCGGTGCAGCCACCACCCGAACCCTGCACGCTAGCGGTGAACCCCTGAGTGTCGTTGTCGAAGGTGTACGACAATACTACAACTTTGGCGGCATACGACGTTGCTGCGAAGGCCATTACCAGAACCATGATGCCGATGACCAGACCTGCTTTTGATACTGTGCGCCTCATAAGAGACTACCTTTCTGCACCCTTGTGCTTACCGTAAACTGGAAGCAGCCTTGAGATTAGAAGTTGCCCTGCAAATATTATATGCCCCACAGTATCACACTGTCAAGTACGCTTGCCATCGTTTTACCGCTCCATCATGCGAATCTAGGACTTTCGTTTATAATAGGGCGCAAACTCTGGAAAGGGGATAATTTGATGAGGAAGATTCATGCGAAGCTACTGAGCTTGATCGCGCTGGCGGCGCTGCTGACCGCGCTGGCGGCCTGCGGCCAACCGAATGTCGCGCCGCTTACCGCTACCCCGATCGTGGCTCACCCCACGCCGATGACGACCCCACGCAATGCGCCCGCTACGGCAACCTCACTCGGCTACGCGCCGATGCGCCGATATTTCTGATAGCGATCCGCCCGTAGGCGGCGTAGGCCATCCTCGCTGTGCCATGCGTACGCATCGAGCGTGGTGAGGTTACGGGCGATTGCTTCGCAGACGGTGTTGATGGTCGCTTCCACATTGGTGTGCGCCCCGCCCTCTGGTTCGGGCAGCAACTCGTCGACTATGCCAAAGCGCTGCAGGTCGGGTGCGCTGATCTTCATCTGCGCGGCGGCAATCGGCGCTTGCTTGGCATCGTTCCACAGGATTGAGGCCGCCGCCTCCGGTGAGGCCACCGAGTAGATGGCATTTTCCAGCATCAGCACCCGATCAGCAACCCCTAGCGCCAGCGCCCCGCCGCTGCCACCTTCGCCGATGATCACTGCAATACTGGGGATGGGCAACTCCACCATTGCCAGAATGCACTCGGCGATTGCGCCACCCATGCCGCGCTCCTCGGATTGCAGGTCGGGGCTAGCCCCACCAGTGTCAATCAGGGTGATCAGGGGCATCTGAAAGCGGGCGGCCTGCTGCATCAGCCGCAGTGCCTTGCGATAGCCTTCGGGATGGGGCGAACCGAAGTTACGGGCGATGTTCTCGCGGGTATCGCGCCCCTTCTGCTGCCCGATAATCATCACGGGGCGGTCGTTGAAGGTGGCGGGGCCGCCGACGATGGCGGCATCATCGCCGAAGCGGCGGTCGCCGTGCAGTTCGACGAAATCGGGGGTCATTAGCTTGATGAAGTCGAGCGTATGAGGGCGATCGGGATGGCGAGCGAGTTGCACCCGCGCCCACGCGACGGTATCGGTGGCGCTCACTCGTGTTCTCCGTTCTGGCTGGCGCTGTGGCTGGGGGCGAGTAGGGCGCTGGCGGCGCTATAGTCGCGGCCATTGGCGGTTGGGTCGGGACAGTAGAAGCGCAGCAGGCGGCTGATCTGGGTACGCAGTTCGCGGCGGGGTAGCACCAGGTCGACCATGCCATGCTCCAACAGGAACTCGGCGGTTTGTGCGCCAGGGGGCAGCTTCTGGCGGATGGCTTGCTCGATCACACGCGGGCCAGCGAAGCCGATAAGCGCGCCTGGCTCGGCGATAATTACATCGGCAATGGTCGCGTAGCTGGCAGTGACCCCCCCGAAGGTGGGGTCGGTTAGCAGCGAGATGAACGGCAAGCCCGCCTCAGCCAGCTTGGCGAAGGCGGCGACCGTCTTTGCCATCTGCATCAGCGAGAAGATGCCCTCGTGCATCCGCGCCCCGCCGCTGGCGCTCACCACCATTACCGGCAGGCGGCGGGTGATCGCCTCCTCGACCACGCGGGTGATGCGTTCACCGTATGCCTGGCCCATGCTTGCGCCCATGAAGCTGAAATCGCTGACCGCGATGAGCAGGCGCTGGCTTTCGATGCTGCCCTCACCGCTGAGTACCGCTTCCTTCAGCCCCGTCTTGCGTTGCGTGTCGCGTAGCTTGGATGGATAGGGCTGATCCATACTGATGAAGCCGAGCGGGTCGCTGGGGGCAACTTCATGCTGGTCCTCGACGAAGCTATCCTCGTCGAGCAGCAGTTTGATGCGTTCCCGCGCCGACAACCGGAAGTGATGGCTGCACTTGGCGCACACCTTCAGGTTGCGCTCCAGCTCCTTGGTGTAGAGCAGCTCGTGGCACTTGGGACACTTCACCCACAAATCATCGGGGATGGCGCGGCTACGCTCCTCGGCATCGTCGGGGCTGCTGAACTGCTTGGGATGGCGGCGGAAGAGGTCTTTCATCTTGTATCCAATTCGGGCATCATCTGCTAGATAAACAAACATGGACTTATATTTTGACCGCCCTATTATAGCACAAAGCGTCAAGCCGCGTTTAGCGCAGCCGCAGCGACAGATCGCCTACCATCACCCGCTGGCTTTCGCCGTACGCGGGCTGCACCACTAGCGACCCATCCTGCTCGACGGTAAGCAGCTTGCCAACCAGCGTAATATCGCCGTTTTCGCTGATGCTCACCTCGCGGCCATACCAGCACAGACTATCTGCCCACTCGCGCCACAAAGTCAGGTAATTACCCGCTTGCAGGGCCAGGTAGCGCGGCTCAAGCTCGTCGCAGAGTGTGCAGAAAAGCGCAGTGCGATCCACCTGATGGCCCAGTGCTACGCTCAGGCTGGTAGCGCTAGCCGACAAGCCAATCAGATCGGCTTCGCTAGTGTTCACATTCAGGCCCAGCCCCAACACCGCCCAGCTGATCTGGCCCTCAGCAAAGCCCACTTCGCTGAGGATGCCACCCGCCTTAGCCCCGTCTAGCATAATATCGTTGGGCCACTTCAATTGCACATCAAGGATGGGGTAGAGGCGGCGCAGCGCAGCCCGCGTGGCGCTTGCCAGGCAGATAGTCAGCGCGAAGGCTTGCGCTGCTGCGATGCTCATGCTGGGCCGCAAGATGAAGCTGGCGAGGATGCTACTGCGCGGCGGCGCAACCCAGCTGCGGCCCAGCCGCCCCCGCCCGCTGCTCTGGTACTCACTGATCACTACTCCGCCATCGGGTGCGCGTTCGCTCTCGATCAGCATACGAGCAAGATAGTTGGTGCTGCTCACCTGTTGGTACAGGCGCAGCCAACGACCCACCCGTTGGGTGTGCAGCCCCGCCGTAATATATTTGATGTTGTACTCGTCGATCATGGTATTTTGGGCCAGGGCGAACAACGGTTCGCGGTATTTTAGGCCAGGGCGAACAACGGTTCGCGGTATTTTAGGCCAGGGCGAACAACGGTTCGCCCCTACATATTTGCCGCTGCAAGGGTTGTGCCGTCAAACTTTGCGTTTTACGCCAGGGCGAACAACGGTTCGAGGTGTTTTGGGCCAGGGCGAACAACGGTTCGCCCCTACATATCTGATGCTGAAAGGGTTGTGCCGTCAAACTTTGTGTTTTGGGCCAGGGCGAACAACGGTTCGAGGTGTTTTGGGCCAGGGCGAACAACGGTTCGAGGTGTTTTGGGCCAGGGCGAACAACGGTTCGCGGTATTTTGGGCCAGGGCGAACAACGGTTCGCCCCTACATATTTGCCGCTGCAAGGGTTGTGCCGTCGATCATGGTATTTTGGGCCAGGGCGAACAACGGTTCGCCCCTACATATCTGATGCTGCAAGGGTTGTGCCGCCAAATGGGGGTCTTTGCATCACTGCAAAGGGTGCTGCATTATACAGCACCCTTTGGTGAAAGGGTATTCAGCACTCAGCACTCAGCACTCAGCACTTAGCTTTGCACCATCGCCCGCGCCTCATCCACAATTGCCGGACCAGCCGTGCTGCCGAGGCGATATGCGCCCGCGTTGAGCAGGGCTAGCGCCTCGCTGAGATTGGTTGGGCCATTGGCCTTGAGCTTCAGCCCGCCTGCCGCCGGGCGCAGTCGCGCCACATCCCCAGCGCTGGCGGGACTATCGGCGGCGCTGTTGACCACGATATAATCCGCGCCCGCGTTGACTGCCAGTTCCGCCACCTGCGCCTGCTGCTCCGCGCTGAGGTAGCTGGCGGATAGCACAACCTTGAGCATCACCCCACTGTCGGCTGCCTGCCGCGCCTGCTTAATCACATAGGCAAGGTCGTCGCCCGCCGCTTTGAGGTCGCCGCTCCGCAATGCGCCAATGTTCGCCACAATGTCCAGTTCGGTCGCGCCATCGGCCACCGCCAGCCGCGCCTCCAGCCCGCGCACTGACGCGCTCTGCGTGCCATAAGGGTAGGCGACCACGCCGCAGACGCGCACGAGAGAGTTCGTCCCCAGCCGCGCCGCTGCCAGCCGCGTCCAGTAGGCGGCGACACATACCGCCGCGAAGCCGTACTGGTTGGCGGTATCGCACAATGCGCGGATGTCGTCCGCCGTCGCATCCGGCTGCAGGTTGGTGTAATCTATGCGGGCGGCAAGTTCGCTTGGTGTCATAAGCGTTCCCTCTTTACCTTCTCACGAATCGGTTCGGCCTTCAGCGCTTCGCTGCTACCCTCAATTTGCTTCTGCGTCGCAGCGTCTATCTTCTGGCCTTTGTCTACCGCGATTATAGCGCAGAAAACACCGACCAGCGCAACAATTATCAGATAATTTGCCTCGATAATGCCTTTGAGCAACATTAGTCCGATTATCGTGATAGTCATGCCTACGCTGGCAATAACGCCCGCCAGGTTGTACCACCAGTTAGCCCCATTGCTAACCATCAATCTGGCTGCGAAGAAGTATAGCAGACCAGCAATAGCAACCAGGCCAACCAAACTGGCAGCGAAGTCATTACTCACCAGAGAACCGCAGATAAATGCGCCAGCTATTCCCCCTAGCGCAACCATCGAGGCCAACCACTCCTGCAACGGACTTCGCTTTTTCCACATCGTGTATGTAAGATATAGCATCCAGCCAGCTACTATCATCAAGGCAAGCACGTTAGCCGCAGTCTTATTTACCGACTGCACCAGTAGGAAAATAGCATACCAGGCCACACTGATAATCGGGCCTATAATGCTACGCCTGCTATTGCCGCTATTCATAGCTAATCCCTCCAACTGCCTTGCACTGAAAGGATGGGTATAGAGCTGATCCAGCGACGTTTCCTGATAGTCGCCCGTCAGGTTGGCAAGCACGATGGGCAGATTGGGGTTGAACTCGGCTAGCACCTGGCAGCACGCGCCGCAGGGCGGGCTGAGATGGTCGGCGGGAACATCGGTGGCGACGACGAGGCGGGTGAAGCGGGTGCAGCCTGCGCTCACCCCTGCCAGCAATGCGGCCCGCTCGGCACAGATGGTCGAGCCGTAGGCGGCATTCTCCACGTTGACCCCGGCGTAAATCGTGCCATCGTCGCCCAGCAACGCGGCCCCCACCTTGAAGCCGGAGTAGGGCGCGTAGGCACGCTGCCGCACCGTAATTGCCGCAACTATCAACGCATCATGGTTCTCGCTCATCGGCGTGGCTCCTCCCGCTCAGTGGTTGGGCGGTGGCTGGCGGGCATCACCCCCGGCACGCTGCCTAGTAGCAGCGCGGTGACATCGTCGGCAGGCGGGTTGCCGCTGCCATTCGCCGCTTGCCGTGCCGCCTCGTCGCGGGCGGCTTGCTCGGCCACAGGGTCTACCACGGTCAGGTGCAGCTTACGCAGGCGGCGACCCTCGGCGCTCTCCACCACGATACGCACGCCGTCTACGGTAATCGTGTCGCCGACTACCGGGATGCGCCCCAGCCGATCGAACACCAGCCCACCCAGCGAGTCGTAATCATCCGCCGACCAGTTTACCCCTAGCTCCTCATTCACATCGTCGAGCGGCACGCGGGCATCAATCACGTAATCGCCTGCACCACGTCGCTCAATCGCCAGTTCTTCCGCATCGTACTCGTCCTGGATCTCGCCGACGATCTCCTCCAGCAAATCCTCGATGGTGACCAGCCCAGCGGTGCCGCCATACTCGTCGAAGATGATTGCCATCTGGGTGCGCCCCTGCTGCATCTCGCGCAGCAAGTCGTCCACCTTCTTCGACTCCGGCACGAACAGGGCGGGGCGGATCAGGCCCATCACGTTGAAGCCTACGTGGTCGCCGCCCAGTCGCAACACGCGCAGCAGATCCTTGGCGTGCAGGATGCCCTTAACATCGTCAATGCTCTCACCATATACCGGCAGACGACTGTAGCCTGCGTCCAGCACCTCGGTCAGCACCTCGTCCATAGTTGCGTCGCTGGCGACCGCCACGATGTCGGTGCGCGGCACCATCACCTCGCGGGCTAGCGTCGCGTGGAACTCTACCAGGCTCTCGATCATTTCCTGCTCTTCTGCGGGCGACTCGATCTCGTCCTCGCTGCTGAACAAGGACATCACGCCCTCTTCCAAATCGCTGGGCCGCGACACGGGGCGGCGGCCCAGCAGCCGCAGGATCAGGCGACTGAGCGCCAGAAAAGGGATGAGCGCGACATCGCCGATCGCGTGCATGATGGTCAACGGCGTAATCATACTGAGGGCCATCCGCTCCGGGTCGTAGCTGGCGGCGGTACGTGGCAGGGCCACGCCCAGCAGCACAACCACCGCCGCCGCCCCAATGCCCACCGCCCAGGTGCTGAACCCGCCGGTAAGACGCACGGCGGTGCGGCCAATCAACGCGCTGGCAACCAGCAACGTCACCGCGCTGGTCAACTCCGCGCCGCTGATGTGGCTCTGCCGCGCCTCGATGATCTGGTTGAGCCGCTCGACCCGCTGTGGTTCGCTCTTGCCCAACTCGCGCAGGCGCACCAGGCTGATGCCGCTCAACGCTGCCTCGGAGGCGACCGCATAAGCCAGCAGCGTGGTGCAGAGGGCGATGCCCAGTATTGCAATCCAGTCTTGCAGCGCCATTATACCCCTCACCCTAATATTACAGCCTCGGTTTGCATAATTAGGCCAGAATGGTGTGGGGGCGAATCGCATACGCCCTGTCGCCCTAAGCCAATCGTAACTACGTCACCTGGTCTAGCAACTGAGGCTGTAATACTAACCCTCATCCGCAAGGGGCGAGGGCATCATGCCACTGGTGTGCATACACCCTGCCCCATAAGCATCAAGCTAAGAAAGATGAGGGTGAGTAGTACCTTCAGCATTAAGCTCAAATCAGCATAGGACACGCTGACCCATTCCTTAACTTGATGTCGATGGGCGAGTGCAACCCGCCCCTACGAATCCACAACCCGCCCTGTCTATAATCTACAATCTATAATCTACAATCGGCAATCCCGCTACCGGAACAGGGTGCTGACCGACAGATCCTTGTGAATGTGGACGATGGCATCGGCCAGCAGCGGCGCAACGGTTAGGATGTGGAACTTGCCGGGGCGTTCGCTGATGCTGACGCTGAGGCTCTCGGTGTAGCTAGCCTTCACCCCCGCCTTGCCCTTCGCTCGCATTTGCAGCGACAGCGTGTTCGTCACCACCGGCACCGGCACCGGCACCGTATCAGTTACCACCAGCCGCTCAAAGGGGGCGGCTTCCAGTGCGGCAGCCGCGCCGTCGGCCAGCGCGGCGTGAGTGGCGCTCGCGTAGACCGCGTGTGCGCCCCGCGCCTTGAGCATCTCAGCGGCGGCAATTAGCGTGCCGCCAGTCAGGATCATATCATCAGCGATGATCGCGGTGCGGCCCACCACATCACCCACCATGTCCATCGCCACCGACACATCGGCGCTGGGATGCATCTTGCTGATGAACGCCAGGGTACCATCGCCGCCTAGCCGCTGCTTCAGTTCCAATGCGCGGCCCACCCGCCCGGCATCAGGGGCAACCACCACGTACTTGTCCAGCGCCAGTTCGCGGAAGTAGTCGGCGAACAAATGGGTGGCGCGCAGGTGGTCTACGGGGATGTCGAAGAAGCCCTCGATCGCGGGTGCGTGCAGATCCATCGCCAGGATGCGGTTGGCCCCGGCCACGCTGATCAGGTTGGCGAGCAGCTTGGCGGAGATCGGCTCCCGCCCGCTCATCTTCTTCTCCTGCCGCGCATAGGCATAGTAGGGGATCACCGCCGTGATGCGTCCCGCGCTGGCCCGCTTAACTGCGTCAATCATCAGCAACAGTTCCATGATATGGTGATCGGCGGGCGAGTTGAGCGGCTGAATCAGAAACACGTCGCTGCCGCGCACGTTCTCCTCGATACGTACCCGCGTCTCGCCATTGCGCCAGCGCCCCACGATTGCTTCACCCACCGCGATGTCAATCTGCCGCGCAATATGTGCCGCAAGCGCGGGATGAGCGTTGCCGCTGAATACTTTTAGCCTTCCTTCCATCTTCCCCCCTTTCGAAGTTTTGAGTTTTGAGTTAATACCAAAACGATTGGGTTACGCAGCAAATCTGTAGGGGCGAGCCGTTGTTCGCCCTGGGCCGAATATACTGTGCGACCATACATATTTGGCATAAGATGCGGTGGGCGAGGTTGATGTTTATCCGAGCAGAGCGAACCGTTGTTCGCCTCTACGAACCAATCAACGGCTTTCCTGACACTTTCTCAGCACTCAGCACAGCACTCAGCACTCGTCGCTGTCTTTCGGTGGCAGGTTGCGGGCGGGGATGCCGACCGCAGTGTAGCCGGGCGGTACGTCGCGGCGCACCACCGCGCCCGCGCCGGTGCGGGCTTCCTTGCCCACGTGCAGCGGCGCAATCAGCATGGTGTCCACCCCGATGAACGCGCCATCCTCGATGGTGGTTTGCTTCTTGTTCGGCGTGCCATCGTAGTTGGCGGTGATCGTTCCCGCGCCGATGTTGACATGGCGGCCAATCGTGGCATCGCCCAGGTAGCTGAAGTGACCGCTGGCGCTGGCGCTGCCGAAGTGCGTTTTCTTCATCTCCACAAAGTTGCCGAGGTGCGCGTGCGCCTCGATGTAGGTGCCGCCGCGCAGGTGGCAGAACGGCCCCACGTCCACATCGTCTTCGATGATGCTATCCTCGACGTAGCTGGCGGTGATCCGCACGCGGTCGCCAATAGTCGCGCCGCGCAGCCGCGTGTTGGGGCCAATCTCGCAATCGCGGCCAATCACTGTTCCCTGCTCGATGAACGTGCCAGGTAGAATGACCGTATCCTCACCAATTTGCACATCCATGTGCAGATAGACTGTGGCCGGGTCGGGCATCGTCACCCCGGCCAGCATCAGTTCGCGGCGCAGGCGCTGTTGCACCGTCGCTTCGGCCTCGGCCAACTTGACCCGCTCATCGATGCCGATCGCCTCAGCGTAGCCCGATGCGCCAAGTTCCACCGCCGCGACCTTGCCTGCATGGGCGGCCATCTGCAGCAGATCGGTCAGGTAATATTCGCCACTGCGCGGGCTGGGCGCTATTTGCGGCAAATGCTGCCACAGCCAGGCCGCATCGATCGCGTATATGCCGGTATTGATCTCGCTAATCAGCCGCTCGGCAGCGTTGGCATCCTTCTCCTCGACGATGCGTAGCACCTGCGCCCGTTCCACACTATCGCGCACGATGCGCCCATAGCGGTAGGGGTTGGCCGCCTCAGCGGTGAGCAGCGCAAGGTTAGCGCCGCTCTCGCGCTGCGCCTCAATCAATTGCGCCAGCGAGTCCGTAGTGATTAGCGGCGCGTCACCCATCAGCACCAGCACGGTCTTGATGCCCGGCTCGCCCTCAAGCTGGGCCGCCGCCTGCATCAGCGCGTGGCCGGTGCCAAGCTGCTGCTCCTGCACTGCGTAGCGCGTGCCTTGCCAGTGCGCGTCGGCGTAAGCCTGCACCTTCTCAGCGCCATGCCCCACCACCACCAGCGTCTGGCCCAGCCCCAACGGTTGTAGCGCGGCCAGCACATGGCCGAGCAGCGGCCTGCCCGCCAACTGGTGCAGCACCTTGGGCAACCGCGACTTCATCCGCGTCCCTAGCCCCGCCGCGAGAATAACGGCGGCGACATCATTATATCTTTGTTCGCGCATATGGAATGTAGAATGTAGAATGTGGATCAGGCAAAAAGCCGTCAGCGGGGTTGAGAGTTTGCACGGCAGCCTGCCGCCCATTCTCCGCTGTGAGGGTATAGTAACGTATTCGCCGCATGGTGTCAAGCAATTTGCCGCTGGCGCTGCTGGCCTAACTGCCGATTAGGGGCATCTGTTCGCCCGCATTGCGCTCGATCGGCTGGGCCTGGCGGGTCATCTGCGCCTTGCTGTGGGGCGGCATATCTACCCTCACCCCGGCAAATAGCTGGTCTACGGTGATGATTTGTAGCCCTGGGTAGTAGCGATTCCAGGTCTCCGAGTGGTAGCGGGCGGCTTGCTGCACCTCCTTCAGCATCGCGCTGCTAGGCGGCTCCAGGGTGAGCAGCACGCCGATGGCTGCGCCCTTGCGCCGCACCGTATCACCGAGCGCCCGCAGGTCGTCGGGTTTCAGCTTGCCACTCTTGACCGAGATGAGCGCCTCGTGGTAGCCCTTGCCGTCCTGGAAGGTGATGTAACCGTCGTAGCCACCGTCTGCACCCTTCATGGTTTTGCCGCTACTATCCTGACGGCTGGGCAAGCCCTCCAGCATCCATATCGCCCAGTCCTGAAAGTCGTAGCGGCCTGCCAGCGCGTTGGTGTGCGCCAGTTGCGCCGCGCTGACCGTATCCCTCGGCCAGCCGACAATCTGGAAGTTGGCCTTGCTGGGCTTGAGCCGGTCGCTGATT
The DNA here is from genome assembly GCA_025355955.1 of Chloroflexota bacterium. GTDB lineage: Bacteria > Chloroflexota > Chloroflexia > QHBQ01 > QHBQ01 > QHBQ01. Next base: position 11,479 of record JANXYP010000220.1, read on the forward strand.
ACGCCGATGGCAAGGCTGATGATGTCTATGCCGATCCACTGCCGCCCCAGCTTCTCCGCCGCCTCGATAGTGGTGCCGCAGCCGCAGAACGGATCCAGCACCAGGTCGCCAGGGTTGCTGCTGGCGCTGATGATGCGCTCCAGCAGGGCAATTGGCTTCTGCGTGGGGTAGCCGAGACGTTCTATTGCTGATGCCTGAAGTGGCGGGATGTCTATCCATATATTACCGATGACTGCGCCTTTTGACTCGTCCAGATATAGCTTGCGTGCCAGTCGCTTCGTCTTATCAGGGGGATACCAAATCTCACCAGCAGCGTCTAGTTCAGCCATTCGCTCCTTCGAGTAACGCCAGCCCTTAGCTGGATGTGGATATCCTTTCCATTCGTACATAAGATTAGGTCTAGGATTAGGACTATCAGCTGGCCCAAGTCTATAGCGTCTACCGTTCTCATCCACAAACCTATAACGCTTCTCAACATCTGCTGATGATTGCTGCCTATACTGTGGGTGCCAGGTAAAAGAGTTGCTCTTAGTGAAAAAGAGGATTGTATCTGACAATGAAGACCAACGTTTGGCATCATTGTGTGTGGCGGTTCTCTGCCATATCACTTCCCCTCTGAAGTTCTGCGGCCCAAACATCCGGTCAAGGATTAGCTTGAGGTAGTGGCTTGCGGTGGGGTCACAGTGCAGGTAGAGCGAGCCAGTGGGCTTCAGCACGCGGTGCAGTTCGGCGAGGCGGGCGGTCATCATCACCAGATAGGCGGCCAGGTCGCCTTTTCCGATTGGCCCAGCAGCTTCGTCGGGGTCGCCGATCAGGGCGCGGAGCAGTTCGACAGTGGGGCGGTTGACCCTGCCACTTTGGATAATCTCATCGAAGGCAGCCACCGCCGCTTCGCCCCAGTGCCAGGTATCCTCAAAGGCGCGAATCTGCGCCTTGCTCTCGTTTTTGGCATCGCCGCCGCCG
>JANXYP010000248.1 GCA_025355955.1 Chloroflexota bacterium
GGCTGGGTCTGACCTGCGCTGGCGAACAAGCGGTCGAAGAAGGTGCGGGTGCGGGTTAGGTCGCTATCCTGCTCAAAGTCGGCCTTGTACAGCACGACATAGCGGAATTGGTAGGCATTGAGCGCGGTGAGGATGGTATCGCTGGCGCTGGTGGTGTAGTTGATGTCGGGGCTGGCGATGTTGCTGGCGAACCAGTCCTGCATACTGGCCGAGGCGCTGAAGGTATCGTAGAGCGGGCGCGAGATATATCCGCCGGTGATTGCCTTGTGGTGGAAGATCTGGTTGCGATTGCGCAGATAATCTGCGTGGCCGTGCGCGGTAAACGGCAGTTCCAGGATAGCGTACTGGCTGGGGTCACTGCCCAGGGTGGCGAAGAAGGGTGAGGCAGCCAGCGGCGCGGTAGGGTAGGGCAGGATGGCGAACTCCGCCGCCAGCAGGACACTCAACCCGGCGGCCAGCCAGCGTTGCCAGCGTCGCCGTTGCAGCAGCCAGGCGACCCCCAGGCCGACCAGCACCGCGTAGCAAAGCGTAAATGGCGCAAGGAAGCGATCTGTCCCCCGATAGATACTCATCAAGGGTAGCTTGACCAGCAGGGCAAAGGGGAGAGGGATGCTGGTATCAAGGGTGGCAATCTGCAAGGTTGACCCCATCGCCAGCACCGCGAAGGTGAGGGCGGCAAATAGCCAGTAGCGGCTGCGCCGTCGCCACCAACCGACCACCCCGATGATTGCCAGGCCGAGGGCGGCAAAGCCAAGATAGCTCTTACGCTTGAGGCAGTCGTTGATATTGCCACTACATTCGACGCTTTGCGAGGGTAGCCCGCTGAGGATAGAGGCAGTGGCTCCCCCTTCCAGCGTCTGTAGCGATGATGGGGTGAAGAAGGCCAACACGTCGCTGGCGTTGAGCAGGCGCTGCTCGTCGGGCAACTCCACGCCAACGGTATTGGTACGCACCTCGTTGATGGTAGGGATGATGATCGGGGAGCAGAGTACCAGCCAGAGTAGACCAACTAGCGCGACCGCGCCCACCTGGGCAAGCAGCCAGGTTCGCCCCTTGCGTCGCGCCCACCATAGATAGACCAGCAGCAGCGTCGCGGTGATGAACAGCGCATCAATCAGCAGATACCAATCGAGCAGGTTAGAGAAGCTGAGAAATAGCGCCGCCAGTGCGATCCAGCCAACGGTACTACGCGCCACTGGCTTACCTACCGCGCCAACCGCGTCGCGTAGCCGCAGCAGGGCGTAAAGATACAAGGGAAGGAACTCGGTGGAGAACAGATTGGTTTCGCCGCGCATCACATCTAGGTGGTAAGGGGAGCAGGCGAAGGCCAGGCCACCGACGAAACCGGCAATCCGATTGCCACTGACGTAGCTGACCAGCAGATAAGCGCCATAGCCGCATAGGACGAAGGCGAAGAAGACGATGATATTGTAGGTAGTGACCAGGTTGAAGAACTGCTGCAAGCCCAGGCCCAGCACCATATTGAAGGGCTGGAGGGTATGGAGCCACAGCGGCAAGCCGGGCGATTGATAGTCCGGCCAGTAGATGAGCGGGTTGTAGAAGGGATTATGATGCAAGGTGAGCAGCGAATAACGGAACCACCACAGGTTCCACATATTCTGCTCCCGATCGAGCATCAGGTGAGATTCAGCAGGGGTTTGGCTTGCGAAGTTGAGGATAACCGGCCAGGTATATATGATGGTGACTACCAGATAAGCAACCAGCGGCAGCAGGTGGTGAAGCAAAAAGCTACGGCGGTCGGGCGGCGGGGCTGGGGTTATACTGTCACTGGCAACAGATGCCGAATCCGTCATCGGATAGGGTTCCTTTCGATGATGTGGGTGCAATAATTATAGCATATGCTGGGTAACACCACTCTGCCCTCATCCGCTTCAGCCAACCGATTGTGCAGCCCGCTTTCCAACCGCAGTGCCGCGACCACCACCAGCGTGAGCAGCAACGCAGGTAGCAGTTGGTCAGTAAAGTAGGGGAAGTGGTAGTGGGATAGCTGCGCGGCGCTCTGCGGCTGGATGTAACCCCGCCCCACCAGGCGGAAGGCGTTGAGGATAAGCGAGTGCTGCACCGAGAATTCCACCTGCTGATCCCATGGGTCGCCTACCTGATCCCGCCCGAACAGCCAGGCATCCGAGGGATTGACCAGCATCCCCACCACCGCAACTACCGCGCCTATCGCTACCAGCCCGCCATATATCCCCCGCTGCCAGCGTTGCCAACCGCCCCAACCCTGTAGCGCCGCACCGCTGACCAGCATCAGCAGCGGCAAGAAGGGCAGCAGGAAGCGCGGCCCCCAGCTCACCCCGCCATCCCAGAAGATGTAAGTAGCATAGAAGAGCAGCGCCGGAACGAACAGCACGGCGATCAGGGCCATCTCCCAGCGGTGTTCCCTTCCGAAGCGAACTACTCCCCACAGCGCCAGCAGCGCCGACGGCGCGACCCATACCAACCCCTTGCCCGGACTGAGCAGCAGCCCATAAAGGCCAGTGAGCAGTGGGGTATCGAAGGAAAGAATGCCCTGCGCCACATAGCTGCTAGTGAACAGACTGCCGCTGCGGATGTAGTTATAGGCCATGCTGAAGCCGTAGAAACAGAACATCGGCACCGCCAGGAATATTCCCTCACACAGCAGCTGCGTGGTCAGCCCCACCCACCCCGCACCCACCTGTCGTAGCGCTACCGCCCGTCGCACCAGCCACCACAACCCAAAGATGGCGGCAACTAGCGCGAATTCCTCTTTGGTAAACAGCGCGTAACCAAGGGCGATTCCTGCGATAAGCAACCAGCGCACCGGCTTATCCTCGGCGGAGTCGAACACCCGCAGCATCGCGTAGAAGGCCAGCAACAGCAGGGTGGCGACCAGCGGCTCGCTCCAACTCTGCACTGCATAGGGCAAGGCAAAGGTGGCGAAGTAGTAGATTAGGCTGAGGGCGACCGCAAGGCGTTCGCTCTTGAACAGGCGGCGGGCGCTGAGGAACAACAATGCCACGCCAAAGGCGGAAACGATGGGGTCGAGCAGCATCACGAACACGTAGCGGATGGTGGCTGGCGCACCGTTCACCTGCTGCACCAACACCCCCACCCCCAGCAGCGGCAGTTCGGCGATCGTATGGCCCAGCGCGTAGCGCGAGTAGCTGCTGCCCATATCCTTCTGCACTGGTGGCAATTGCAGCGTGTTATGGGTGAGAATGTCCTCGGCCACCAGGTATTTCATGCCATCATCGCCCGACTGAAACTCCGGCATCGCCATAAGCAGGCCGAAGCCGAGGGTGAGCAGGAATAGCCAGCGCAAGGTGTGGCGTTCGCTGCTATCACGGTTAATCAGCGGCGCTAGCAGGCGGATAAGCAGCAGCGCCAGGGCAATGGTGGGGGCGTAGAAAGCGAAGAAGGGGCGATTGCCCTGTAGCAACATAGCCAGGCCAACTGCAAGTAGGATGCAGAACAGGATGCCAAAAAGCTGCACCCGCCTGCCCGCCAGCGGGAAGAAGCTGTAAGCCAGCAGCACAATGGCAACCAGGTAAGCCACCTGCCGCCAGTCGAGGTCGGTGAAGTCGGCGATGGTTTCCGGCGACACCGCTGGCTCGACCTTCAGCCACTCCACAATCACCCCTTCTGGCCAGAAGACTATCCCGGTAATCTGGTTGGGGATGCTAAAGCTGAGGTTCAGTCTGCCATCCTTGAACACACGCGGTTCCAGCCGCCAGCGGTACCACTGGTTGTTCTCGGTCAACCGAATGGGTGGCAGCGGGTGGTCGTTTATCTGCAAGGTGAGCGTCACTGGCCGCCCGGATGAGACATCGCGCCGCCCCCCGCCACCAGTGTAGAGGCTGAGAGTAATCGGATAGCTGGGACTGATGGCGGGCAGGTAGATGCTACCGCCGCCGCGCACCCAGCGCATACTACGGTTCTCCTCGGCGCGAGTTGCGCGGCGGGGGTCAACGTTGCCCACGAAAGGAGCATCGTTGCCGCCCACGTTCAACTGGTAGGTAACTGGTCGCTGGTAGGCCAACACCCCTAGTGATGCGGCCCAACCCGCCAGCATGATGACGAGCAGCCAGTAGCGGGACTGCCGCAGCCAGGCGAAGCTATGCCGAACTTTGTTCAGTGATGCGCTCATGGCTAAATATTTTGTCCTTGCCCAATCAATTTTAGGTTGTGGCAACCGGATCACCAATCCCAGCTTCTGCCTTGCGCTCACGTAGAATAGCCCCCATCTGCAGCGCGGCCACTGCTACCGCTGCCAACAGCAGGCCCGGCACGAGATGGTCGGCCCAGGTGGGAAAGTGATACCAGGACAGTTGGAACACCGCCTGGCTCTGGGTGTCGCCCTGCTGCACCAGCTTCCATGCACCCAGAATGGGTGAGCGGGTGGGCGAGAACGAGGTGAGCGCGTTCCAGACCGAGTCGCTCTGGTTGGTGCGGCCATACTGCCAACTCTCCAACGGCTGGGTCAGCGCTCCCAAGATGGCGAACCAACCGCCCAGCAGAACCAGACCCATATAGCCCCAGCGTTGCCAGCGCCGCCACTCGCCCCAGCTATTGAGCGCCGCGCCGCTGGCAAGCATCAACAGGGGTACATAAGGGATTAGGAAGCGTGGCCCCCAGCTTACCCCACCATTCCATAGCGGATAAATTGCGTAGAAAAACAAACCTGTGCCGAACAGCGCGCCAATCAGCGCCCCTTCCCAGCGATAGCTTCGCCACAACCGCCCTATCGCCCACAAACAAGCGATCAGCGGGGGTGCAAACCATATTAGACCCTTACCGCTGCTGATCAGTAGCCCGTAAACCCCCGCAAACCAGGGATAATCGAAAGTGATACCCAGGTTGGCGTAGCCGCCCCCAAACAGACTGCCGCTACGCACGAAGTTGTAATCAAGATTGAGCATAAGAAAGGCTAGCACAGGCACCGCCAGTCGCAGCCCCTCGCCTACTAGGGTTAGAGTGGCCTGCTTCCCTCTAATGCCAGCCTGACGTAGCGCCACTCCTCGCCGCAACAGCCACCACAACCCGAAGATGGCGGCGGCTAGGGCGTACTCCTGCCTGGTAAACATCATATAGCCGAGCGCAAACCCGGCCACCATCAGCCATGTATGTCGGTGGCCTTCCTGCGGCGCGAACACGCGCAGCATCGCGTAGAAGGCGAATAGCATGGTGGTAGCAACCAGCGGTTCGCTCCAGCTTTGCGCCGCATAGACGAAGGAGAAGGTGGCGAAGCCGTAAATCAGTGCCAGCGCGACTGCTAGCCGTTCGCTGCCGTACATCCGGCGGGCGCAGAGAAACAGCAAGGTCATCCCCAATGCACTAATAATCGGGTCGAGCAGCAGCACGAAGAAGTAGCGAATGCTGTCCGGCCCGCCGCTTAGTTGCTGTGCCGCCAACCCGATTGCCAGCAGCGGCAGTTCGGCAACCGGATGGCCCAGCCCGTAGCGGCTATAGTGGCTGCCGCTATCAAGCTGCGGTGGTGGCAGCATCAGCGTGCCGCGAGTAAGCATGGACTCGGCGGTGAGATACTTGAGCGCATCATCGTAGGATTGAAAGTCGGGTGGTAGCAGCAGCAGCGCACTCGATAGCGCCAGCAGGAACAGCCAGCGTACTGGGTGTCGTCTGCTGCTGCTTCCCCCGCCAATCAGTGGCAGCGCCAGCCGTGCCAGCAGCAGGGCGAGGGCGACGCTGCTGGCATATACCACGAACAGGGGTCGATCTCCGCGTAGCAGCGCAGCCAGCGCCACCGCCAGTACCGCACTCACCAGCAAACCCGCGCCGATCAGCCAGCGTCTCCGCGCCTTTGCAAAGAAGCTATAAACCAGTAGCACGATCGCCGCCAGGTAGGTAATATTGCGCCAGTCCAGTTCAACGTAATCAGCTAGATGCTGCCCCTGATTGGTGTCCGGCGTAACCGTCACCTCATCGAGCAACATTCCTGCAGGCCATATAATCACCCCACCCGCAGGTGCTGGCACGCTAAAGTGAATGTCGAGCCTGCCATTTTGGATTAGCGCAGGGTCAATCCTCCAGCGAAACCAGCTAGCGTTAGCGGGCAAACGCTGCGCGGGATATTGCTGCCCATTGACGCTGATAGTGAAGCTGACTGGCCGCCCAGCCTGGACATCGCTGCGTCCCGCGCCGCTGAGGTGCAGGCTGAGGGTGAGTGGATGGCTGGCGCTGATGGCGGGCAGCGCAATGCCGCTCTCGCCGCGCAGCCAGCGTGAGCTTTGCCCCGCTGCGTCGAGGTTGCGGCTGCCCATGTCGCGCACGAACGGACCATCCGCGCCACCGACTGACAGACTATAGGTAAGCGGTGGCTGGTAGGCCCAGATGCTGAGACCAATAGACAGTGCCAGCAGAGCTACCAGCGCTAGCCACTGATAAGGCTGCCTGATCCAGCCAAAGTCCAGCGCAACCTTGCGAATTGTGGTCTGCACCTTCAAGCCCCTAATCTCCCTTTTTATGGCCCAAGCAGCGCAGCGCCGTTGGGGTACTCCTTCAGCGTATTGCCAATGAAGCGAAAGTAGTAGCCAGGCGCGTTGCTGGGTTGGGTCAGCGCGGCAGCGAAGCGGCTGGCATCGTAGCCCGGCCCACCACTTGCGTATAC
>JANXYP010000288.1 GCA_025355955.1 Chloroflexota bacterium
TTATACCAATTAGCGATAGTGCCGCTATAGATTGAGCTACAGCGAACCGTTGTTCGCCCCTACAGACCTATAACAGCGCCTCGGCAATTGGTATTACACCAATGCCCATCGTATATGACAAGCCAAAAAGCCTCTCCCCAGCGGGGAGAGGTTGGTGAGGGGAGAGCTTGACTGATACCAAATAGCGATGATGCCGCTATAGATTGAGCTACGGCGAACAACAGTTCGCCCCTACAGATATATAACAGGGCCTCGGCAATTGGTATAACACCAAAGCCCATGGTATCCGATAAGCCAAAAGCCTCTCCCCAGCGGGGAAACCCCCTTGTGGGGTTCCCTGTGGGTAGGTTGGTGAGGGGAGAGCTTGACTGATACCAAATAGCGATGATACCGCTATAGATTGAGCTACGGCGAACAACGGTTCGCCCCCAATCCCCTGTAACAGGGAACGCCGCCAGCATTCTTGCCGCATCGTACCATTGAATGTTTGTATCTGTGGGTAAGGATAAAAGCCCAGCGTGAAAGGTTTGGGGAGGGAGCGAGTCGCGCTGCACGGACCCACCCCCCAGCCCCTCCCGATGGAACGGGAGTCAGCCGTGCTCATACCGCCTACCTTACAGCAGGAGTAACTATGACCGATTACCAAACCATCCACGTAAGCGAAGCCGACGGCATCTGCACCATCACCCTGAGTCGTCCCGACAAGCTGAACGCGCTGAACCAGGCGATGTTGGGCGAACTCAGCGCCGCGTTCGACGCGCTGGCTGGTGGCGACAGCCGCGTGCTGATCATCACCGGCGCGGGGGCGAAAGCGTTCGCCGCGGGCGCGGACATCTCCGAGTTCAGCGCGATTGACAGCGCGGCAGCAGGCAGCCAGTTTGCCGCACGGGGGCAGGCGATCTTCAGCAAGCTGGCGGCGTTGAATCAGGTGGTCATCGCGGCGATCAACGGCTTCGCCCTGGGCGGTGGCTGCGAACTGGCCCTAGCCTGCGACATCCGTATCGCCGCCGACAGCGCGATGCTGGGCCAGCCGGAGATCAACCTGGGCATAATCCCTGGCTACGGCGGTAGCCAGCGCCTCACTCGCTTGATCGGGCCGGGGCGGGCAATGCTGCTGCTTACCACCGGCGACCGCATCGGCGCAAGCGAGGCATATGCGCTAGGGCTGGTGGATCGGGTAGTACCCGCCGCCAGCCTGATGGCAGAAGTGGGCAGCCTGGCAGCGCGGCTGGCGCAGCAAGCGCCAATTGCCCTCGCCCAGATCAAACGGGCGGTCGTTGATGGCCTCGGCCAACCGCTTGACCGCGCCCTCGCCGTCGAAGCCGAAGCCTTTGGCCGTGCCGCCGACAGCACCGACCGCCGCGAGGGCGCAGCCGCCTTCCTCGGCAAGCGGCAGCCTACGTGGCAAGGCAAGTAAGTGCTGAGGACTGTGGACTGAGGACTGAGTAGCTCTATGAATAGCAACACAGACTTTATGAGAAATAGTGATGATCAGGCAGAGCTAGAGGACAATGCAGCCTCATCTAGCTCAAATGCTGAACTAGATCCAGCCACTCCCAATTCGCAAAGCTCAAACCCCGGTTCGCGATCCTCGGTCCTCAGTCCTCAGTCCTCAGTCCTGCACCTGCGTGATGCGATCGCAGCGGACAAAGAGCCGATCCTGGAGTTCTGCCACCAGACCTGGGACTGGGGCGATTATATCGAGTTCGTGTGGGATGAATGGTTCAACGACCCTCGCGGCGGGCTGCGCGTAGGCGAGCTGAACGGCAGGCCGGTAGGGGTGAACAAGCTGACCATGCTGACCCCACAGGAAGGTTGGATGGAGGGAATGCGCCTTCACCCCGACTATCGCGGGCGCGGCTACGCCCACCAGTTCATGGCCGACATGGTGCTACTGGCTAAGGAAAAAGGCGCACAGGTGATTCGGCTGGCAACTGGCAGCAACAACGTGCCGATCCAGACAGTGGCGAAGCGGCTGGGGCTACGCAAAGTGGCGGCCTTCACCCCTTACAATGCCGAGAGCCTGGGCATCGCGGCGCTACAAGCCGAGGGCAAGATGGAACTGAGCGCAGCGGTTCGACAACGGCTGGGCCAGTTCTACATCCTGGAGCCAGCCGATGCAGGGGCGGTATGGCAGCACATCGAGCGGTCACCGCTGCGGTCGGTGGCGCGGCTCTATGCCGATGGCTGGGCCTGGGCAGAGCTTACCAATGCCAAGCTGCTCAAGCGCCTGCGCGATCATCAGGTAGTCGCTCGTCTAGGCGGTGTCTTTGTGCCCACCCGTCGTTCCTACCTGCCCCAACTGGCCGAGGCGCAACCAGAATCCGCGCAGCTAAAGGGGGTCAGCGTGGCGGTCGAGGACATCAACGCACTGGCGGTAATCAGCGGGGTGGACAACGAGGCCGGGCTGGAGGTCGGCTATGTGGACTACGCCGAGCAGCCCGACGGCAGCGACGACGATGAGTTGGAGGCGCTGGCTCTCGCCCTTCGCCTCTCCGCCAGCAGCCTCAGCCCCGCCCGCGTCAGCCTGATGCTGCCCAACGAGGCCGCCCTCGAACTCGCCTTCGAGCGGGCGGGCTTCAGCCGCGATATGGAGGAGGGTTATACCATGTTCGTGTTTGAAAAGCAACTGCAGGATTGAGTGCCGCTAGTTCGGCTTGGTGTAGCGTCGTCCTTTCCACGTTACTCCGCCCCCTGCATAGCGCAGCCAGATGGCGTAGATAGTCGCCCCGAAGTAGAATAGAAACGAAAGCGGCTGCCACAGCGAATCAAGCAGCGGTTCGCGGAAGCGGGCAGCCAGCGCAAAGCGCACCGCCAGCATCAGCGCTGCCTGCACTGCGGGCAGTAGTAGCCACTCCGCCTTCCCCCATAGCTCAGGGTGCAACGCCGTCCACAGCAGGAAGCAATAGGGCGCGACGAATAGGGCAAACTGCAAGATAATCATGAATGTGGCGAAGAGCAGCGAGTAGAAGAAGAAGGCGTAGAGCGTCTTCGCCAGTCCGCGCCAGGTTTCGCCCGTCGAGCGGTACATTCGGCACGAGACCACCGCGCTGCCGTCGGCCACCACCAGCCGATAGCCCGCCGCCTTGATTGTCCGCGCCAGCAGCACGTCCTCCAAAATCCGATCCTTGACCGCGCCATGCCCGCCAATCGCCTCGTATGCGGTGCGACGGAAGAACATAAACTGGCCGTTACCCAGCCCGAAGGCGGGGTTGCGACTCGGCCCGTTCGCCAGCGCCAGGGGCAGGTAGGCCATCACCGTGAAGTGCAGCAGCGGCAACGCCACTCGTTCGCCCCACGACTGCACCTCCTGTCGCGGCCAGGTGGTCACCAGATCGGCCCGTCGCTGTTGGGCAATCGCAACCGCATTGCTGATCGCCTCCGGCGCATGGCAGGTGTCGGCATCAGTGAACAGCAGAAAGTCACCATGCGCCTGCGCGGCCAGTTGGCGGCAGGCGTTGTTCTTGCCCAGCCAGCCCTCAAGCAGCGGTTCGCCACGCAGCAGCCGCAGCCGTCCATTGCCCTCGGCAATGATGAGCTCCACCACCGCCACCGTGCCGTCCTCGCTAGCGTCGTCCAGCACGATCACCTCCAGGTTGGGGTAATCCTGAGTCAGCAGGCTACGCACACAACGTTCGATGTTCCCCGCTTCGTTGCGAGCTGGCACCAGCGCGGATACCAGCGGGCGTTCATCCTCCAGCGGCTGAAGGAAGTCACGAAAACGCCGCAGCGTCAGCAGATTGACGGCGGCGATGGCGGCAAGCGCCAGCAGGATGCCCAGGATCACCAACTGGTAGATTAGCAACACAGGTAATGGTCCATTCTCCCGCCCGCTGGCTGACGATGTGCATTGATGCTTGGCAGCTTTTCTCCCCATACCCCCGCTGGGGGCTTTTTGCGTTAGCTACGGCTAGCTGCTTTCTCGTGGCTGACGATGTGCATTGATGCTTGGCAGCTTTTCTACCCCAACCCCCGCTGGGGGCTTTTTGTTTTAGCTGCGGCTATCTGCTATCTTTGGAAAGAAATGCGCCGAAGATCTTATCGAAGCGGTTGCTGGCCGAACCTTTGCCCCGCATAATAGTCTTGAAGTCGGCGAAGCTGGCCCGCTCGTCCTCAGGTGCGCCGAACCGCGCCGCGCTGATATGCTGCTCGATGTGGTCGAGTTCAGCAGTGAGCCGCGTGTGCATCTCGTTGGTGAGCGCCCTGGTGTCGGGGCGATTGTCCTCGTCCAGTGCATGGCCGGGGCCGATGTTGACGAAAATATCGGGGAACTGATTGGTCATGAACTCATAGCGCAACGCGACCGGGTAGAGGTAGCAACGCTTCAGCTTGCGGGCCACCTGCGCCGCGCCGTTGTAGAAGTCGAGCGGGCGGCGATGGCTGCCCTGGATTTCGCCTTGCGGAAAGATCCACAGCGCCCGCCCCGGCGCGGCCTCCAGAGTCTCCACTGCGTAGTTGATGCTCTCCACCGCGCTGCGCGGGTTGAAGCGGTCTACCGAAAATGCCCCCACCCAGGTGAAGAAGAAGTATTTGCGTAGCTGGCGCACGTCCATCATTAGGTAGCCGTCCATCTTGAGGTAATGGTCGACTACCAGATAGGCGAGGTAGCCATCCCACCACGAGCTATGGTTGACGTAAAAGACGGCAGGGCGATCGAGATGGGGATTGGGCAGCGGTGCGTCCGACCCGGGGCGCATCTTGAGATGCACCTGACTGAACGCCCGCTGCAGCGAAGCCTTAGCCAGCCAGCGCCCCACCACCCAATGCCCCAATCCGCCGAGGAAGAGTTTGTTGGCCCTGATAATGGAGTGCTGAGTGCTGAGTGCTGAGTGCTGAATGTTGGATTGTCCCTGCTCAGGCATTAACAACCCCTTGCAAATAATTTTGATAGCAGTGTAGTTTCCCCTCCCGCCGGGAGGGGTTGGGGTGGGTGCCTGTAGTGCGACTCAGATCCACCTCCAACCTCTCCCGGCGGGAGGGTAGTCTCAGCACTCAGCACTCAGCACTGCTACTTGAACCCCTTGTAGAGCATGAACGCCGCCTCACCGCGAGTCACCGCGCTGTCGCCGCTGAAGCTCGCTCCCTTGTAGCTGTCGGGCATGATGCCGTGGGCGTAGGCAGTCTCCACGTACTTGTAAGCGGCTGCGCTGTTGGACACATCGCTAAAGTGGGCGGTGCCGGGGTTCTCAAGCGCCCAGCCGTGGGCGATGACTACCAGCTTGACCATATCGTAGCGGCTGATTGGGGTCTTCGGCTGGAAGGTGGCACCGTCAGCGGGGTCGGCATCCAGTGCGCCATGCGCGACTGCGCTCTGGATGAAGCTGTAGGCGGCGCTATCGGCAGGCACATCGCTGAAGCTGCGTGGCTTGGCGGTATCGGTCGGCCAGGCAGCGGCGACCACCGCCGCCTGGGCTGCGTCGGCGCGGTTCATCGGCTGGTCGGGGCGGAAGGTGTCGTCGGAGTAGCCGCCCATGATGCCGCGATCGGCAACAAAGATGAGCGCATCGCGGATTGCACCAGCGGCGGGCAGATCGCTGAAGTTACTCTGCAGATAGGCAACCGTCACCGTCGAGGCGGTGTTGCCCGCGTAGTCCCAGGCGCGGGCAGTGATCACGTAGTTGCGCCCCGCCAGCTTGGTTGGAATGGTGACGGTATAGTTCTCGCCGACCACAGTGGCCTGCGCGTCGTTTACCAACACCAACGCGCCACGCTCGGTGGTGCCAGTCACGGTGATAATGCCGGTTGGCACGATCTCGCGCTGACGGGGGGTGGTAATCGTTACCGGCGGTGGCACGGTATCGATCGTAGTTTGCGCGTCGGGCGTGTCACGGAACTGCTCGACGTTGCCCGCTCGGTCGCGGGCGCGAATGCGGAAGTAGTAGGTGTAGCCATTGATGCCACGGAACGCGGTATTCGGAGCAGTGGTAGCGTTGACCAGCGGTTGCCAGTCACCGTAAGGGGCGATCTTGTCCTGCACATCGTAATTCAGGATGCCGCTGCCTACGTCGGAGCCGCTCCAGCCAACCACGAAGTCGGTGCTGGTCTGGTAGAGCGGCAGCGCATTGACGCGCGACACCGGCGGGATGCTGTCGCCCGCATTGACGATGATGGCAACGTCGAGTGGGGCGCTGCCTTGAGCGGCGAACCAGTTGCCCGCCGGGTCAACCATGTCGAGGGTTAGGGTGTAGCTGCCCGCCGCACCTGGCGCGGTGACGGTGGCGTACAGGTTCACAGTTGCGCCAAACCGCACATCACTGGGCAGCATGGTGCGCTGAACCTGCGTCGGCACCGCATTACCGCTCGCGTCGAACCAACGGTAGCCAAGCATGATTTGACCGCTTCCCGCATTACCCCCTCCCCCATTTTGGGGGAGGGTTGGGGTGAGCGCGGCGGCCTGCCACGTGTTTGAGCCACTGTTGCGCGCCGTCAGGTTGATGTTGTAAGTTGCGCCGGTAATCATCTGTGGGGGGGCATCGTGGCTGAGGAAGGTGGCGCTGTATGCGGGCAAGGCGGCAGCGACATTCTTGCGAAGGTCGTGCAAGGCGGCAGTCATATTCTGGCCGGGGCTGACCGTGTTGTTGAAGTCCTGAGCGCAGCCGCTGAAGGCGTAATCGCTGGCGGGAGCGATGTTGGGGCGATTACCATTGACCGCCGCGCCGCAGGCCAGCGTAGCGTTGAAATCGGCGCTGCCCTGGGGGTCGACCCCATTGCGCTGCGTCTGCCAGGCGAGTAGTTTGGTCAGGCTATCGAGCATCGGCTGGGGCGGAGTGGCGTACTGATAGTTACCGAGCAGGGCGATACCGACGCTGCCATAGTTGAATGGGTAGGTGTGCGAGCCAGCGACATCGGGGCCACCGGCGCGGCCCTCGTAGATGGTGCCGTTGGGGTCAATCAGGTAGTTGTAGCCAATGTCGCCCCAACCACGAACGTAGGTGTCATAGTACCAGAGCGCCCGCACCTGCGCGGCCCAGTCGGAGCTTGCGCCAGTGCCGCTGTGGTGGATGATGATATGGCTGGCCGGTGTGTAGGCAGGCGGCCACTTGTTGGTGGGCGGCAACGCGCCCCAATCGCTACGCTGCACCAACGCGGGGCGGCCCGGCACGGCAGGATCGGCAGTAACGTTGGGCTGGCTGGCGCTGGGTGGCACATCCATAAAGGCAAAGGTAAACTGGGTGACGTGCGGTCCATTGCCTGCCACGCTGGCGCTGAGGTGCAGTCGCGCCTGAGCGTATTGCCCTCGTCCAGGCTGAGGAATACCATCTGCGCCAGACAGGGGCGGCACACTGACCAGGCTGGCATAGAGCGTGCCGCTTACATCCCGCTCCGGGTCGACAACTTGCTCGAAGCTGGCGGGCTGCCAGCCGCCGAAGGTCTGCCCATCGCTGCTGAAGCGTATCTCGATGTCCACCCGTGCGCCTTGCGGCACGCTGCCGCTGAAGTAAGGGGCCAGGTCGGTGAAAGGGCGCGATGCCAACGTCGGCGTAGTGATGAAGGTGGCGCTGGTCTCCACGCCGGTAAGCGCCACAGCGGTCACAGGTGTGGGAGCGCTGCCGTCGCCCTTGTCACGCAGCATCTGGTCGACGGAGATGATGGCCTGCGAACGGGCGATGCCTGCCTGGGCCAGCGGCGCAGCCTGGATTGCGGCATGGGTCGAAGCTAGCGCTGCAGCAGGTGCAGCCATGCCCACCTGTGGCGGCAGGTGCAGCGGCGCGGCCACCGGACGCGGCGGGCCGAGCGGCGATAGGATCAAGCCAACCAGCAGCGCCATACAAGCCAGCCGAACAAGATTGATTACGATACGCGCTTTCACAGGCATTCTCCTACGTTCTGATCACCCCTCCCCAAAGGGGGAGGCTGGGTGGGGGAGTACGGTGCATCAAAACTTTGTAATGACGTAATGGATGTTTCGTGTTATGTCTAGTAAGGATTATACTGCGATTATGCGGGGCTGTCAATCCCTTCTATCTGCGCTTGCGGCTCGGCGGCATTTTCATTGCAAACCAACATTGGGTAGGGGCGCACGGCCGTGCGCCCTGCCGCCCAACGACAATGCTAATGGAGGCATTATCGGGGTGGTAGGTAGAACTAGGGAAAGCACGGAAGAGGGCGGAAAACGCGAAATTAGCGCAGTGACGCAGCGGATTATCGGTAGAGCAGCGAGTGCATCTGCTTGCTCGGCACCAGCACGCCCTGGCCGGGCGTGAACACACCGTCGCAATGGGTGCAGTAGTAAAGGCTGTCCCAGCAGTTCATTGCCACTTGCCAGGGTGATAGAGCAGCTGGTGTGGGCGCTGTCTGCTCTTTGGCCTGCATTGTCTCGCTATCCTCTGCATCTGGCTTACCCAGCAGCTTACGACTAAGCCCAAACAGACCTTTGACCAGGAGAACAAATGCGCCCACTATTGCTACAAGGATCACTCCAATGATTACTACCTCACCACCTTCAAGCATACCTACAACCCCACCGCCAGTCTCCTGGCTGCCCCAGTAATTTTGTGGTGGGGCTAGCTTCTTAGCCAAATCCTTGCGTGCCTTCGCCTCGGTTGGCACCATTTGATAGCGAGACCAACTCTCCCAGTTAGCGGGCAACCATTCCTTTTTGCTAGCGGCGTAGATGCAATCGTGGTAAAGGGCGCTAGCCTTCGTCACCACTGCAGCGCTGTGGCATTGCGGGCAACTCTTGTCTGCTTCAGCGGCCATTATTTGCTCCTTCTAATAATTGGCAATCATGCATTCGGCTTCGCCTTGTCTAGATTGAGTGCAGGACTCCTGTAGGCTAGCGCATCCTTCTGCGCCACTGGCACAAACACCCGCTCCCACGGCAGAAATACACCGTCACAGCTAGCGCAATAGTACAGCTGCTCCCAGCGGTTCATCGCGTTCTCCCACTCTGGCATCCTTCTGGTAGCGGCAGCCTGGCGGTATCGCACGATCAAGAAGGTAGCGATTATTACGACGATGAACGCCAGGGGTATAGACCAGTACAACGTTGCTGCCCCGAACATGACGGCGATAACGATGGTAAACAGGATCCCGCCAAACGGAGCGAGTACGCCGCTGGCCCATATATCCTGCGGGCCGCGCACTGCAGCGCTGGGCTGCACTGGCGGGGCCAACTGCCGGGCAATCCCCTGCGGCTGCCACTCTGTAACCGGCATTGCGCCCACATTGTTCATGGAGACGTTTCTCTGGTTATAAGCACCCTGCTGCAGCGCCATAGAGGTGGCAGCGGAGAGCGCTGCACCGGCAACATCGTGCTGGTCGACCTCCGAGGGTTCGCTGTTGTGGTATAGGGTGCTTACCTTCGCGATCTGCGCCGCGCTGTGGCAATTGGGGCAAACTTCATGGCGGTGTGCTTGCATCTGCTGGCCTCTTTCACGGCGCGGTTCATCGTTCTTCGCGTTACTTTGGGCTGATATGGTATAATACGTTGTGCGCCCTTTGCGGGTTGCACAATTCATGATGATGAGGTTGTGGCGATGACAAAGCGGGTTTTCGTGCTGCATCTGGATTTTGGCTAGCGTACTCGAAACGAGGACGACTGGCTAATTGCGTTTTTACCCCTCCCCCACCGGGGGAGGCAGGGAGAGGGTACGAGAAGAGATGGTATTCGATAGACTGGAAACGGTGGAGCAACGCTACGAGGAGTTGGGCCGCCTGATGAGCGACCCCGATGTGGTCACTGATTACACCAAGATGCAAGAGTACGGGCGCGAACGCAGCGACAACGAGGCTGTAGTCAACACCTACCGCGAGTACAAGGCGGCTACCGCTGCCCGCGACGATGCGTTGGCGATGATTGCCGAGGGCGGCGACCCGGAGATGGCCGCGCTGGCCCAGGATGAGGTGGATAGCATCGAGCCGCGTATCGAGGAGCTGGAGAGCCGCCTCAAGTTGCTGTTGCTGCCTAAAGACAAGGACGATGACCGCAACGTAATTATGGAAGTGCGGGCGGGCGCGGGTGGCGATGAGGCCGCCTTGTTCGCCGCCGAGCTATATCGGATGTACGCCAAGTATGCCGCTTTGCAGGGCTGGAAAGTGGATGTGGTCAGCAGCAGCGATGCAGGCGTGGGCGGCTTCAAGGAGATCGTTTTCGAGGTGGCGGGCAAGGGCGCGTTCAGCCAGTTGAAATTCGAGAGTGGCGTGCATCGGGTGCAGCGCGTGCCGATAACTGAGGCGAATGGCCGCATCCATACCTCCACCGCCAGCGTCATCGCCATGCCTGAGGCGGAAGAAATGGACGTGGAACTCAGGCCGGAGGACATTCGGGTGGACATCTATCGCGCCAGCGGGCATGGTGGGCAAGGGGTGAATACTACCGACTCGGCCATCCGCATCACCCACTATCCGACCGGCCTGGTGGTCACCTGCCAGGACGAGCGCAGCCAGATCAAGAATCGGGCCAAAGCAATGACCGAACTACGCACCCGCCTCTACGATCTGCGCCAGCGTGAGCAGGCTGAGGCGGATTCTGCCACCCGCAAGTCGCAGGTTGCCAGCGCCGACCGTAGCGAGAAGGTACGCACCTACAACTTCCCCCAGGACAGAGTAACCGACCACCGCATCAACATGAATATCAGCAATTTGCCCGGTTTCATGGCGGGCAACATCGGCAAGATGATTGAGAGCCTGCAGGTCGAAGACCAGACTGAGCGGCTGCGGCTAGCCGGGATGGCCTGATGGCTGCCAACCAACATAATCTAAGCCCCCAGCGGGGGTTGGGGGAGAAATGCCCACTTACTACCAGGCTAATCGCAACCATAGCATCGCCCATACGATAGGGACGAGCGACAGCCTAATGGCTGCCAACCGACATAATCTAAGCCCCCAGCGGGGGTTGGGGGAGAAATGCCCACTTACTACCAGGCTAATCGCAACCATAGCATCGCCCATACGATAGGGACGGCCTGATGACTGCCGACCCCAAGTCGCTGACCGTAGCCATGCTACTGGCCGAGGGCCAGCTTGTGTTGCGGGCGGTCGCCCCCGAAGCGGCACGGTTGGAGGCCGAGGCGTTGCTGCGCCATGTGCTGGGCCAGAGCCGTGCTACCCTATACGCCAACCTGAGCGAGCCGGTCGACGAGGCACAGGCCGCCAGCTACCGTGACCTGCTGGGCCGTCGCCACGCTGGTGAGCCAATCGCCTACATTACCCGCCACAAGGAGTTCTACGGCCATGACTTCTATGTGGACAAGAATGCGCTCATCCCCCGCCCCGAAACCGAGCAGCTAGTCGAACTGAGCATCGCGCTGCTGCGCGACAAAGGGATGGCGGCGGGCGTGGTCGCCGATGTTGGCACCGGCAGCGGCATCATCGCGGTGTCACTGGCGCTGGCGCTGCCTGATTTGCGGGTGTGGGCGATTGACAACTCGTTGCCCGCCCTGTTCGTCGCTCGAGCCAATATGACAACATACAAGCTGATTGACCGCGTACGCCGCCTGCCAGGCGATCTGCTAGCCCCGCTCACCGAACCAATGGATGCGATTGTCGCCAACCTACCCTACACCATTATCGCCGAGGTCGATCCTAGTGTGATGCTCTCCGAACCCTGGGTCGCGCTCAACGGCGGTGGCGATGACGGCTTCGACCTCTACCGCCGAATGCTGGCCGATGCGCCTGCCCACCTCAAGCCGGGTGGC
This sequence comes from Chloroflexota bacterium, assembly GCA_025355955.1. Taxonomy (GTDB): domain Bacteria; phylum Chloroflexota; class Chloroflexia; order QHBQ01; family QHBQ01; genus QHBQ01. Next base: position 11,640 of record JANXYP010000288.1, read on the forward strand.
TTCGTCGCCTGCGAGATCGGCTATAATCAGGGCCAGGTGGCGAAGGCAGTCGCCCGCAGCCATTTCCCCACTGCGAAAATTGAGGTGCAGCAGGATTTGGCCGGGCTTGACCGCATCCTGCTGATCGAAACATAACCCCTCCCGCGAAGGGGGAGGCTGGGAGGGGGAGTATGCAGCGCCACAATCACCCACCCCAGCCCCGCTCGATGGGAGGCCATTCGGAAGATGGCGAGCCAGCTCACCCACCCCCAGCCCCTTCCGATGGGAGGGGAGAATCAACAACCCCTCCCCAAAGGGGGAGGCTGGGAGGGGGAGTGTGCAGCGCCACAATCACCCACCCCCAGCCCCTCCCGGGGGAGGGGAGAATCAACGCGAGGCTAACTTGAACCCCAACATCCGCCTGCTAGCTCTGGATATGGATGGCACCCTGTTCGGCGAAGATCTCCACATCAGCACGCCGGTCAAAGCCGCTGTCCGTGCCGCTGCCGACTGTGGCGTACTAATCTGCATCGCTAGCGGACGGGTGGCCGAAGAAGGGTTGCGCGTACTGGCCGATATTGACCTCGACCCCGCTTGCGTTGCGCCGATTATCTGCTACCAGGGCGCGCTAGTTTACGACCCGCAGCGCGGCCCGCTATTGACCTTCACCCTCGACCCCGCGATTGCGGAGGCAATTATCGAATACACCCGCAGCATTGGGCTGGGGGTCAATCTACACACTGCCGCAGCCACGTATACTGAACGCCCCCGCGAGGCTGATCGCTTTTATGCCGAGGTCTCCAACCTTGCGCCCATCCTCGTTCCCGACCTGGTAGCAGTGGTGCGGGAGCAGGGGTTGCAGCCACTCAAGCTGGTGATGGTCACAGACGGCATGGCCCAGACAAACGAGCTGGTCGATGCACTGAACCACAAGTACGATGGGCGCGTCGTCGCCGCCCGCAGTTACCCGCTGTTCTGCGAAGTGACTGACCCATTGGCGAACAAGGGCGCGGCGCTCACCTACCTGGCTGACCAGCTGGGTATACCGCTAGCCCAAACCATGGCGGTTGGCGACAGCCCCAACGATATACCGATGCTGCGCGTCACCGGCATCAGCGTGGCAATGGGCCATGCCAGCGCCGAGGTGAAGGCCGCCGCCCGCTATGCGACTGGCACGCTGGCCGCCGACGGCGCGGCTAGCGCGATCGTCCGTTTCATCCTGGAGAGAGTAGGAAGCTGAGATGCCCTTCTGCCCCAACTGCCACAGCGAATACGAAGACTGGGTGGACACTTGCGCCGACTGCAACGTGCCGCTTGCCAAAACGCCTCCCCCACCGGGGGAGGCTGGGAGGGGGTCGGTGCCGCCCGCCCACCGCGACTTTGTGCGCTCGATGTTCCGCCCGCTGGGCGCTAGCTTTCCATCACAGCAGCAAGGCCAAATAACCCCTCCCCCTAAGGGGGAGGCACGGTGGGGGAGCGAACACCCCTACAACACCCACCCCCAGCCCCTCCCGGCGGGAGGGGAGATAACGCCGCGAGAACAGGGCCGCAATCGGCGGCTGCGTGAGCGATTTGTCGCCCCATTCCACCCCCCGGCGGTGATACCTACCGCGCCCTTGCAAGCGTCGCTGCCTGCCGATACCGTGCTGCCAGTGGCGCTCGACTTCGACCTGCACCACTCGCGCTCGACCTACGACCCAGCGGGCGATGCCTGGGTGGTGCTGATCACCGCGCCAAACGAGATTATGGCTAACATCGTGCGTAGCCAGCTAGCCGATGCCGGTGTCCCGGCCCTGATCAAGCTCAATGCGGCGGTGGACAATGGGCAGTTCATCAACAACTCGTGGGTGGCCCGCGACATCTGGGTACAGGCTCGCGACGTTGAGCGCGCCCGCGACGTGGTTGATTTCTACCACAACGGCAGCCCGATTACCGATGGGGGGCAGAGTGAAGCCGCCGCAGACGGCGCGACGGCAGGTGAGGGCGGCAGCTTCAACGAGATGGAGCGATCCCCCCAATCCGAACTACCCTGGCTGCCCACCACGCATTACGAAGACCCCGACATGGCCGCCGCCAACGCCAGCGTGGACGAATATGGCCGCCCCCGCCACAACCAGTATGTCAACCCGATGCAGCGACCCTGGTTCCGCTGGCTCAGTTTCGTACTGCTGCTGGCCTGGGCCGCGCCCTACCTGCTCGAACTGCTGGGACAGATAGGTCAGAACATTATGAAGATTTTTCGGTGAGATCGCCGATCCCATTTGCATTACGCCAGCTTTAGTGCTGGTACAGTTCGGCATTTCCCCCCCAATCCCCGCTGGGGGCTT
>JANXYP010000306.1 GCA_025355955.1 Chloroflexota bacterium
GATTAATCACGCCCAGAAAAAGAGCAACGTTCGGCTATTGACTGGCGATGAATTGGCTGACCTTGTGTTGCAACACTACGAGCAGCTAGACCCGCGCTATAAAGGTATCATTCCCCTGAAGCGCGTTTACGTCCCACAATCACTCGCAGAGGAGGAATAATCGTGGCAACCAGCAAGAGCAGCGGACAGGCGACCCAACCGACATTGGATGGCATAGACGCGCCGAAAGCGAAGAAGAACGGCAAGGCGATTGCTACCCAGCAATCATTTGACAGCCTGATCTGGAGCGCATGCGACATTATGCGCCGCTCCAACGCGGCCAGCGCGTTGCAGTACGTGCCGGAGCTAACGTGGATACTGTTCCTGCGGGTGCTGGATGCCAAGGAGCAGGCCGAGGCGGACGCAGCCGACGCAGTGGGCGAGCATTACACACCATCGCTGAAACCACCCTACCGCTGGCAGGACTGGGCCGCGCCGGGCGGGACGAAGCGCGACGAGCTAACCGGCAAGGGGGCGAACCAGCTAATCGGGTTCGTCAATAATGAGCTACTCCCCTACCTCAAGTCCCTGCGCGAAGGCCGCACCACCCGTCAGCATATCATCAGCGAGATTATATCAGGGGTGGAGCGGGTTAGGGTTGACAGCCAATTCGACCTGCTCGAAGTGCTGGATCGCATAGACAAGATTAACGAAGTAGACCCCACGCATATGTTTGCGCTGTCGCAGGTGTATGAAGGGCTGCTGCTAAAGCTGGGCGAGAAGCAGGGCGATGGCGGCCAGTTCTTCACCCCCCGCGAGCTAATCCGCGCCATCGTGCAAGTTATTGACCCCAAGCTGGGCGAGAAGATATACGACCCCGCCTGCGGCACGGGCGGATTTCTGGCGCAAACTTATGAATACGTTATGGGGCGATACAGCGAGTTCGCCACACCGGAGCAGCTAGAGGCGTTGCGGCTGCACACCTTCTATGGCCGCGAAAAAGAGAACCTGATTTACCCCATCGCGCTGGCTAACATGGTGCTGCACGGCATAGACTCGCCCAACATCTGGCACGGCAACACGCTGACGGGTAACGAGAGCTATGGTGGGCTGTTCCGCGATGCGCCCAGCCTGTTTGATGTGATACTGACTAATCCACCGTTTGGCGGCAAGGAGGGCGAGGGCGCAAAGACGCAGTTTGCATTTAAGAGCGGGGCCACCCAAATCCTGTTCCTCCAGCACGTGATTGACAGGCTGAGGCTGGGCGGACGCTGCGGCATGGTTGTGGATGAGGGGGTACTATTCAAGACCAACGAACGCGCCTTCGTGCAGACCAAGCAGAAGCTATTGGATGAATGTAACCTGTACTGCATCGTCAGCCTGCCCGGTGGGGTGTTCACCACCGCTGGGGCGGGGGTAAAAACCAATTTGCTATTCTTTACCAAAGGCGAGCCGACGCGGGAAATCTGGTATTACGACCTTTCGCACAAGAAGATGAACAAGAAGCAGCCGTTCACCGTGGAGATGCTAGAGGAAGACGATGCCGGTAACAACTTCTTCACGCTACTGGCCGAGCGAGCGGATAGCCGCTATAGCTGGAGTGTCAGCCGTGCCGAGATCGAGGCGAAGGGCTACGACCAGAAGGCGGTCAACCCCAACACGCCGCATAACCATGACCCCCGCACGCCTGAAGAAATACTCGACAGTATCGCAGCAAAGAACGAACAGGCTATGGCGGCACTGGCGAGGTTGCGCGGATAGTTGCCTCTCTACAATGCCCCTATCAGCCCCTACACTTCCTAAGATGGGCTGTTAATATTACCGCCTCACCTAGCACCTTGCAGAAGCGAGCTTTGAGGCGAACAGCGCGGACGTTGCAAGCTGGCGCGCTAAGCAGAGAATTAAGAAATTCGCGTTGGTGGGGTATCACGCGGGTCACTATGAAAATGCCCTTCACTGGTGGAGGGCGGAAGGAGATTAAATGATGGCTATTAAGCAACAAGAAGAGGCTACCCTAAAGAAGATACAAGAGGAGCATCCAGAGTTGCGGGTCTACCCTCAACCAGTGGATGAGGAGATGACTCATGAGGCTCTGGTTCACTGGTTTGGACGGTATTACGGTGCCCTCGGTGTAGTACGATTGATTTACGGTGAAGAGGCTGGTTATGACCCAGCTCGTCGTAAAACCTTCGTTCTTAGTGTCAAACTTGCTAATGCCGATGTGAGCGATAGCCAGCTTGATGAACTGCTTAACGATCTACAAACGCGGATACATGACGCAATTCAGCAGAGCAATGTGGCAAAACTGGGGGATACCAATATCTCCGATATGCTTATAGATCAGGCGGTAGATGAGGCTTATGGGCAATATGCTAGTGAACTGAACCTGAGCACTTCCCGCATCAGTAAATGACCTAAGCCCTCCTCATATCCCCACAATGCCCCTGTTGATTCTACATCGAAGTAGGGGCTTTTGCGTTTCTCGACACGAGGGCTGCGGCGGTGCTTTAGGCTGGTAAGAGTACCCAGCAGCGGTATTTGCTCCCTTTCTTTGCGCTCGACGCTCTCGGCAGTTGGTGGGATTGGCCCCCATAGTACATCGGCATACTAATGGCGGGGATGCTCTTCGCTATTAGGTCGCCCACATGATTTGCAAGCGGGAATAGTGATGTACGTTGCCCAGGCTGTTTATACTCTCGTACATCGGAGAACGTGTTGGTTCGCACATAGAGCAGGTTCGCTGGCTTGCGACGACCAGCAGGCTGGTGGT
>JANXYP010000320.1 GCA_025355955.1 Chloroflexota bacterium
GGGTCTATGCTCGACACCCACCCCCACCTTTACCCCGACCCCCTCCCCGACCCCCTCCTGTATACCGGGTACAGTGTGCGCTACTGCCACCCCCACCTTCACCCCAACCCCCTCCCCGACCCCCTCCTGTATACCGGGTACAGTGTGCGCTACTGCCACCCCGACTCCCTGCGACCCAGTGCGTGGTTGCGTCACCAGTACGCCGATCGCCACTGCGACGATCACGCCCTGCGATCCCCATGGCTGCCCCACCGCTACGCCCACCCCTTGCGATCCGACCCTGGGTTGCGCTACACCGACCGCTACCGTTTGCCCCGGCAATTGCGAGACCAGCACCCCGACAGCAACCGTTTGCCCCGGCAATTGCGAGACCAGCACGCCTACACCAACCGCCTGCGGGCCAGTAGGCTGCCCCACTGCAACGCCGACTTTCTGTCCTAATGGCTGCCAAACCAACACCCCCACGCCTAGTGGCTGCATCGCACCGCCGCCCAGCATGGTGGCCTGGTATCCGCTCGATGAGGCAAGCGGGCCAACCGCCTTCGATATTGTAAACAGCAACAATGGCACCTGGCTTGGCTCGCTGTTCCCTGGGCTGGGCAAGGTGGCAGGCGCAATGACTTTCACCGGCCATGGTTTCATCCAGGCTGCCAGCAGCCCTACCCTCAACTTCGGCACTGGCGATCTCTCGATTGACACCTGGATTAAGGCCAACCCCCGCCCCGGGCCGAACGTCTTTATTGACAAGCGCGCCAATCTCTATCCCGCACCAGTAGGATACGCGATGTACCTCTACAACGGCAAGCTGGGCTTCCAGTTGGCCGATGGGGTAGGCTGGAGCAACTACATCGCCATGAGTGGCCCCAACGTTGCCGATGGCAACTGGCACCTGGTCGCGGTTACGGTGCAGCGCGGCAACACTAGCGGACTGAAGCTGTACATGGACGGCGTGGTAATCGGCACCTTCAATCCCACCGCCCGCTCCGGCAGCCTGACAAGCTCCGCTGCACTGTGGCTGGGCCGCCACCACCCGATGTTCAGCTACCCGCGCCAGATCTTCTTCAAGGGCAGTCTGGATGAAGTCGAACTGTTCAACCGTTCCCTGGGGGGCAGCGAAGTTGCCGCCATCTACGGGGCGGGCAGCAACGGCAAGTGCAAGGATCATAATCCCACTCCCACTGCCACACCGTCGGCTACCCCGTGTATACCTGGAGCGCCCTGCCCTACCAATACGCCACAGGCGAGCGCCACCTCGACCGAGACACCCAGGCCGACCTTCACCTGGATCCCCAACCCGTTCGTTGACATCAACGGCAACATCTTCTCCCCGGCCATCCGCGACCTGTACAGCAATGGGGCGGTGAACGGCACTGACTCCACCCACTTTACCCCCAGCGGCACCGCTACCCGCGCCCAGTTCGCCAAGGTCATCGTACTCGGCTTCGGCATCCTCGACATCACCCCGGCCACGCCGTCGTTTACCGATGTGCCACCCAGCTACTTCGCCTACCACTACATCGAGAGCGGCAAGGCATACGGCTTGCTCGGCGGCTATAGCGACACGCAGTGTGCCGCGGCTGGCGCAGTCTACCCTTGTTACCTGCCCAATCGCGCCATCACCCGCGCCGAACTAACCAAGCTGGTGGTCAGCGCCGCTGGTTACGACCTGATCAGCCCACCAACCCCCAGCTTTAGCGATGTGCCGACCAGTTATTTCGTCTACGCCTTCATCGAAACCGCCCACGCGCAAGGGGTGATCAATGGCTATGCCGATCACACCTTCCGCCCCAACAACCCCATCCGCCGCGACGAGATGGCCCAGATCGTCTATAAGGGTGTGACTGCGCCGTTAGTAGATTACCAGGTGTCGCCTGCGGGGATGGTCAACCTGCTACCCCGCAGGCGACGAGCAGAACGAGCGAAACGGGCGAAACAGGGCGCGCATTTGGTGCGCCCTATCGCCCGTTGCGACGGCTCACGCTGCGTCGCCAAGATCGCGGTATAATGGTGATCAGCGATTGAAGAAAAGAAAGGAGTTTGCCGTGAATAAGCATCGCGCAATGCGGCGGCTAATCTGGCTATTGAGCGCCGCGCTGCTGCTAACTATAGGGCTTGACTGGAGTGGGGGGGCTGCTGCTAACCCCACACCCGTAGCGAACGCGCCCGATGGCGGGCCGACCGGTTGTCGGCGCGGACAAAACAACGCCGCCCCGCTGGCCTATCAAGACCTCTTCTTTGACAACCTGGAGAACGGAGGCGGCAACTGGGGGCATAGCGGCCAGCCCGACACCTGGCAGCTTACCACCGCCAGTTCGCACAGCCCCACCCATTCCTGGTTCGCCCAGAGCCTCGACGTAGTCGACGACCAACAGCTTACCTTGCTGGTCAACGTCACCCTGCCGATTACCCCACCGTCGGCGGGGCTGGCTTTCTGGCAACTCTACAACTTCCGGCCAGGCAACGCCGATGGGGGAGTGGTAGAATATCAGCCCGATCCTGGCACCCCCTGGCAGGATGCCGGGCCGCTGTTCGTGCAGAACGGCTATACTGGCGTGATCAGTAGTAGCGGCAACCCGCTCAATGGGCGCAACGGCTTCGTGGGCAGCAGCCCCGACAATCCACAGTATAGCGCCTCGATCATCAACCTGACCGCGCTGCTCGGCCACAGCCCCAGCTTCCGCTTCCGCCTCGGTACCACCAGTGGGGGTACTGCGCGGGGCTGGAACATTGACGATATCGAGGTCTACTTCTGCCTGGCTGGCACCCCCACTCCGACGATCGTCCCGCCAACGGCCACGCCCACCAACACACCCATCCCAATCGGCACACCCACCCCTTGTGGCCCGCTTGGTTGCCCCACCGCCACGCTGACCATTACGCCATCCGCCACCCCGCCGCCGACTTTCACCCCCACGCCTGGCTGTTTGCCTGCTTGCACCAGTCCTACACCCTCTATCCCGCCCACTGTTATCCCCACCGACTGCACCAACCCGTTTGTGGACATCAACGGCAACGTGTTCTACGGCGCAATCCATTACCTTAACTGTCGCGGGGTGATTAACGGCAGCGACCCGACTCACTACTCGCCCGCTGGCACCTCTACCCGCGGCCAGTTCGCCAAGGTGGTCGCGCTTGGCTTTGGCCTACCCTCCTACACCCCCGTCGTGCCGGACTTCAGCGATGTGCCGCCCACCTATTTCGCTTATCCCTATATCGAGAGCGGCTACCACGTGGGCATCCTCACTGGCTTCGACCACACCAGTTGCATTGCACACGGCGCTGCCTATCCTTGCTACCTGCCCAACCTGCCCATCACTCGTGGGCAACTTACCAAGCTGGTGGTCGGCGCGGCCCACTATCCACTCTACACCCCAACCGGCGGTGGGCAGGACTTCACCGACGTGCCGCCCAGCAACGTTTTCTACGTCAGTATCGAGACTGCCCACAATAAAGGGGTGATCAACGGCTATCCTGGCGGCTTCTTCCGGCCCAACAATAGCATTAGACGTGACGAGATGGCCCAGATAGTCTACAAGGGAGTCACTACACCTTAAACTCCAAACTTTAATATTACAGCTTCAGTTGGCAGGCAAGATGATGTAGTTACGCTTGGTTTAGATACTTGGCGGCAGGGCGTATGCGATTCGCCCCTACCCCAATATGGCGCTAATATGCCAGGTGAGGCTGTAATACTAACGCTTGTTGTGAGTTAGTATTCCTTATCCCACGCTCAATTTGGGAGCCGAAGCCGCGCAAAGCGCTGGTGAGCCACCCAGAAAGGGCGCTGAAACCGCCTAAAATGACGGGTGATC
>JANXYP010000205.1 GCA_025355955.1 Chloroflexota bacterium
CACCCCGATGCCGATGCTAACCGCGCCGCAGCCTACTACTGCGCCGCCCTCACCTACCGTTACCCCATCCCGCTTCGTTACCGCTGCGCCTAAGCATCAGTATCAATCAGTAGGGGTGGGTGGCATACGGCAAATAACTAAATCCAGCGATGGCGGCATGACCCGCGTTTACTACACCAATGAAACAATCATGATGCTAAGGGACATCCCCGGCCACGCCAATCAACTAGGTTGGTGGATCGAGGAGATGGGTCAAGAGATTGTATTTGAATATTTCGCCCCTGAACACATCCACCGCGCCGAGATGATCGAGCCGACCGACCCGATGTACAAACTGTTGGGAGAGTGGATCGACTATAACCGCGACATCATGATCCGGGAGGCCCGCGGCGACATCCTGCTGGGTGCCGATTTGCAGGCTATCCGCGACGAATACGCCAAGCAGCTTGCCGATAGCGTGATGTTGGTTGAGGCGGTGCTGGGTGTGGTAATCGTTGCGCCGCGCCTGGTCTATAGCAAGGATGAGGAAGGAGACGGCGCATTGTGGATAAAGCGCATCCCGACCCAGCGGCTCAATCAGCTGTGGGTGTTCCTCACCTCGGAGCTACAGAGAGTGCAGGACTACTTTCGCGCAGCCCGACGGCAAGATCAAGGCATGGATGCTTTATCTTCGAGCGAAGGACAGCGGGCAATCCCCCGCTGAGATGTGGCTAGGCAGGCAGAAGGTAGAGCAGCAACCCTATCTCGCCTACTCGCTAAACCGGCTGATAACCGACTGGGGGCGCTTCGTGAGCAACAAGCTAGCCGAATATGACGACAAGGGCAAGCCGCTGCATAAGATTGAGGATTTGCTAAAGATAAATCCCCAACCCCCAACCCAGCGCCAGATAGCGGCCAGCCCGATAGCCAACGGGTACGCTAGCAAGCGTAAGAAGCCCAATCCGCTAACCGACGAGCAGGTAGCCGCAGCATGGCGCGACCAGATTAGCGAGTACCAGAGCAGCGACATTACTATAGTCAAGGCATAGGTAGGCATAGACATGGACAGCTTTACCGAACGCGCCGAAATCCAGATTAACATAACAGACAACGGTTCGTTGGCTGGCTTCAGCGCGTCCATAAATGCCTCCTTCTCTACCGTAATCAACCAGGCAAACCAGGCCGAGGAAGCAGTTAAGCAGGTTGGCACGTCGGGCGCATCTAGCATGGGCGGGCTAACCGACGCGCTGGTTGGCGCGGGCTATCAGATGAAGATGCTCGGCGATATGATGCTTGCGCCGGTCAAGGATGCGATTGATCAGTATGTAGCGTTCGGCGCGGCACTCACCAACGTCGCCGCAGAGGGCGCGCTGGGCAACCTGACGCTAGGGGAAACGGGCAAACAGATACAGGGCATCGGAGAGGCGACCGGAGAGAGTTCCACCAAGATAGCGCAGGGCTTGTACAAGGTGGGCGCGGCGGGTTATACCGGCAGCGAGGGCATGACCGTGATGAGCGTAGCGGCCAGAGCCGCAGCCGCTGACCAGGCGGATATGAGTACCACATCGCAAGCCCTGATCGCGATAATGGGCGCATATAAGAACGCCACCGGCGGCGCGGCGCTGGGCATCAACGATGTATCCAAAGCCGCTGACATCATGCTTGCCACCGTCGGTAACGGCGTGATGCGGCTCGATGAATATAGCGCAAACATCTCCAAGATCGGGCCACTGGCGGGCGCGATGGGTATCAGCTTGCAGGAGCTAGGGGCGGGCATGGATGTGCTGACCCGCTCCGGCCTGACCGCAACCCAGGCCAGCAACGAACTCTCCGCGATCATGTCCGGCTTGCTAAAGCCCTCCAAAGCCTTGCAGGAGCAGTTTCACAACGATGGCATAGCATCGGGTGAAGCCCTGATCGCCAGTCGCGGTTTCGGCGGGGCGCTGGAATACGTCAAGGAGGCTAGCGGCGGTAGCGACGAAACGCTATCGCACCTGTTTGGCAACATCCGCGCGCTGAAGGGTGAGGTGTCCCTCGCTAGCGGAGAGTTTGACGGCTACACTACTGCGCTTGCCGCCAACAATGCCGCAACCGACGGCGCGGGGCGGGTGGCTATCGCGCTGGGGGAACAAACCAAATCGGCGGCCTTCCAGATCAATCAGGCCAAAGAAGCAATGGACAATGCGGCGCAATCAGCAGGCGCGGCCCTCGCCCCTGCGATTATGGCTGTAGCTGGGTTCGTCAAGACGCTAGCAGATGGCTTCCAGCAATTGCCCGCGCCGGTGCAAACTGTCATCGTAGCAGGGGTTGCGCTCACCGGCGGGCTGCTAGTGCTGGGTGGCGCGATAGGTATACTCACCCCGGCGGTGGCAGCCCTGGGCGGCGTGTTCCTGGCGCTCACCTCCCCTGTATCCCTGGCAGTCGCAGCGGTGGCGGGTGGCGCGGCGCTGATTATAGCTAATTGGCAAGGGATTGGCGATTTCTTTGGTAATCTAGGCCCGAAGATTGGCAGCGCGATGGCAAACATGGGTTCGGCGATTGGCGACGGCATCAAGACCGTTGCCGTCGCGCTGTCCAACTTCTTCACTCAGGATTTGCCCCACCAGCTTATTCAGTGGGGCGGCGACATGATTGGCTTTATTGCCCAGGGCATTGTCAACAGCATCCCCATCCTCGGCCCGGCGGTAGATGCGATTGGCAACTTCCTCGGCTTCCAGATGACCCCTCACTCACCCCCACCGTTTGCGCCCTGGATGGGTACAGTGGGCCAGCAGTGGGTCGCGCTCATCGGCCAGGGCATGACCTCGGCTGATTTCAGCTTCGTGGATCAGCTAGGCTCGACGCTGCAAACCCGCTTCGCCACTGTCTTCGGCTCTAATGATAAGTTCAACGTCGCGCAGGCGGTATTCGGTACGCAGGCTGATATATCGGCCATCCTCGATGCCTACCGCAACGGTGCTGATGTGACTCAAGCGATGATGGATAAGGTCTCGGCTGATCTTCAGGGTCAGGGCGCGGACGTACAGGCGCTGGTCACGGCGTACCTTGCCTTGCAGCAAAATCTTGCGGCGGTCAACACGCTGGAGCAGGACAAGGTAACTACTACTATCGCTGAGACTAAGGCGCTCACGGACAACACCAACCTGCTAGCTACCATCGGCGATCAGCTAACCACCCAGCAGGGCATCATGGACGGCCTCAAGTCCACCGCGATTGACCAGAAGCAGGCGCTGCAAGATGTAAGCGACCAACTTGCCCAGGCTAATCAAGACCTCACCGATCAGCAAACCGCGTACAGCAGCCTACAGGATCAGGCTACCGCCCTTGCCGACCAGGACAAGGCGCGGCTAGACATTATCAGCCAGCAGACCGGCGCGTTGCAATATCAGTTCGACGTGCAAAACCGGGGCGCGAACGCGACTATCACCCAGGCCGACCGCGCTTACAATCAGGAGCAGCAGCGTTGGGCCGAGCGGCAAGACCAGCTTAAATTGCAGATTGCCGCAGCTGGTGGCAGCGGCAAGACCGGCACGGCGCAGGGCAATGCCCTTGCCCAGCAGATGGCGGATGAGCAAAAAGCGCATGACCAGACCATGCTAAATCTGGACTTGCAGAAACGCCAGGCCGACGATGTGCTGACCTCGCAGAAAAATGCACAGCAGGACATCCTTACCCCCATCCAGCAGCAGGGGCAGGATTTGCAGCACGTTGATGATGCCCAGAAGAACGCTTTTACCAATTCACTCGCCCAGCAGAAGGTGCAGGTAGACACCGCCAAGCTGACCAAAGATGCGGCGCAGCAGCAATACGACGCAGCTGCCATTGGCCTCAAACAGACCCAGGATCAGATTGCTGCGGAGCAACTGCGTATTGACAAACTCAATTCGCAGCACACCATCGCCATCGCCGCACAGAACGCGATCAAGAAGCCCTATGAGCAGACCCTGGTGGGCCTCGATGCGGCCATCTCTGCGCTGAAGAAACAGCAACCCGCCTTGCAAGAAAACCTCAGCATGGCAAACGATCGGGTGAAGGCCGAGGACGCGGTAGTCACGGCGGTCAACAACCAGACTACCGCGATGGCAGCGCAGGCTACAGCAGCAACAGCCAGAGCGGGCAAAGCAGCAGGCGGAGGGGTATCGGTAGCGAAGGAGCGGCTTGCACCTCTTACAGACAAATCCGATGACCTGGGGGCGCAGATCCAGACAATCAAGGACCAATATGAGCCGGAGATAGACCGCCTCACCATCAAGCTGAAGCAGGCTAAGGCGGACGGTGATACTGAGGCGGCCAAAGCTATACAAGCACAACTTACCGGCGTAACCGACAATATGAATAGTGCCACCGCCACGCTGGATGCGAAGAAGGGCA
>JANXYP010000396.1 GCA_025355955.1 Chloroflexota bacterium
GGCGGAAAGCATACAGCGCATCATCAAAGCGCGGGCGATGGACGGCCAGCATTATGAACAACCCGCCCAAATCATTGCCAGCCTGGAAGCGGTAGCGGCGCATTGGAACGTACACCCCACCCCTTTCGTGTGGGGTGGGCGCAGGCGGGAGCGGCGGCAACGCAGCCATGAACGGCACCAGCGAGTGGGCGGCTCGGCAGCCTACATCCAACCATACAACCACAAAGCAGATGCCAGCATCAATGGCTATGTCCCTGTTTAATGACCCACTAGAAGGGTCCTTCCGTTGACCCGCTGTTTCCTCTCAATGCCTCCATCTACCCTGAACACGCCTATGGCAAGCTCGATGCGACTAAAATCCAGGCCAGCGACTATGGCCGCGCCCCGCTCGGCACCGGCCCCTACCGCGTCCGCGAGTGGGTGGCAGGCCAGGCCATTATCCTAGAGAAGAACCCGAACTACAACGTGACCCCCAACCAGCCCGCCTTCGACACCGTCACCTTCAAGATTGTGGGGGAAACCAACCAGATGCTCACCCAGGTCCAGGTTGGCGCGATTGACGTTGCTAGCGCGGACCCGAATCAGATGCCACAGCTTGAGACGATCGATGCATCCGGTAAGATTAAGATATACAACACCCCCACTACTGCGTGGGAGCATATAGATATCAACCTCGACAACCCACTGTTCCAGGATGTCAACGTCCGCCATGCCATCGCTTATGCCATAAACCGCCAGCAGATTGTGGACAATCTGGAGTTCGGCAAGACGGTGGTGGCGCACACCTGGATTACCCCCAACATCGTTCCATACTTCGCCAGCGATGTGCCGAAGTATGAGTACAATCCTGACAAAGCCCGTCAGCTGCTGGCTGCGGCTGGATACACAATGGGTGCCGATGGCATCCTGACCGGCCCAGGCGGAAAGATGAGTTTCACGTACACGACCACCGCTGGCAGCGTCCTACGTCAATCGGTGACCCAGCTTGTCGCCGCCGACCTGAAGGCGGTTGGCATTGACGCCCAGGTCATATATATCCCAGCCAATATACTCTTCGCCGACGATGGTCCACTCCAACGCCGCACATTCGCTTTCGCCGAATACACATGGGTAAGCACAACTGACCCTGGCTGCGGCCTGTATCAATCAAGCGGGATTCCGACCGCGCAGAATAACTACTCTGGTCAGAACTACCCAGGCTGGCGCAATGCGCAAAACGATGCGCTATTTGACCAAATCTGCAACGATGCCTCCATTGCCCTCGATCCGGTTAAACGCGCCCCCGTTTATCGAGCGGAGCAGAGGATATTCGCTGAGCAATTGCCTACCCTGCCACTATTCGTGCGGCTGGGGGTGTCGGTTGTACCGATCGGCTTGCATAACTACCGGCCGACTGGTTCAATCGTGCCGGCGGATTGGAACATACAGGAGTGGCGCTGGTCACGGTTAGGGCGTAGCGTACCAGCGAAGTGGATGCCGGCTATGCAAGGCTTGATCCGTGTAAGGGGGTGGCACGATGTGCTGTGGGTACGCCCCTATAGAAAGTTGGTAATAGTTTTTCTCCCGCCCGCTCTCAACCTTTTGGCGCTTGCCCCAGCGCATAATCAATCGCCTGCTCCATCGTCATGGCCTCGCCCACGACCCAGGCGGCGGCGAACTCTTCCTCGTCTAGCGAAGCGCGGCAGGCAGCCAAAGCCGCTTCCTTCAGCGGAACTTGACTGCGCGATAGCGCTGCGCCACAGATATTGAGTAGTTGGGTGCTGTAGCTGATCAGATTAACTGCCTTACGGGCGGCCGCTTTGCTACCGGCGGCCGCCTCAGTATCGCCGACGAAAGTAAGGGTTTCGGCAATCTCTCGCTTGAGACCGCTGTCGCGAAGTAGCTGTAGCCCTTGCTTGAAGCGCGAGGAGGCAGCGACGATGTGCTGCTGCGCAAATTCTACTCGGCCCAAGCTAATCAACGCACCACCGATTGCCGGATTGCTACCCCACTCATGCGCCATCCGCAGGTTATCCTCTAGTAGCTCGCTCGCTTTTACATAATCACCTTCCGCGATGGCAACCAGGCCGCGAGTGGTGGTTTCGTAACCACCTGCCCCCTGGCTGTAAGCCTCGTATGCCATGTGGGCCTCGTCGCAGCGCCTAAGCGCCTCATCGTAGTCACCCTCTTCAAAATCGATGTCACCTAGAGCATTCAGCGCACCCCCGATCACGTCCTGGTATCCTTGCTCTCGGGCAACTTGCAGGCTCTGCTCAAAGAAGGCGCGCGCAGCAATATAATCGCCTGCTTCCATAGTAAGGTGGCCCTGATTTAGGGGATTAACTGCGTAAAGGCGCGTCGCATTCCAATCGGCGAGCGCCAGACTCTCCTCATAGTAATGGCGGGCTGTGGCATAGTCGCCTAGATCTCTGGTGATACTTGCCAGGATATCCAATGTATCGACGAGACCATATTTATCGCGCAAATCCCGCTGCAACTCAAGCGCCTGCTCTGTATAGCTTTTGGCTACCACGAGATCCCTCTGGAAAAGGGCTAGACTGCCTGCCGCATTCAACGCCCTCGCCAAATCGGCCTTATCGGTGGTTTCTCCTTTCAGCGCATCAGCTACCCACTTGCGCCCTTCGCTGAGACGTTCGCGCATTATCCAGTAATTCGTAAGTAGCCCGACCGTGGCAATCGCCATAGCGGGACGGTTTACCAACAACCAGCCCAGTGCGGCACGAATGTTATCGATCTCGGCATCTAGCCGCGTCAACCAGGCTGGCTGATCAGGCCCGCTTAGCTCCGGCCGGGCCTGCTCGACCAGGCGCATGATGTAATCGGCATGTTGGGCCAGCATCAGATCCAGCTCACCTTGCTCGTGGAGCTGGTTGCGGGCGTATTCGCGGATCGTCTCCAGCATCCGGAAGCGCCCCTCACCGCTGGATACGCTGCCAATTACCAGCGATTTGTCTACCAGTTGCCCCAACACCGCCACCACGCTCCCACTCTCCTCAAGCTGACCCGCGGCCACCGCCCGGGCGGCCTCAAGCACAAAACCGCCCGCGAATACGGATAGCGCGCGGAACAGCCGCTGCTCAGTCTGGTTCAGCAGCTGGTAACTCCAATCAATCATCGCAAAGAGGCTCTGCTGGCGCGCTGGCTGATCGCGCCGCCCGCCAACCAGCAGGCCAAAGCGGTCGCTCAGTTCCTCCCTGATTTGACCCACCCCCATCATTCGTAGCCTCGCTGCGGTCAACTCGATTGCCAGCGGCAGACCATCGAGCCGCTGGCAGATCTCAAGCACTGCCGCCGCGTTGCTATCGCTGAGGCGAAAGCCTGGTCGCCCCGCCCGCGCCCGCGCGACGAACAGGGCAATCGCGGGGTAGCTGGCCATGCGCCCCAGCCACAGCTTCGCCTGCGCGGCGGGCAGGCGAAGCGGCGGTACGCTAAAGCTTACCTCGCCATCAATGCGCAGCACTTCTCTTGAGGTGGCCAGCACCCGCAGATGGGGGCAGTAGGAGAGCAGCTGTAGCGCCGCCATTGCCGCTGCCATCGTCAGGTGTTCGCAGTTGTCCAGCACCAGCAGCAGTTCGCGCCGCTCGAGCGCATCGCGCATACTCTCGACTAGCGACTTACCCGGCTGCTCACGAATCTTCAGCACCCCGGCGATCGCCTGCGGCACAAGCTCAGGCTCGGAGAGGCCCGCGAGTTCCACCAGCCACACGCCATCCTGGAAGCGGGGAGTGAGCGCGGCAGCCACGTTAAGCGCGAGGCGGGTTTTGCCCACCCCACCTGGCCCGGTCAGGGTCAGCAGCCTGCTTTCACCAAGCAGGCGGGCGACTTCCGCGTGCTCACGCCCGCGCCCAACAAAGCTGGAAAGCTCCAGCGGCAGGTTGGTTATTTCGGCGCGGTGGGGAAGCGATTGCTCAGATCCGGCAGCGGTAGAGCGGAGGGGGGCGAGGCTGTCGAGCGGGGGTGAGTTCCACTCAACCTGGCTGAACTGGGGACAGCAGACTAGATCGAGCAGGTCGAGCGCCTCGGCCTGGGTGGTAATCGCGCCCCACTCAGAGAGTACGCGGACGATAGCGTGTACATCACGATCAGTGAGGAGCGCGCTTCGCGCCCCGTTGAGGCGGCGGTTCAACTCGGCCATGGCGAGGCCAACAGCGGAAGCGAGGTCGCTCTGGTTTGCCCGGTGCCCGCTGTCGTAGGGATAGCTCTGGCGGTAAAGCTCCTTCACTCGCCTGCTGAAGGTTGCAAGGTCGTACATGGGCTCTCCTGATTGGGGAGAAAATAGGTCGCCACACTCGCAAGTCTGCAGCTCAACTATGCTTCTTTTCACAACTATACTAGCATAACATCGCCGTATAGTCAATTGCACACCGGCGCAGTTAGCATACTTCATCGGCTGCGGTAAATGATAAAAAATTAAGCCAGGACAGGTGCTGGTCATGCTATCATACCGACTTAAACTTGTAGCCAAGCGGGCTAATCACAAAACATACCTCAAAAAACCTCAAAGTTTGCCGAATGGCAGATTGTATTATGGGACTGTCGCTACAACTCACCTCATCGGACAGCAGAAATAAACTGCAGAAAGGCAGGACTATAATGAAGCGGTACAAATGGTTGCTCCCAATACTGACCCTGGCCCTGGCCGCCAGTACTATTGCCGGGATTCTTGGCACCGCCACGGCTAGCCCGGTCGGTTCCCACCCTTACCCTGTCGTCAATGCCCCGGCGATCAGCAATCCGGCGGTCAGTCAGCCCCATCCAATGGCAACCAACACGCCTGGCACTCCCACCCCAACACCCTGTGGTGGCAATCCGGCCTGGCAGTCTGGGCCGCCGCTAAACCCCGGCCGCGCTTACACCAGTGGCGTGGTGGCTAACGATGGTAACTTCTACATAGTAGGTGGGATGAATGGACAATTTACTGAGACACTCCAGCTCGATCGCTACAACACCATCAGCAACACCTGGACCTCGCTGGCTCCGCAGCCAGTCGCGGCTAGCCAAGCGCCATCTGGCTCGTGGGGGGGTAAGATCTACATGGCAGGCGGCTACATCGGCGGCACTAGCGTCACCAACACCCTGCATATCTACGACATCGCCAGCAACACGTGGAGCTTCGGCCCATCCCTGCCTATGTCGCTGGAAGCCGCTGCTGGAGCGGTGCTGAACGGCAAGTTCTACGTGATTGGTGGTGACGACTACCTCACCAACACATTCAGCACCAACTTTATCTACGACATTACCAGCAACACCTGGACTACCAGCACCGCACTGCCCGCGCCGCGCACTAACATCAACGCCACTGCCGCCAACGGCCGGGTCTACGTCTTCGGGGGCACCGATGCCAACTCCAATGCCGTCGACATCCTCTACTCCTACGACCCGACCAGCCAGGCATGGACTACCCTGGGGTCAGCCAACCTGGGCGGCTACGGTAACTAGGCGAACATCTCGACATACGGTAGCGACCAACTGCTGATTACCGATGGTGGCACTACCGCCTTCACTCCTACCAACACCACCCACTTCTACACCATCAGCAACAACACCTGGAGTGCCGGACCAACCATGTCACTCCCACGCCTCGGTCAGGCGCAGGGAACCCTGTCTGACGGACGTGTGATCGTCTACACCGGCCGTATTACGAGTCCTCCGCCGACCAGAACAGCCACTAGTGAACTGCTGGCCGCGCCCGATGTCTGCGCCACCCCAACACCGGCGGCAACCAGCACGCCGATGCCGAGCATAACCCCGACTGACTGCGCCAACCCGTTCGTGGACCTTAGCGGCAACACCTTCTACACCGCCATCCACTACCTCTATTGTCGCGGCGTGGTCAACGGCCTCGATGCTACCCATTACGGTCCGGCTGGCACCAGCACTCGCGGCCAGTTCGCCAAGGTGGTGGTACTCGGCTTCGGCACGCCGTTCTACACGCCCAGCGGTCCGCCCGACTTCACTGATGTGCCGCCCAGCTACTTCGCCTACCTGTACATCGAAACTGGCTTCCATGCTGGCATCCTCAGCGGCTTCGATCAACCTAGTTGCACGGCCCATGGGGTAGGCTTCCCCTGTTATCTGCCCAACCTGCCCATTACTCGCGGTCAGATTACCAAGCTGGTAGTCAATGCGGGTTGCTATACGCTGATAACCCCAACCGGCGGACAGCAGGACTTCACCGACGTACCGCCCAGCAACGTCTTCTACGTCAGCATCGAGACCGCCTACCACAGTGGGCTGGTCAGTGGGTACCCTGATCATACCTATCGCCCCAACAACAACATCCGCCGCGATGAGATGGCCCAGATCGTCTACACCGGCATCATCAACCGACCGCATTAAGGACTGGGAACTAAGGGCTGGGTGGCTGCCTTCAGCCACCCAGTCTGAACTCAGAGTACAAATTCCAGTAAAGGCGCACCGAACTGGTGCGCCTCCTTTTTTTAGATATTAGCGTAGGGGTGGGTGAGCGGCTCAAGCGGTGCATCACCACGGGGGAGGCAGGCAGGCGCTCTATCACTGGCTGGCTCTCTGCCCAGGTCGTCGAGGACAAGCTGACGATGCAGTCAAGGTAACTCTTGAAGCGCTCTTCCCTGCCCCGCCAGGTAGTGAGTACGGCCATTAGATCGTTAGCGGTGATGAACAGCATCGAGAAGTGCGGCACCTGCTCGGATATATCCTGCTCGACCAGCCGATATGCCAAACCTAACACAAGACCGTCTTACCCAAACGCGCCCGCCCAGTCAACACCAACAAAGGCCGTGCTTACCCTGCCACTGCCCCACCCAGTTCAGCAGATAATGACGCATTGCTATCGAATATTTGTAGTGTCATCGCTTGACACGGCTTTGCCCCATGCTATTTTGTGCTATAAGATAGGCATACATAGAGAGGTGGCTGCTATGATACGCATTTCCCTGCTAGGGATTATCTGATTATCTATTGGAGGCAGCTTGGCAGCGGGTTGTTCGTGTGCAGAATGAACTGAAGATGGTAGGTGGCGAAGCAGGCGCGGTCAATGGAAGACTCTGCGCCGAACTGACGACAATGGTCAAGGCGTAGGTTTGTACGATCTAGCTACTTTCCGCGAACGCATCATGTCGCTCTACCACAACGCTCCTCATCCCTGGTGGCGCGGCGACTGACCCAGGCTGATCTTGCCGCTGAGGCGCTGCTCAGTCCTTGGTCGTCTGCATACATTCTGGTTTCCTCTTTCTATGTTCAGCGTTCTCTGGTGATCTTCAGGCTGCCTGCCCGCATCGTCTGGCGACGCGCCGTTCGCATCCGCGCGCCGCGCGGGTCGCTTACTGCTTCCAGCTCATCCAGCAGGGCATCGAGCATCTTCTGGTCGTAGTTGGTAATCACCGCTGGGCTGGTCAGTTCGACCCGGCCAAAGCCGAGGAACTTTTGAGCGCCAGTCTGCGCCACCAGTTCGCTGATGCGGATTCTCTGCTGCTCATGCTGGCCGTTGAGCACATTAGTTCATCATCGAGGCGGGCGTAATCGCTGCACGCCTAACGCAGCGCAAGTAGGGCCGCCTTTTGCTTCTGATTTTCGCTCAATCGTATCCTCCTGGTTATCTACGCTATCTACGCAGTCACGTTGGTGTCTTGAACCATATCTTTGCCCAAATTGCCGCTTTATGCTTCCCTCTGGTTAGTGGGTGCCGCGCTCCTTATCCGGCCAGCCGCGATAGGTATAATCGTGGGTGGCGCGGGCATCTTGAAGCTGATGCACGTCGTTGGCATCGACCAGCAGCGGACGGCTACCGGGCTGCGCTTCGATAAACCCGCGCCTGACCCCCTCCCGGATAATCCAGGATGGCAGGGTGCTCTCCTGAGCAGCCTGACTGACACGCTGCCAGGCAGGGGGGTGGCGCTTGGTCCGTTCAGAAAGTTTCTGCATCACGATGCTCCTGACCAAGTAGTGATGTTGGCTGGCGCGGGTCAATAATGCTGATGCTATCCCTTGCCGCCAGCGCTTGCAGCAGTGCGAGGGTCATGTGGTACGACTTGCCCGCTTGGGAGGTGTTAGGATTAGCGCTTCTCAGCCAAATCTCGGCGATAGCATCGACTTGGTGCTCGTGTTTTGCGCTCATCTTAATTATTAGCCTATCTTCGCCACTCTGGACGTATATCAACTTCGCTTGCCAGCTATGATCGTCTTCATCTGATGAGAGTTCAATCCACAATCCTGGGGCAGTTTGCCAGCGATAAGGTGATGCTGATCTCGTCAGCAATATCAACTCAGGCATTCCAGGACCGGTCTCGACAAACATGAGGTTCACGATCATGGGTATGTCTTTAGCCACCCATATGTTGGTAACTACGTAGAGGGCTGCGCCTGGCAGCGCATTCACGCTCTGCCACACCTTGGTGAGTTCGGCGCTCGGTGCGGGCAGCGCTAGCATCGGCTCGTCTTGTTGGTTCGACATCGCTTTAATCCTTCCTTCTATGCCTCAGCGTTTAACTATGCCGGATATAATGCTACGACCACGGCTATATATAGCGCAACGCTGATTGCTGATTTATTTTTGCAGTTAAGATAAGCTGGGTGCAGATAAAGCTCCACACATCCACCAGTTCGTGGAGTTGCGCGGGAGCGGATGGAACGGCCCCATGTCCGGCATCTGCCCCCACGCGCAGCAGCACCGGCAGCGCAGATGTGCTGGCCTGTTGCAGCACCGCTGCCATCTTACGCGAGTGCAGCGGGTCCACCAGGTCGTCGTTGGCCCCCACGGTTAGCAGCACTGCCGGGTAGCAGGTATCCGGCTGCACCCGGTGATAAGGCGAGTAAGCGTAGAGGTAGGCAAACTGGGCGGCAAGCTCGGCGCAGCCATATTCCTCAGTCCAGAGCTGGCCCTGGCCGAAGTGGTGATAGCGCAGCATATCGAATAGCGCTCCCCCACAGACCGCCGCGCGGAACAGGGTCGGGCGCTGGGTCAGCGCCGCGCCCACGGTAAGCCCACCGTTGCTGTAGCCAAGCGCTGCCAGGCGGGCGGCTGTGGTATAGCCCGCATCAATCAGGTACTCGGCAGCGGCGATAAAGTCGTCGAACCCGTTCTGCTTGTGTTCCAGCATAGCGGCGTGGTGCCAATCCTCGCCGAACTCGCCACCACCGCGCAGGTTAGCCACCACATAGACCCCGCCGCGCCGCAGCCAGAAGTTCGCGCCATAGCTGAAGCGCGGGCTGAGGCTGACCCTCCATCCACCATAGCCGGTGATAACCGTAGGGTTGCGACCATCTCTACGCATCCCCTGGGGAGCCAGGATGAACATTGGCACGGGGGTGCCGTCCTTCGAGCTGTACCAGACCTGTTCCACGGTAGTCGGGATGTTATCTACTGGCGCTTCGACCTTTGCCCACACCTGCGTTGACCTGGTTGCAGGTTCGTAGCGGTAGATAGTCGGCGGGACGGTGAACGACTCATAACTGATATAGACGGCATCGCCGTCCTATGCGCCGCCCAGGGCGGTCACCGCGCCGAGCGACGGCAAGTCTATAACCCCATGCTCCTCACCGCCCAGGCTATAGGCACGCACCTGAGAGCAAGCATTGTGCAGCTCCTCGACGATCAGGGTAGCGCCGACGATGCAGAAGTCGCGGATGGTACAGTCAGTGCGTTGGGGGATAATCTCACGCCAGTTCTGCAGGGATGGCTGGAACAGGTCGAGGGCGAGGATACGGTAGCGGGGAGCCTGGTAGCTGGTCAGCAGGTAGAGGTGATCGCCGTTAACCTCCGCGCTGAAGAGCGCGGCGATACTGGCAGTGATGGGCATGAAATTGGCGGATGGCGAAGCCAGGTCACAAACGTAGATCGCGCTCTGCACGTCGCTGACGAAAGCGCTAATAATCAGCCAGCGGCCATTGGGCGAGAGTTGCACCATCACCTGCTCGGTCATATCGCGGCCTGCGCCGAACCATCGAAGGTCGTTAGGCCAGTCGTCGCCCAAACGGTGATAGTAGACGTGCTGGTGATAATCCTGCTCATCGGCGGGTACCTCACCCGCTGCTGGGAAGCGGGTGTAGTAGAAGCCGGTGCCGTCCGGTTGCCAGGCGAGTGAGCAGTAGCGGGTATGGGGAATGGTATCGGGTAGCCGCTTGCCGCTAGCCACGCCCAGCACAAACAGTGTACTCCGTTCGTCGCCATGCCCGCTTGCGCCGTAAGCGAGCAGCTGGCCGTCGGGGGAGGGATACCACCAATCCAGCGCAGTTGACCCCTGCGCCAGGTCGTGAGCGGGGTCGAGCAGCGCTCGGTCGGGGCCATCCACGCGGTCACGTACATAAAGTACCGGTTGGCGCTGTTCACCCCGGCGCACGGTGTAGAAATGACGCTGGCCGCACACTACCGGAAGATCAAGCGTACCAATCGCCATAAGCTGGCGCAACTCGGCCTCGATTGGCGCTCAGTAGCGATCACGGCAGGTATCACTGCCGTGCCGATCGCATTCCGCTTCCTGCTAAAGCCCAAGAGCAAGCGGGGCAAGGCAACACTCGCCGCCTTTACCGCGATGGCAAGCTCACTGCCATGGAACTACCTGCTGGGCATCCGTCCGACGCTACTCTACTGGGGCGCGACCGTCGCGGAGGTGAAGCAGACGCTGCCCGGCGATGAACTGATACCCGAGCCGCAGATGAACGCCACCTACGCGATTACCATCAACGCGCCTGCCGCCGAAGTATGGCCGTGGCTGGCGCAGATGGGGCAGGGGCGCGGCGGGTTGTACAGCTACGAATGGGTGGAGAACCTGGTGGGCCTGCAAATACACAACGCCGATACCATCATCCCTGAGCTGCAGAACCTGAAGGTGGGCGACAAGGTGCGGCTCGCCCCCAGCGACGTAATGGCGCTGGAGGTTGCCGTGCTTGAACCGGAGCGGACGCTTGTACTATACAACCCCAACCTAATGCGGGACGGCAAGGGCAAAGCGGGCAACTACTTCAGGACCGAAATGAACGTCACCTGGACATTCGCTCTCGCCCCGATCAGCGAACAGGCCACCCGTCTGCTCGTGCGCTGGCGGATTGACTGGCAGCCAACCCTGGCGACTACCCTGGCGGTGCGGCTACTTCAAGAGCCAGCCCAGTTCATCATGGAGCGCAAGATGATGCTCGGCATCAAGCAGCGAACCGAACGAACCAGTTAGGAAGGGAGCGAGCTTAACTCAGTGAAGCATAACCTAAAGCTGCCCCGTCGTACTCTGGCGGGGCAGTCTGCTTGTTTAGCCTGCTCCCTTACACGATTGCCGTCCACTTTATTCCACATCGATTATGCACCTGCCTGGGCTGCATCTCTTGCGCACTTTTTCACCCAATGTTCACCTGATTGCACCGACTTGTTAATGGCTGTGGTCTATAATCGAGAGTAACACTTGGTAGCAACTGGTATGGTAGGTGTGCGGATAAGCGTGAAAGAAAGGTCAGGAACTAGAATAAGTTAGCAGGTTCATGTACAATCTCCTTGTTACCAAGAACATC
Organism: Chloroflexota bacterium; assembly: GCA_025355955.1. Lineage (GTDB taxonomy): Bacteria > Chloroflexota > Chloroflexia > QHBQ01 > QHBQ01 > QHBQ01. The sequence continues at coordinate 11,476 of JANXYP010000396.1, forward strand.
GTTTTGAGGAGGTCTTACATGAACCAGCCACCCCTATTCTGCCCTAATCCGCACTGTCCTGCAAGTGGCGTGCAAGGACGAGCCAACATCCGCCCTCACGCCCCCAAAGAGAACCGCTGGCGTTGCACGGTCTGTCGTCGCACCTTTGTCGCCGCCAAAGGCACGGTTTTCTATCGCAAGCGTTACCCGCTTGAACTCATTACCATCGTAATTATCTTGCTCACCAATGGCTGCCCGGTGGCCGCCATCTGCGCTGCTTTTGGCCTGCAGACCCGCACCATCAGTACCTGGCTGGAACAGAGCGGGCAACACGCCCAGGCGCTGCAAGAGCAACTGGTCGAGCAGCCGCGTAACCAGGGCCAGGTGCAAGCCGACGAAATCAGGGTCAAGACCCAGGCGGGTATCGTCTGGATGGCGATGGCGATGTCCATCCCCACCAGGCTATGGCTGGGCGGACGGGTCAGCCTGCACCGCAATAGGGCGCTAATATCCAGCTTGTGCCAGCTAATTGCCGGTTGCTGCATGGCCTTGCCGCTGCTGGTGGTCGTAGATGGTCTGGCCGCCTACCGTAAGGCTACAGTGGCCGCGATGCGCCTCAAGCAGCCGCAGGCAGGACAACGCGGTCGCCCCCGCTTGGTCGAGCGGGCCGGGGTGCTGATTGGACAAGTGGTCAAAAACTGGGTGCAGCGTCGCTTGGTCGGCATCGTCCGACGGGTGGCCTACGGCGACGAGAGTACACTGGGCGCACAGCCAGCGAGCAGTCAAGTCGGTGGCGGGCTGAACACCAGCTACATCGAACGGCTCAACCCCAGCTTTCGGGTACGGCTGGCGGTACTAGCCAGGCGCACCCGCCGCTCGGCCCGCAAGGTGCGGCGGCTGCACTACGCCATGTACCTGGTGGGGGCAGTGTACAACTTCTGCACCGCACACCAAAGCCTGAGCGATAAGCAGCAGCGGCGCAGCCCGGCGATGGCGGCCGGGTTGAGCGAACATATCTGGGATGTTAAGGAGCTACTTAGCTACCAGATTGCGCCGCCCGCATGGCAGAAGCGGGGGCGGGGTAAGCCATCCCGTCATCTACAAACGATGCTAACGAGGTGGGAGGCGCTTTCACGCTTAAGCGCATACCTACCACTGGTATTGGAGGAACCTTATGAGCGATATAACCACAGCGACAGAGGCAGGCACGCTTACGCCTTGCGACACCAGCCTGAGCGTGGTAACCCCGGACGCAGGCATGATGCAATCGCGGTTCATTGACAAGGTCAGCCACGAAATGCGTACTCCGCTCACCGCGCTGAAGTTGTCGCTTGGTGTCCTCGCCGACAATTTGCCGGGCGATGCCACCTCACCGCTGCATCGCCTGCTCAACTACGCGCTGAAGAGTACCGCCCGACTCGAAGCGGCGGTCAGCGACCTGCTAGATCTCGCCAAGCTGGAGAGTGGTAGACTGCAACTGCATCTCGTGGATGGCGACCTCGCCGCTGCGGTAATCACCGCTGCCGAGTTGATCAGGCCCCTCGCCGAGGACAAGAGCCAGGAGTTGAGCGTGATCGTGCCGCATGAACCCTGTCCTGCCCGCTTCGACCCCGCCCGCATCGCGCAGGTGCTACTCCACCTGCTTAACAATGCGGTGAACTACACCCCGGTCGGCGGCAATATCAAGGTCGAGGTACGCCCCTGTGCAGGTGAGTATTGCGTCTATGTGCGCGATACCGGCTGCGGGGTCACGCCCACCGCGCAGGAGACCATCTTCCAGCGCTACTACGTCCCTGACGGCGACAGCAGTGTGTCCGGCTATGGTGGCGGCCTCGGTCTGCCGCTGGCGCGGGCGCTGGTCAGCCTGCATGGCGGCTGCCTGCGGGTGGCCTCCACCGGCATCCCCGGCGATGGCAGCATTTTCTACTTCAACCTGCCATATTCACGCAGCGCCAACGATTTTTTACCAATCGTCAACCCCTGTTTGCCAGCATTATCACCTGCACGATTTATAATGGCATCAGAGCAAGAGAAAAGCGGGGTAATTGCCCCAACCAGACAAAGTAACAACCGCAATCAGCGAACCCAACGTTCGCGTAGTTCACAAGGAGGAACAAGAAATGACTCGCTACTTTAGTGACAAGCGCTTCATCGGCGCAATCTGGGGTGTCATCCGCGTATGGCTGGGCTGGTCTTTCCTGCAGGCAGGCTGGGAGAAGCTGACCGACGCGCAGGGGATGTGGATCGGCAGCAAGGCTGGCACGGTTATCCAGGGCTTCCTCGCGGGGGCAATCAAGAACTCCACTGGCGCACACGCAGCGGTTCATCCCTGGTACGCCAGCCTGGCCCAGAACTTCTTCCTGCCCAACGCCGCATTGTTCAGCTACATGGTGGCCTTCGGTGAGACGCTGGTGGGCATCGCGCTCATCGTGGGGCTGTTCACCCGCTTCGCCGCCTTCTGGGGGATGTTCCTCAACCTGATGTTCCTGTTCGCTGGTTCGACCAGCACGAACACGGAGATGCTGGTGGCGGAGGTAGCCATCGTCAGCGCAGGGTTCTACGCCAGCTACTACGGGCTTGACAGCTTCGTCCTGCCTTACCTGAAGAAGGTGCTGCACATCGGCGTTACCAACACCACGACCGAGCCAGTACTGACCGGCTACGGCCAGCCAGCCACGAACACGCTGAGGTAAGCAACTAGCGACAGACAACTGAATATCAGCAGTGCCACCAACCCCCAGCAGACGATGCTGGGGGTTGGTGGTTTGTTAACTCACTAACCAGGTTTTGATGGCGGCACTGACCCGCTCCCAGCCCTTCCCAGTGGGAGGGGAGTGATCAGAACTTCGCTAGTCTGTATTTTTACCCCGCGTTCACCAACTTACACACCAGCCGCAACCTTTGTCGGCTACACTTGTTGTACCTGGCAGGTACGGCTTGCCAGCTCAGTCTCAACTTTAGTGACCGGGCCTCCTACGAGGGCGGAAATCACGGAGATGGATGGCTACCTGAAGTCCTGGTACGGTGAGGATAGCACGCGCAATCTGGTCGCGCCGATGTGCGAGATGATGCAGCGCTTCATCGGCGGCACTGGCAACTAACCCCCAGCCCCTGCTCGGTTGTGTTGGGCGGGTTCAAACATGGGTGCCTGCTCATTTGAGCAGGCACCATCAGGGCGATCTGCGCCAGTGGTGATTACCTCATCCCTGCCGCTCGCCGCACATGGCAGTAGACAACCCAACTGGCAGTAGCACAGATACGCCTGGTGGCCAACCCGAAGCCGACGAGATAACCAGAAAGGGTAAACAATGAACCAGCAGCAAACAACCAGGAAGGGCCAGAGCGGCTCTCCGGCAGCGCAGGGCAAAGCCCAAACCGCCAGCAAAACGCATCTGCCAACTAGCGGGTCTACAACCAAGAGCCAGAATATACAAGCGCCTGCCCCACGCAACGCCAGCAAGTGGCGGGAGGGATTCAAACCGGCATCATCAGGTATGTCCACCCCGATGCTGATCAGTCTGGTGATCGGTGCGATACTGGTAGCAGGCATCATCGTGATTGCGGTTATCACCCCAGCGATAAGTAATAGCGGCAGCAGCGCTGATGTTCCGCTGGGGGTGGAGAAAACCTACCCGATCAACAACGGGGTGAACAACCACAAGGATGGCCCGATTGACTACGCCGCGACCGCACCATATGTAATCCCGCCAGTGGGTGGGCCGCATAATCCGGTCTGGTACAACTGTGGCATCTACGATCAGCCCATCCCAACCGAGAACGGGGTTCACGATATGGAGCATGGCGCGGTTTGGGTTACTTACCAGCCCAACCTCGATGCCAATGCGCTGACCGCTTTGCAAGGCATCGCTCGCAAATATCAGAAAATTCTGCTTAGTCCCTACCCCGGCATTACCGCCCCGATAATCGCGTCGGCCTGGGGCAACCACGGATCAACTGGCTACCAGATCAGAGTCAACCCTGGCGACTGGACCACATTGCAGGCTTTTATAACCAAGCACTCGGGCGCTTCCGATGCGCCGGAGGTAGGCGGGGAATGCACTGGCGGCAAGGGTACGCCGCTGCCCTGAGCAAGATACAGGTGATACGGTGGCGGCATAAACCCTGTTAGCGCTGCGGGGGACCCAGGAGAATCCGAGAGGAAACCATGACTACACAGAACGACAGAGTTGAAGCCATTCGCATCGAGGAGCAGGTCGCCCCTCTACTGCAAGCGCCACCCAGCTGCGGCAGTGTGGGCAGCGGGATACGGCGTAATCAGCCATAGTGTCGAGACCCAGGCACAGATCTACCAGATGGCCGAGCTACTGGCGGCACGGGGCTTCAGGGTGACGGTGTGCCGCTGTTCGAGTTGCTAACTGCGGCTGACCGCGTCGCCTCGGCGGCGATGTGGCTGGTGGTGCATCAAACCTATGTCCAGCACGCCTACCTTGATGGTCGTGACCTCGACGCTGCCGACTTCAAGCCCCACCCCGAAGGGCATCCTGGCGGCTCACTCAACATGGTGCCTGCCTACATCGGCTACATGACCGCCAACGCCATCAGCGGGCTGACCCGCTCGTGGGTTATGGGCCAGGGCCACTGCGTTGCCGCGATCGACTCGGTCAACCTCATCCTCGATAACATGAACCCCGCCCACGCTGCCCGCTACTCGCTGACCGATGCGAGACTGACTCGCTATGCCCAGGACTTCTACTCCTACCGCATGGGCGCGGATGGCAAGCAGGAATCGCCGCTGGGCAGCCACGTCAACGCCAACACGGCGGGCGGGCTGGTCGAGGGCGGCTACCTCGGCTTCACCGAGTTGCAATACGTGCATATGCCGCTGCCAGGCGAGCGACTGGTTGCCTTCCTCAGCGACGGCGCGTTCGAGGAGCAGCGGGGCAGCGATTGGATCCCGCGCTGATGGCGCGGCGAGGACTCTGGCCTGGTTACGCCGATTATGATCAACAATGGGCGGCGGATTGATCAGTAAACCACGATGGCGCAGGAGGGTGGCACCGAATGGTTCACCCGACATCTCAAGCTCAATGGCTTCGACCCGATCGTCTTCGATGGCCGCGACCCTGCCGCCTTCGCCTGGGCCATCTTCGAGATGGAGCATCGCCTGCTCGCCGAGGCGCAGGCGATGGCGGAGAGCGGCGAGGCTTGTTACAACGTCAGCCTCCCCTACGGGGTGGCCTGCGCCCCCAAAGGGGCGGGCTTCTACGGCGAAGGCACCAACCTGGCCCACAACCTGCCGTCGGCCGCCAACCCGCACGAAGATGTCATCGCCGCCCATAACTTCAACGAGAGCGCCCGCCGCCTGTGGGTGCCGACCGCCGAGCTTGATGAAGCGATCGCCGCCTTCCAGCACCACGCCGCATCTGGCCGTCCCAGGGAGCGCGACCACGCCCTCAACAACCGCGAGGTGACGCTGCACGAGCTGCCACCTACGCTCTCCCGCCCCGTCGCTGAGGTACGGCAGGATTCGTCCACCTGGACGCGCTATTCTCCGATGGCAGCGGTGGATGAGATGTTCCTCGCCACCGTCGAGGCCAACCCGCACCTGCGCCCCCGCGTCGGCAACCCCGACGAGATGCGCTCCAACCGCATGACCGACACTCTCGAAGCGCTCAAGTTCCGCGTGGTTTGTCCCGAGCCGGGCATCCCCGAGTCGCATCATGGCGCGGTGATTACCGCGCTCAACGAGGAGGCGGTTGCCAACGCCGCGTTGGCAAACACGGGTGGTATCAACCTGATCGTCACCTACGAGGCATTCGCCGCCAAGATGCACGGTGCGGTACGCCAGGAAATCATCTTTGCCAACCATCTCAGCGAAGGGGGGCGGCCTCAGCACTGGCTCTCCGTGCCGCTGGTGTTGACCTCGCACGCCTGGGAGAATGGCAAGAACGAGCAGTCGCACCAGGACACGATGATGGCCGAGGCGATGATGAACGAACTTTCCCATGTGTCGCGGGTGCTGTTCCCCGCCGACTACAATACCGCTGCCGCCGCGATGAGCGCGGTCTACCAGAGCCAGGGGCAAATCTGGACCATGCTGGTGGCGAAGGCCGACACGGTTGCCAACCTGTTCAGCACCGAGGAAGCCAGCCAGCTGATCGCCGATGGCGCGATGCGGCTGGACTGGGCGGGCTATCGCCCGGATGAGGCGCAACTGGTGTTGACCGCGCTCGGCGCGTACCAGCTTGAACAGGCGCTGAAGGCATCGGCGCGGCTGACCGAGCGGAGCATACCCCATGCGGTCGTTATATGCTGGAGCCGGGCCCCTTCCGCAAGCCGCGTAGCGCCTGTGAGCAGGCTCACCTCGCTTCGCAATCGCTGCGCGACGCGCAGAGGGCATCATTATCCCGCCAGCCGATCAAAAAGAGTTGAGCCGATGAGCCAGCCTGCCAACCAAGCCACTATCAAGCTACTAATCATCAATCCGGGCAGTACCAGCACCAAATTGGCTCTCTATCAGGGTGCGCGATCGCTGCCGAGCGCCGAGGCATACCGTGACCCCGCGCCGCTCTGGAGTGCCACCGCCCGCCACAGCGCCGACCAGTTGGCCCAGTTCAGCCACAGCGCCGACCAGTTCACGATGCGCGATGCGGATATTACCGCACTGCTTCAACAGCAGGACACCCAGCTTACTGACCTCGATGTGGTAGTTGGCCGCGGCGGCCTGTTCCTGCATCCGATCAAGAGCGGTACCTACCTTGTTACTCCCGCGATGCTAGCCGAGATGCGGGCAGGCGACCCCAGCGGCCAGTGGGAACACGCCAGCAACCTTGGTATCCTGCTTGCCCAATCCGTCGCCGAAGCAGCAGGCCGGGTGCAGGGTCGTACCATCCCCACCTATACGGTTGACCCACCCACCGTTGACGAGATGCAAGATATTGCCCGCGTTACCGGCTGGCCGGAAACTCCCCGCCGCGCCCTCGCCCACGTCCTCAGCGTCAAGGCAGCCGGTCGTCGTGCTAGCCACGACCTGGGCAAGCCTTATGCTGCCTTGAACCTGGTCATCTCCCACCTGGGCGGCGGCATCTCCATCACCGCCCACCGCCAGGAGCAGATGATTGACGAGAACCAGGCGCTCGATGGCGAAGGACCTTTCTCGCCGGAGCGCAGTGGCGGGCTGCCGGTCGGCGATCTCGCCCGTATCTGCTTCAGCGGCCAGTATAGCTATGCGAAGATCAAACACAAGATCGCGGGCGGTGGCGGGCTGGTTGCCCACCTCGGCACCAACGATGCCCAGGAGGTGGAGCGCCGCATCGCCGCTGGTGACGAACACGCCCGCCTCATCTTCCGAGCAATGGCCTACACCATCGGTAAGGAAGTGGGCAGGATGGCCGCTGCCTTGGGCAGTCGGCCTGATGCGCTGGTCTTCACTGGCGACCTGGCCCACTCCGCGATGCTGACCTCGTGGCTGCGCGAACAACTCGCCTGGCTAGCGCCAATCCTCATCTACCCCCGCAGCGATGAGATGCTCGCCCTAGCGCGAGGCGCATACCGTGCGCTGCTCGGTATCGAGCAGGCGCAGCAGTACGGGGGCTGAGTTCCGCCTGTAGTGGGATTGTTACCTGGCGTTAACCCTGCTCTACCGGCCTGTACACCTTGCTCGGTTATAATAACTATGGATGAACAGGCAAATAAGCTCTTATGTTAGGAGGAAAGCAATGTTTAAGCACATTCTGGTGCCGCTGGACGGCTCGGCCTTCAGTGAGAAGGCGCTGAGTGTCGCCACTGCGATCGCCAAGAGTTTCGGCGCGAAGATTACGCTGCTGCACAACGTCTCGACCGCAAGCTATGCCTATGTTGCTGCCCCACTCAGTGGCGAGGCTTACCAGCAGATGGTGGAGAGCGATGTCCTGAACAGCAGCGACTATCTGAAGAAGATCGAACAGCGGCTGCACGACTGCGGCGTGACCCAAACTGAGACTCAGGTGGTGGAAGGTATCCCAACTGCGGCTATCCAACTCGCTGCCCGCAAGGGCGCTGACCTGATTGTGATGACCACGCATGGTCGCACCGGCCTGCCGCGCACTATCTTTGGCAGTGTTGCCGATGAGGTGGTGCATAGCGTGAAGATTCCTGTCCTGCTAGTCAGCGCCCAGCAGCCAGAGGTCAAGCCTGGGGGCTGCGTTCCTGCCTTCCGCCGTATTCTGGTGCCGCTGGACGGCTCGACGCTGGCCCTGCAAGCGCTGCCAATCGCCTCTGTGCTGGCCCAGGCTGAAAGCGCCGAGGTGGTGCTGCTCGATGTTCTACCCCAACCAATCCTGGTGGGCGAGGAGCTTGCCACCTCGAACGCAGGTTGGGCAGGCCGCTATCTGCATGAGGCGGCGCGAGCCCTGCCCCACGACATTGCCAGCGACACAGTTGTTAGCAGCGGCAATGTCGGCGAGGGCATCGTGCGCGAGGCGGTGGAGCGCGACTGCGACCTGATCGTGATGACCACGCACGGGCGCAGCGGTTTCAGCAGGGTGCGCCTCGGCAGCATCGCCGATCAGGTGCTTGCCCACGCACCGATGCCGCTGCTGCTGCTTCATGGTGAAAGCAGCGCGGTCGCCAACTAACGTAGAGATTGGAATAACGAAAGGACGGTAAGGTTATGGTTGCAAGATTCACTGACAAGGTTGCGCTGGTCACTGGTGCAGGGTCGGGTATCGGCCAGGCAACCGCCATCGCCTTCGCCCGCGAGGGCGCGAGCGTCGTCGTAGCAGATGTTGACCGCACAGGCGGCGAACAGACGGTGCGGCTAATCGAGGAGTTCGGTTGCAAGGCCATGTTTGTCAGCTGTGATGTGGCCGAGCCGATCCAGGTCGAAGCAGCGGTGGACAGCGCGGTCGGCAAGTACGGGCGGCTCGACTATGCCTTCAACAACGCGGGCATCGGCGGCGCTCAGGCGCTCACCGGCGACTACCCAATCGAGAGTTGGAACAAGGTCATTGCTATCAACCTCAGCGGCGTGTTCCTCTGCATGAAGTATGAAATCCAGCAGATGTTGAAGAACGGTGGCGGCGCGATCGTCAACAACTCCTCGATCCTCGGCGTGGTCGGCTTCCAGACTGCCGCCGCTTACGTTGCCGCCAAACATGGGGTTATCGGCCTGACCCAGACAGCGGCCAGCGAATACGCCACCCAGAATATCCGCATCAATGCGGTTTGCCCCGGCTTTATCAAGACCCCGATGCTGGAGAACGCCCGTTTGCTTGACAACAAGCAGATGTACGAGACGATCGTGGGTCTCCACCCCATCCACCGGCTGGGCCAGCCAAACGAAATCGCTGCGCCGGTGTTGTGGCTCTGCTCCGATGAAGCATCGTTCGTCACTGGCATCGCCCTGCTGGTGGACGGCGGCTACACCACGCAGTAGAGGCTCGGGTTACAGACGTAGCACTGGCGGGGTGG
>JANXYP010000404.1 GCA_025355955.1 Chloroflexota bacterium
GCCTCATAGAAGCTCTGGTTGGCAAATTTGATCATATTACTGGCAAACACTTGCGGCTTACCCGTAACTTTCAGTGCATACTGATCCGCCATGCGCTCACGCCAGCGCGAGAAGCCACTTTGTATAGGCAATAGCATAAGACCAATTACCATCATTAGCAGGGCAAATAGCGGTATGCCCGCTGTATCACCCATAACCCTAACGCCCACCAAGCCCATAAGCCAATAAAGCGCAAATAGAGCCAGGTAAATCTTGATGATGATGAGCATTGTTCTCACCAGCGTTATCCAGCGACTATCATGGTGAAGATGATGGCCGATTTCGTGGGCGATGGTCGTCTCGATTTCGTCGGGGGTAAACTGCTGTATCATGGTATCACTGATCATCACCGAGCGTTTACCGTTGCGGTGCGAGGTCATAGCCATTGCTGCATCGGTGCGCTGGCTTACATTAAGGCGATATACACCGCCTACCTCAACTCCGGCCTTAACGCCAAACTGCGCCAGTTGGCTGGATAGCTGCTCATCTTGTGGCGCTTGATAATCGTAGAATAGGTACGATATGAACAACGATGCGTACAACAGCGGAACAGCCGCCGCGATTACATTTGCGCCTATATCCGCCCACGAGAATGGAAGATCGCGCAGGCCAGAGTAAACTATCTCAATCGCGAACCCCCCGATTATGCCGGTAGCAAGCCCCACCTTCAGCTTATCGGCCAACCAGTTGTGCGGCTTCACCGGCAGCTGGTATCGCTGAATGAGTAGGACCATGCGATAGGCTAGAGGCAGCTTGAGCAGCCACAGCGAACCGAAGAACACGATGCTGAAGCAAGCCACCCGCAGCCAATCGTTGGTGGTCAGTCCGTTCATCAAGTGGCGCAACCAGACCGCCAGCCCGCTGAGTAGCCATAGCAGGGTATAGGCTACGGTGAGGGCAAAGCCGAGTACCTGTACCCGACGCTTCTCTATATTGAACTCGCGCAATTGCTCCTGCCAGTCCTCATCCAGGGCTACGCGCTCCGTGTTTTCCTGCTCCGTTGCCATCATAACATTTTCCCACTAAGCACTGCATCATAGGCGTTGGCGATGTTGCGAAGCTGAGTTACCTGCGTGTTTAGCCCCTGCGATAGCTCGTCGGTCGCGGTGGTCATGTTCATCACGTCGGCGGACTTGATGCGTAGCACCTGCGAGTAGATGGTGTCCAGTCCGCTGAGGGCGTTGGTCAGTTGCGCCTGCCAGCGTTGTAGCGCCTCGTTGACCTGCTGCAGGTTGGTAAGCTGCTCCTGCTTGGAGCTTAGGGCGGCGGTGTATTGCTGCTTCTGATAATCATCGCTGGTACGCGCCACCTGCGCCTGTATGGTCGAAACTTCACTCTGCACCTGGCCGAGATTCACCGTGCTGAGATACTGCTCCAGAGCCTGAGCCTTGTAGCAGATCTGATACACCATATCGGTGAGGTCGTCTACTCCGCTGGTTGCCTGGGTCAGGCTGGCACGGATAGTGTCGCTGCCGGTGCTGCCCACTGCCTGCTTGATGCGGGCCTTCTGGTCGAGCGCCTGCTGCATAATCGCCCGAAAGCTGCCCCGCAGCCGCCCAATGTCCACCTCTTTTTCGGGGTAGAGCGCATCGTTGACCGCATTACGGCTGAACTTGGGGTCGCTGACGCTGAAGTAGACGGTGAGGGCGTAGAAGGCCAGCCCCACCGGAATGAACCAGACGTTGACGAAGGCAGCGATCAGCACGGTGACGGCCAGGATCAGCCCGCCCGTCGGCCTGAGCAATGCACTGGTGAGCATCACCCGAAACTCGCGGCTGCGCCGTGCCTTCTCTTGCTGGTCGAGATCTTGCATTAACTGGTCTCCTCATGGGTCGAGCCAAATCTACTCTTCACCTTCATCTTCAGCAGTTTCCTCTCTGGACTCATAGGCCAGTTGCTTTATCTCCTCTGGACTTAGAGGACGTTGGCTGGCATGGCGCAGTAGAAAGACAAATACTTCTTCCGTCTCCTCGTCAACATAATAATACAGGTAGAACGGAGGGTGCTTACTGGCCCGCACACGCTTGAATTCGCTGCGAGACCATCCACCTTATTTCCCTGCAGTCCGTTAGCAAGTGTGTTTATCGCAGAGCGTATGTTACGCACAAGGCGTTCGGCAACCTCTTTAGTGGCATGGGTGCGCCAGAACCTGGCTTCCTCAGCGATTTGGTGATTAACTGACTCAGCAACTGTGACACGCATCATGCTCCTTCGGCTTTATCACCATTACCAAGCTCCGTGAGTAGCGCGTCCATAGACAGATTGAACTCTTCCAAGCTAAGGGAAGGTTCAGTTCGCGCTTTGTTGTAGGCAGCAAGTACCTCATAAGCCTCAGCCTTTGCCAGCATCTCCTGGTACTGGTGTGCCTCGACGATTACCGCCTTGGGCTTTCCTTCAACGTTGACCAGTACAGGGTTCTCACCTAGCCGTGCGATAATGGCGGAAAAGTGAGTTCTTGCATCGCGCACAGTTAGGCTATTATCCGCGATGGCAAGGTAATCAGCCATTGTTTCAGCATTCAACATTGTAGTAACTCCTTAACAGTTAGGGTTATAGTGAGCGCACTACATACCCTCGCCAGATTCCACCCTCTGCCTTCTACCTTCACCGATGCACCTGGCTATCAAATACACTCAGCAATTGGCCGATGATGTCGCCGTTGGGCGCGGTGGCGATGGCGGTGCGGGCGATGCGGGCTTGTAGGCCGTTGTCCTTGTACTTGTTGAAGGGATTGTTGGGGTCGCTGTTCACCACTGCCACATCGGGGTTGGCAGGGCGGAAGCCGAAGGTGAGCGCCTGCTGCTGCGCTGTGGCGTTGAGCAAATACTGCTCGTATAGCAATGCGGCATCCTTCTGCTCGGCGGTGCTGCCCTGCAGCAGGATACCGAAGGGATGGTCGCTGTAGATGTTGACCGAGGGGTAGAAGACCTTGAGGTTGCCGTAGCGCCCCTGCGCGTTCTTCATCTGCGTGGCCGCGAGGCTCTCATATATGGCGACCACGTCGTACTGCGCGGGGCCACGAATGATCATATCGGTCATTTGCTGCTTGCTGTCGGCACCGAAGTCGTAGACCCCGTTCTCTAGCCCACCCAGCCAGGTGTTATAGCCGCCATCTTTCAGTTGATCGCTGCTCAGGTCGGAGAGCTTGGGTTGGTTTGGTTTGCTGTAGTAACTGTAGCTAGCGAGGGTGAGTGCGGCCAGGCCAGAGTTGGAGGCGTGCGGGTCGGTCTGCCCGTACTTAATCGGCCCCCAGTTAGGATCGCAGGCGGCTTTCTTTACCTGCGGGCAGATCGCAGACCAGCCGTTGGGGGTTGTCACCGCCTGCTGCACCGTGTTCCAGTCCACGCTGCCGTACTTCTCGACGAACGGATCGGCCCGCTCCTGCCACATCACGAACACGATCGGGCTGAGGACTAGCGGCGCGGCGGCGTACTGCCCGCTGCGTAGGATCAGGTCAGCATTGTTGCCTTGTGCTTGCCACTTGCTGTTAAGCTGGTTGATCCATAGCGTGCTGGCGGGCGACCAGATCGTGGGCGTATAGCTGCCCCTGGCAATCGCGGTCAGTGCGGCATTATCCTCGTATTGTTGTAGCACTACGTTGACCGTGTTGCCAGACGGTAGCTTGGGGTTGCTGCTGTTGAACGCGGGCGTAACCGCCTTCAGCCAGTCCTCCTCATCGCTGGTATAGGCCATGCTGATCGTGATGGTCAGGCTGGGTGCGCCGACAATGCCGCCCGGCTTGCCGTTACCCAGCACCTGCCACAGTACCACCCCCAAAGCGATGAGGATGAACAGGACGAAGATAAGCGCGTTCCTGGTTCTCATAATTTAACTCTTGCCCTATCCGGCATTGATGATTTGGTTAGCTCTTGCCGTATTGTGCTTTCAGCGCGGCGAGGTCACTCTGCACCTGGCCCTGGGTTTCCATGTCGGAGAACTGCTGGTTGAGGTCGGCGTGTTGCAGCAGTTGACCCTGAGCCTGAGCGGTGTAGAGGGCGGTGTCGGCCTTATGCTCCATGCGCGAGAAGGTGTCGTCACCAGTGGTGCTTTGCAGGCTCTGGTTAGCCTGGTTAATCGCCTGCTGGCTCTGGGCGCGGGATAGCTTGGCCTGGATGATCTGCTGCTTGGCCTGGGCTTCGTTGATCTTGGCTTCGAGCTGGGCCAATGCGTCGCGCAACGCCTGCACCTGCTGATCCTGGGCATCGTATTGCGCCTTGTAGGTGTCGGCCAGCTTCTGCGCGCTGGCCTTCTGGGTCAGCGCCTGGGTGGCAAGCTGGTCGTTGTTGTTCTGCACCGCCAGCGCGGCCTTGTCCTGCCAGTCACTCACCTGGTTAGTGTAAGTTTGATACTGACCTTGCAGGTTCTGCGAGACGGCCATCGCCTGGGCGGTCGCCGCCCGCGCCTCCTGTAGCTGGTCGGTCAACTGGCTTAGATACTGTGCTACCATCTGCTGCGGATCCTCGGCGTTGTCAATCATCGCATTAATGTTGGCACTTAGCAGGGTGCCAATGCGGCTTAGAATCGAAGGCATGATTTTGTCTCCTCCTTGTCAGGGCTTATGCTTGGGCGCATCATCATCCGCGCCCGCTGAAAACGCTAATATGCTCCCCCGCTTGACGAATGGGGCAGGCTTATTGTACCATAACCGTGTTGCAGCGGCAATTACTTTAGATACGCAGGTGCGGGCATAAAGGTTACATTCACCCGTCCTGGCACCGGATAATTGTCACAATCTCTTGCGTTGTTCGTTATCACCTCTTGAATCGCTGCGATGGCTAAGGGGAAGGCTTTGATGAACACTAACCGTTTGCTGCCCGCTCCACACGGCCTGCTGCTGCTTGGCCTCGCCCTGCTTCTAGCTGGCTGCGACTCGTCGGATACTACCCGCCAGGTTATCTTGACACGACCAGGGGGCAGTATCGCTGCCGTGCCAACCGCTATGCCGGTGCTGCTCGCCACCCCGACCCTGCCGCCACGTGCCACTGCGACCCTGCCCCTGCCGCCCGCCACTCCCACTCTCTCGCCACAGATCGCTGAGTACGACGCAGTAGTGCGTTACTGGAACCGTAGCATCGACCTGACTGCCCCGATTGCGGTTGCCTATAACGACTACATCTCTAAAACCACTGCCTATGATACTTTCGACACATATCAGCAGCATAAGGATGTAATCGTTCCCGCCTCCGACCAGCTAGTGACGGTGATAGACAAGAACATCATTGCATTGCAGGCCCTAAACCCGCCGACCCGTGCCGCTGCCTACCACAATGCCACGGTGCAATACTGGCAGGAATACCGTGCCTACGTCAGCGACTTGCGCCAGGGCATCGACCACGATAATGTTGACCTTTGGAACCATGGCATCGCCCGCCAGCCCCAGATTAGCAGCCTCGAAGCGACCCGTGCGACGGAGCAGGCGAAGCTTTACAATGACTATATAACCGTCGGGAGGGCAAAATGAGCTACAACAATTATGGCGCACCGGAGCCTAAGCCGCGTCGCGGTTGCGGCCTGGGCTGCGGCTTCTGGATTGCGTTGTTTATCATCCTGCTAGTGGGGGTGGCGGGCTATGGCTACTATGCTTATCTCAGCTTCCAGCGAGCCTATCCTCATCTGCAAGCGGGCTACAGCCTCAGCGCTTCAGAAACGGTGACGATTACCAACAAGCTGAACGACCCTCAATCGTTGCAAGCGCAAGACTTTGACGAGGCGACCCTGAACTTCAAACAGGCGAATGTGGAGTTCGAGGCGGCCAAGAACGAACTGCGCTACGTTACGCTGGTGCTACCCTATCTGGGCTGGGTGCCGACATATGGCCCCGACCTGGCCGCCATGCCGCATATGCTGACCATGGCGACCTCTCTGACGGCGGCGGCTACCTTGACTAGCGAGGGTGGCAAGCAGATGGCAAGTCAGGCGACCAAAGGTTCAGCGCTAAAGATCGTGATCACCGCTGGTGCAAATCAGCTTGATGCCGCTCGCAACGAGTTGAACAAGGCCCAAACTGAGCGCGATCAGATTGACATAACTAAAATCTACATTCCCCAGATCCACGACGCGCTTACACAGTACGATAGTTCGGTCAAATCGTTCAACGATGAGGTGCAGAAGCTGATCAGCGAGGGCGGATCGGGTGGTTGAGCCGTAGCTGAGCCCAAAGCAAATGCGCCCTGCTGATAGTTCGGCAGGGCGCATCATTTGTGGGTTGGCTATTTGCTCACGGAGAGTTATCTTACTGCTGTGGCGAAAAATGAGGCGGTTCACCAAGCCACCTTGATCAGGTTGGCTTGATGAATCGCTTTTAGAAAGGGAATCTGCAATAAGCTACAACCAACCGGCATATGCTGGCGCTCCTACTGCAGTGCTATTATATCAAGCTATGATAAGAATGTCAAATATTATTGCTGTAATCAAAATGTAAATTATCTTTGGGCGATAAGTATAAATACTGTTAACATATATAGCAGTTTAATTAACTAAAGAATATTTCTTCTTTTGAATTGAGTGCGGGGATTGAAAGTGAAATGATAGTTGGTTAACTGAAACGCATAATAACTTGACAGATTCTGTTTCTTCTGATAATATCTTAGTAATCCTCATACTAAGCAGAGGTAATCGCGATATTTCTGTAAAGTTAGAGGAGAGAGAAAGTAGCATAAGTATCAAAGAAAGGAAGATATCACATGAGGAAGTATAGGTTTTACCTGCAGGTGCTGACGCTGGCGCTGGCAGTTAGTATGGTCGCCGGGATGCTCGGTACGGCGGCGGCTAGTTCATCCCAGCAGGCGGCTGCGGCCCCGGCTAGCGCCCCTGCTAGTTCGGCTGGTGTCGCAGGCGCACCCAACAGCACGGGCGTACCCAACAATGCGGGGGTAGGTATCAGCACGGCCCTCCAGGATCAGTTCAACGCACAGCCCGCTGGCACCCAACTCAATTACTGGATCATCCTCAAAGACCAGGTAGACACCAGCAACAACATCCCCATGACGCAGTGGGCGGATAAGGGCTGGTTTGTCTACAACAAGCTGGTGAACGAGGCCAACGCCAGCCAGCCTGCGGTCCGCTCTCAGCTCGACCAACTCACCGCCCAGGGTAAGGTCAGCGATATCAAGAGTTTCTGGATCATCAACTCCTTCGTCGTCAAGGGCGATCTGAGTTCCGCCCAAACTATCGCCACCAACTCGGCCGTGGCCCGCGTGCGCGACACTGGTCAGTACCACATCATCGATCAGCCTGCCACCCTCTCCTCCGGTGCCCAGCAGGTGGTAGATCAGGCTCTGGCCCAGAGTCCTGACACCATCCAGCACAACATCAGCGAGGTCCACGCCCCTCAGGCCTGGACTGCTGGCTTTGACGGCACGGGCGTAGTGGTCGGCTCGATGGACACCGGCACGCGCTGGACCCACGAGGCGCTGCACGCCCGCTATCGCGGCGTAGACAACCCTCCCGACCCCGCGAACATCCACGACTATAACTGGTTCGATGGCTACAATGTCTTCACCATCCCCACCGACAACAATGGGCATGGCTCCCATACGATGGGTACGATCATCGGCACCTCGCCCAACCCCACCTACGGCAACACCGGCGTGGCGAAGGGTGCAGACTGGATTACGGTACGCATTTGCGCCACTAGCTCCTGCGACCTGACCCCGATTATGAACGGCTTCCAGTGGACGCTGGCCCCGACCCGCGTGAATGGCACGCAGCCTCGCCCTGATCTGCGCCCGCGCGTTTCTTCCAATAGCTGGGGTAACAACACTTGCTCGGATACCGAGTTCCAGGCTGGTGTGACCAACTGGGTCAACGCCGGTATCTTCCCCGACTTTGCCAACGGCAATGCTGGTCCTGGCGCAGGCACGGTCGGCGTTCCTGCTGCTTACCCCAACTCCTGGGGTACCGGCGCGCTCGACACCAGCGGTGGCGGCAGCAGTTGGACCATTGCTAGCTTCAGTAGCCGCGGCCCGAGTTGCTATGGTGGCATACTCAAGCCGCAGGCGATTGCTCCAGGCGTGAGCATCTGCTCTTCGATCAACTCTAGCGATACCTCCTACAGTTGTTCCTTCTCTGGCACCTCGATGGCTACTCCGCACGTAGCTGGCCTGATCGCCATTCTTGCTCAGAAGAACCCGTCCGCGACCATCAACGATATTACGAACGCGATCACCAGCACGGCCTTCTTCAGTCCAACGTGGGGAGCAAGACCGAACAACGACTACGGCTGGGGTCTGATTCAGGCCGACGCGGCGCTCGGTGCAATCGGTGGTGGCACCCCGACCCCGACCGTGACCGGCACCCCGCCAACCAACACCCCCACGCCGACGCTGACTCGCACCCCGACACTGACACCTACCCCCTGCCTCAGCGCCAACGTGGTGCAGAACCCTGGCTTCGAAACTGGCAGCTTTGCCCCCTGGGTGATTAGCGATACAAATAACACCCCCACCGTGGTGATGACCCAGGCCCACAGCGGTACCCACTCCGCGCTGATGGGCGCGCTCGCCGCGCCGGAGCCACTGGGTAATAGCACCATCTATCAAACCGTCACTGTGCCAGCGGGTACCTCCACCCTCTCCTACTGGTACTACCCCACCACTGCCGACACCATCGCCTTCGACTGGCAGGATGCCTATGTCGAGAACACCAGCGGCACCATCCTCGCCACAGTGATGCACGTTGACGAGAACACCCCAGCCTGGACCAACAAGACCTTCGACATGACCCCCTACGCGGGTCAGACAGTGCGCCTTGTCTTCCTCGTCCATGAGGATGGCTTCGGTGATATCACCTCCATGTATGTGGACGACGTTGCCATCCAGGCACCGGCATCCTGCGGCACCCCCACCTCGACTGTCACCCCTGGCGGCCCCACCAACACCCCACCGGCTACCACCAGCACGCCGCAGCCGACCGCGACCGCCACCGCTAGCATCCCAACCCCGACCCAGTGTCCCAGCAGTCTCGGTCAGCCCATTACCATCGGCCTCGACAATCCCGCTAAGGTTAGCGTCATCAATGCCCCCGCCAACAACGCAGGCGCACACTTCCGCTCTAGCGGCAGCCATCCCAGCGGCGTTGCTGGTTCCACCGTGCCTAATGGCAACATCAACTTCGTCCTCGATGATGGCACCCAGGAGAACGCCGTCGGCTTCAACAATGGCACCGTCAGTTTCCCTGCCATCTGGCTCAACCGCTTCACTCCTGGCACGGGCAACTACCCGCTCACCCTCAATACCATCAGCATCCAGTGGCCCAACCCCGCCAACGCTCATGTCAACCTGGTCGGTTTGACTGTTGACCTGCTCGTCTATCTCGACGCTGATGGCGATGGTAATCCTGCCAATGCTGTCCAACTGGCGCAGGTGATGAGCCAAACCATCACTGTTGCCGATGGCACCACCTTCCAGGACTTCCCCATCAACGTGAACGTCCCCGGCCCTGGCGACATCTACCTCGGCTTCAGCGACACCTACAACTCCAACGACACCAACCCGGTCAGCTATCCCGCTGGCTTGGACACCAATGCCTCGCAGATGCACAGTTGGATAGCTGGGCAAGGTACGGGCAACCCCGACTACAACAACCTAGGCAACAACTCCATTCTGGAGACGATTGACGCAGCCGGGTTGCCGGGCAACTGGATGATTCGTGCCAGCGGCACCACTGGTGGTAGCGGCTGCCCGACCCTGACCCCGACTGCAGCCGCAACCGCGACCACCACCGCCACTCCTGCGCCGCCGACCGCGACCAGCACGGCTGCAGCTGCAACCGCAACCATGACCTCGACCAACACGGCAGTGGCAACCAGCACCATGACCGCAACCAACACGCCAGCCGTCACCAACACGCCGATGCCCAGCGTTACACCCACCGATTGCCCCAACCCCTTCGTGGACATCACTGGCAACATCTTCTACGTCGCCATCCATTACCTCAACTGCCGTGGCGTAGTCAACGGCATCGACCCCTCACATTACGGCCCGGCTGGCACCTCCACTCGTGGACAGTTCGCCAAGGTGGTCGTGCTGGGCTTCGGCACCCCGCTGTTTACGCCCACCACTCAGGACTTCGTAGACGTGCCACCCAGCTACTTCGCTTACGTCTTCATCGAGAGTGGCTTCCACGCTGGCATCCTCAGCGGCTTCGACCCCGCCACCTGCGCGGCACATGGCCTGGGTACCCCTTGCTACCTGCCCAACTTGCCCATCACTCGCGCCCAGCTTACCAAGCTGGTGGTCAATGCAGGCGGCTACACCCTGATTACCCCGCAAGGTGGCATTCCCGACTTCGTTGACGTACTACCCAGCAACGTCTTCTACGTCAGCATCGAGACCGCCTTCCACGCAGGCCTCGTCAACGGCTATCCCGGCCATCTCTTCCTGCCCAACCAGAATATCCGTCGCGACCAGATGGCCCAGATTGTCTACACCGGCATCATCAACCGACCTCACTAGGGGTTGCAGCGAGGGGATGAAGCGGTGATGCCGCTGCAGCCCCTCAATCTGAACCTCTGAGTACAAACCC
>JANXYP010000068.1 GCA_025355955.1 Chloroflexota bacterium
GGCGTTGGCAGCGTTGCTGCTGCCCAGCAACCCGTGCAGCATCTTCAGGGCATCGCCTTGCGCGGCGGGTGGGGTGAAGCCGAGCAACCCGGCATAGGCACGTTGCTGCGATTGCTGGTCGGGGTGGAGCAGGGCGGTGGCGGCCTGCGCGTCTAGTGGGTGGGCGGCAATTAGGCTGCCATCGGTTTGCACCTGCATGATGCCTGCAATGGGATACTGCCCGCTGTAGACTGCGTTGAGCGCAGTGGCGAGTTGCGGATCGCGCTGGGCGGCGGCCTCCAGCCAGGCACGACTGGCAGGTGTGCCAGTGCGATAGAACAACGTCACCTGATCATAGAGGTTGACCATCGGGTTGCGCTGCTCTGGCTGGCGGAAGTCGCCTCGACCTTGCATCTCGCCAAGCTGGCGGGCAACTTGAGCCTGGATTTGCTCGCCTTTGGTTAGCAGGCACATCGCCTGGCGCGGTTGGTAGAGGGTGGGGTAATCGTTGGCGACTAGCGGCGGGGTTAGCGGCGGGCCGAGCGTATCCAGCACGTTGTCGCCCCAGGCAAGCGGATGGGGCAGGCGGGGACACAGCTGCTGGTTGTCATTGAGGAAGACTACCAGTTGGCGCAACTCGTCATTATCGAAGGGGAGGAGGTCCAGGTCGGGGTCGGTCGGCGTTGCAACGAACGTGGCGAGAATGGCGTGGATGTCGTAGGGGTTGGTGTAGGTGTTCGCCAACTCGTCCGCCTGGCCGCTGCCCACCACGATAACCTGGGCAGCCGCAGCAGGCAGGTTGAGCAATTCCTGAAGGAAGATGCCCAGCTTGGTTACGGCAAGGATGTCGTCAATCAGCACAAACAGCTTACGCCCGCTGCCCAGCCGTGTCGCTACTTCGCTGATTTGGGGGGTGAAGCTGGCGGCCTGGTCGCTGGCGGTGGGGCGCAGCCACAGCACGCCGTAGCCGTCCAGGCGGCAGAGGTCGGCGGCAAGGCGCATCATCAGGATGCTTTTGCCCCAGCCGCTGTCGGCGAGCAGCAGTTGCAGGTAGGGGAAGGTGGGGTTGGGGGGATTGGTAATCCGCTGGAACAGATCATAGTATAGCTTGCGCGGCACGTCCTCTGAGGCCCGCCAATCGCGCTTGAAGAACGGCCACTCCGGTGCGCCCATCTGCCAGATGCCGCGCATTGCCTGCTTGTCGTCGATCAGTGATGGGGTAATGGGCAGGAACGAGCGGAGCAACTCGCTGACGTTCGTCACCGTGATGCTGATATTGTTGCCGATCGCCAGCGTTCCGCTGTTGCCGGTGATATTGCCGACGTTTATGTTTGTCTGGCCCATCGCCATTACGCCACTTCCACCTTTTACTGGTTTGTTGTTCTATTATAGTGCTAATATGGCAAACCTGTCAAGCGGCGCACGTTTGGTTGCACAACTACAGTGGGCATGGTAGAATAGGGGCGAGCTAATCAGGAAGCAGTGCGTACTTGGCGATTAGATTTTGGCTGAGGTGGGGTTTATGCTAGAGTGTGAGGTGTGCGGTACAAGCAATGCAGAGACGGCGCGGGTTTGCGGCAACTGCGGGGTGGCGCTGCACATCCCCCGCGCCCGATTGCACCTCGACCGCGCCGAAGGGCTGGCTAGCGATGGTAAGTATGACGCAGCGGAGCAAGCGTTGGGCCGGGCCGACCGCGAATTGGTGCAGCTTGGCCCGCAGCATCACGCCAGTCGTCAGTTGCAAGCTCGTTCACTCTATATCCAGGGGCTGGCTAACTATGGACGGGGCAAGATGGAGCAGGCTCGTGCCGACTTGCAGCAAGCAGTGCAGCAGCTCGAGCCTGCGGGCGACCTCGCGGTGCTGGCCCATGCATTGCGGGTGCTGGGTAATACCGATTACCTGCAGGGCCGCATTGACAGCGCCGCCGATTATTACCGTCGCAGCGTAGCAGCGGCGGAACAGGCGCAGGCTTACGGCCTGGCCGCCTCGGCTACTGCCAACCTGGGCAACATCGCGGTAGTACGCAACGATCAGGTCGAAGCCGCCGCGCTGCATCGCCAGGGGCTGGCCTATGCCGAACTCGATGGTAGCGCCGATGCGCTGGGTATCGCTTATCATTCAATCATGTGGTTCTATATCAATTCCGCGCCGTTTGATCAAGCGCTCGATTATGCCAATCGCGCTATGCAGATACAAACCAAGATTGGCAACCCCAAGCGGCGGGCGTTGGTGCTAGCCGACATCGGCCTCATCTACACTCGCTGGGGCGATTATCTGCGGGCGGAGAGTTGTCTGACTGAAGCGGCGGAGATCGCCAACCAGGTTGACGATAATACCTTGATTGCACTGACTAACGCCTACCTCACCAAACTGCTCCGCTATAAAGGCGATGATGAAGGTTGGCTGACCGCGGCCGCCCGGGGCTTCCACAACCTCGATGCCAGCCTGAGCATCAGATTGGATTGTGGCGAACAACTGGCCCTGTACTACGCCTACCACCGTGATGCCGCGCACGCCCGCCCCTTGCTGGACTGGACGCAGCAGCGGGCGGTTCGGCAAGAGTTGCAGGGGGGGCAGCCGATGCTGGAGCGGATGCAAGCCTACATCCATTTTGCGCTGGGTGATTACGCAAAGGCAGACGCGCAGTTTCACCATTCGCTCACCCACGACAATCTCAGTCCCTACGAGCAGGCCACTGCGTGGGAGGAGTACGCCCGCCTGGCCCTGCTCTACGCACCCGACGATGCGGCAATGCAAACCCAAGCGCAGGAGGCGATTGCCAAGGCGAGGGCTTTGTATACCCGCGTGGGGCTGACGACACGGGCAGCTGAATTGGACACGTTGGCGAGCGAGTAATACCAATTCCAGCGGGTAATGCAATAAATCGTAGGGGCGGGCGGCTGCCAGCCCTGTTGCAGCGCCACCAATGCTGATTTTACTCGTGCAGTAAATCGTAGGGGCGGGCGGCTGCCCGCCCTGTTGCAGTGCCATCAATGCTGATTTTACTCGTGCAGTAAATCGTAGGGGCGGGCGGCTGCCCGCCCTGTTGCGATCTACACCAGCACCATAGGGATTGGTGTTAAACGATCTTGATTGCAGCAGCCCTTGCCGCTGCAGGGATAAAAACGGGAGAAGAGCGTGAATAGACTAGCGCCAAACACTTCGACAAGCGGGGTCATGCTGCGCGATGTGACGGAAGCTGACCTGCCAATCTTCTACGAACACCAACTTGACCCGGTTGCAAACCAGATGGCCGCCTTCCCCGCCCGCGACAGGGATGCGTTCATGGCGCACTGGCACAAGATTCTGGCCGATGCGCCCGTCACCCTCAAGACCATCCTCTTCGACGGGCAGGTGGCTGGCAATATCGTCAGCTTCAACGGAGACGGTGAGCGCGAAGTCGGCTACTGGATTGGCAGGGAATACTGGGGCAAGGGCATTGCCAGCAAGGCGCTGGCAGCATTCCTGACAGTGGAGCAGGGCCGCCCGCTCTACGCCCATGTTGCCAAACACAATATCGCCTCGCAGCGGGTGTTGGAAAAATGCGGCTTCACCTTTTTCGGTGAGGACAAGGATTTTTCCGACACCCCTGGCAAGGAGGTCGAAGCAGTTATCCTAATCCTAACCTGAGTTACCCCGTAGTTGGCCCGCAAGGGGTATACGCCTGGGGGTCTGGGGGAGAATCTCGCCCGCCGCTTAAAGCAAAATGCCCCCAGCGGGGGTTGGGGGAGAATCTCGCCATGCTAATATGCCCAGGACACACATTGATGCGCTTCACGCGGGCGGATGCCATGCGCCCCTACGCCAGCGGCGGCGGTTGCGATGAGCATCGTGGCGCTTCACCAGGGCGTATGCCATGCGCCCCTACGTCCAGGTTGGTGGTTGCGATGGGCGTTGATGCGCTTCACGGGGGCGTATTCCATGCGCCCCTACGCCACTCACATCCGCTTTATCCGTTTCTCCGTTGAACCGAATCCGTTGGCTGGTCTTCCCATCCGCTGGCTGGCCGCCCCTCGCCCCAACGCCGCCACTCCACTATTCACTAATCACCTATCACTAATCACTCCCCGAAGGGGCAGGCACCCAGTTCGCATCGTCGGCCAATTGGCGGGCCTGCGCCTCCACCGCCGCCCAATCCCCCTCCCCCACTGCGGCGCGGATGTTAGCGATGTTGCGGCGAGTAGTTTCAACATGGTGCGGGTTGCCGATGCGTTCACGGATGGGCAGCGCCTTGAAGTAGCAGGCCAGGGCGTCGCGGTAGCGCTTCATGCTGCCATAGGCTTCACCCAGGTTGTTCCAGGCATTGCCCTGACCGGCCAGATCGCCAAGCTGCCGCGCCAGGGCAAGGTGCTGGTTGTAGTGTTCGATGGCCTTGTGGTACTCGCCCAGCGAACGGTACGCAATGCCCAGGTTGCCGAGGTCTTGCGCCTGCCCTTGCAAGCTGCCGATCTCGCGGTCAATCTCAAGTGCATTGGTGTGATAAGTGATGGCCTTGTGGTACTCGCCCAGCGATTGGTACGCATTGCCCAGGTTGCCCAGCGCGTCGGCGCGGGAGGTGACACCCAACGCACCGGCCGGGGCATTGAC
>JANXYP010000050.1 GCA_025355955.1 Chloroflexota bacterium
GCCTTTGCCGCCGCGACACTCAGATGCTGGAGTTGATCACGTCAGCTTGCTCACCTGCATCTCGCTAGTGTGCGCCATGCTAGCATTCATCATTCCCTGGCTGGTATCTGAGTACCTGGGCAACGCTGTCGACTGGTTGAACCTGATGCTGGCTATCCCTGGAATGGCGTTGAGCGTGTGGTGCATCGTTAGACATCGAGAGGCGCTCAATCCGCAGCGGGTCATTATCGTCGGAAGCGCCGCGCTGCTAATCTGCCTCGTGCTTATCTTGTTCGTTTGCCAGCGAGCAGGCATATTGGGCTTATTCACCAGACTGTAATGCTATATCCCGCAAGCAGACGGGCCAGCATACTACCCTGTGAGTGGCATTGGCCCACACCTTCGCTAGCCTCGCGCTCACCTTCGCTCCTCCCTGCAACGCCTCCGCCACACCTCTTCGTCCCTGCCTGCGCTCCACCTCGTCGCTACTCGCAAGGATAGCTCCTCACCCCTCCCCGCCGCTCGCCGCCACCTCCGCTCACCCCTTGCCCCTGCCCACGCTAGCGGCTGGGCAGCGCGGGCCGCCTCGCAAAGAATCTTTAGTTCTATCGGTGCGGGTTGCTAGTCGCATGGAATGGTAGCCTAGCCAGGCCGAAGCATGGGTAAGGCGCTGCGCTACCTCGCCTCGCCTGCCGCGACCTCCGCCCTGCTCCTTCGCTCCCCTCTCCTAAGCCAAAAGTCGTAGCGCCGAAGATACCGCTTTAGCATATGATACTGTCGCTCAAACAGGCTAAACTCTACCTGTATGAGAACCTGTGGGCAGGTGGCAGAGTACGGTCAATTGCGCTGGTCTGTAAAATCAGTGGGTTTCTTCCCTTCGCAGGTTCAAATCCTGCTCTGCCCACTAGTTGGAGAGCCGCCGGAGTGGTCTAACGGGCCTGTTTGCTAAACAGGTAGAGGGCAACTGCTCTCACCAGGGTTCAAATCCCTGACTCTCCCCCAACAATCAACACTAGGTACCGGGGCTGACCACTTTGCCCAGTGGTTTGCCCATCTTCTTTACCCACTCCGCTTGCCCTCAGCCTGGCTTCGCCCCATGATGTCGCGCCCCAGTCTGCGCCACAGGCTTCGCTAGGACTTCGCTCTATGTCTTGCTCTCACCTTCGCGTGGTCTGCGCTGCCGTTTTCGCCTGTGCTTCGCGCCCGCCATCGCGCTCCTCTGCCACCCTCTGCGCCCGCCTGCGCTCTACCTCACCGCTAGCGGCAAGGATCGCTCCTCACCCTTCCCAGCCGTTCGTCTCGACCTTTGCTCTGGCGATATCGCAGTTTTGTATACCATCCCGCCGCCCCGCTGTGCCCTCTTATGAACGCTGCATATCCCCCTCGCCAGCGGGCAGGCCAACATACGATTAGGGTAGCGGCGACTTCCCGCATATCACGTCCTTCAACCCCTCTCGGTGAGCAGGCCAGCAAACTAGCTTTATCTTCACCATTGCCTTACCACTCTATGTTCGTAACCCTCATTTCAAACCCCTGCAACTACTTCGCCATACCTGCGTATAATATTATAACCAGCTTACCCAAAGGAGAGCCGCTATGACCGATCAGCTAAAGGAAGACCCCCAGCAAGAGCCAACCTATCCTCGGCTAAACGTTTACAATGAAGACCCCCAACAAGAGCCGACTTCTCAACGGTTGAGCGTTCCCCTTGAATGCCCCAAGTGCGGTGCCGACCGGGTGGCGTGTGACGTAAAAGCTCACTATGTCATAACCATCTCCCCTCGTGACAAAGGCTTCCTCGACTTCCGCAGTAGCGATCTATCCGCTGCTGCCTGCCCCCATTGCGGTTACACCGAGCTTTATGCTAACCAACATTTCCAGTTGCTCCCCAAACCCTAGAAATGATCATCCAAAGGAGCATCCTCATGAGCGACCAGCCCAAAATTGACCCTACAACCAGTGCCTGCCCTAAATGCGGCGGTGCGCGAGTTGCTGCTCACCTATCCAATACTACAATTATAGCTGATGACGCTAGCGGCAGTATCTTCGTTAGAGGTACAGGCGCATCGCTAGCCGTTTGTCTGATCTGTGGCTATAGTGAGCTATACGCTTCCGCCCCCCATACACTCAAGCCGAAAAGATAACTGGCCTAGACTGAGCCGTGCCGCTGGTCGCGTTCTGGACTGCACTTGGACCTCGCTTGAGCATCGCACCCTGCTTCGCGCCTGCCTTCGCGCCCGACTGCGTTCCACCTCGTCGCCAGTAGCAAGGATAGCTCCTCACCCCTCCCGCCGCTCGCCAACCGCCAACGCTCACCCATTGCCCCTTGTCCAACCCAGCGGCGCGGCAGCGCGGGCCTGCTCGCAAAGCCTCTTTGTTTCTATAGGTGCGGGTTGCTAGCCGCATGGATAGCCCAGCCGAGAGGGAGGGTCAAGAGCATGGTCGAAGCGCGGGCAAGGTGCTGCGCTACGTCGCCGTGCCTGCCGCGACCTCCGCATCGCTCCTTCGCACCTCCACAATACCCTACTCCTACCTCTCACTGCCTCCCCGCTACCCCTCCCATCTGCCGTGTATAGAAACAAGCGAGGCCACCTCACCAGTTGGTGGGGCGACCTGGACTTGCACGCTGGGATTTGGAGCTAGGGCGTGGTAACACCCTTGTAGACGATCTCGGCCATCTCGTCTCTTCGGATATTGGTGTTGGGCCGGAAGGTGTGATCACTATAGCCGTTAATCACGCCCTTATTATAGGCAGTCTCGATTGAGACGTAGAACACGTTCCTAGGCGGCACATCGGTGAAGTCCTGACCCGATGTTGGAGTGTAGAGCGGGTATCCAGCCGCACCGACCACCAGCTTGGTTAGCTGGCCGCGAGTGATCGGGCGATTGGGCAGGTAGCAGGGGAAGGTTGCGCCCGCCGCCTGGCAACTGGACTGATCAAAGCCGCTGAGGATGCCTGCATGGTAGCCGCTCTCGATATAGCCGTAAGCGAAGTAGCTGGGTGGCACATCGCTGAAGTCGGGTCCGCCAGTCGGGGTATATAGCGGCGTGCTGAAACCGAGGGCAACCACTTTGGCGAACTGAGCGCGAGTGCTTATGCCAGCGGGCGAGTAGTGGGTAGCGTCCGTGCCGTTAATCACGCTGTTACAATAGAGATAGTTAATCGCATGGAAGAAGATATCGCTCTGAATGTCTACAAACGGATTGGCGCAGACAGTCGGCTGTGGCGTAGCAGTGGGTGCGGGGGTGCTGGTTGGCCCCGGCGTGTTCGTCGGAGGAGCTGGCGTAGGCGTGGGTTGACCGCAGACGTTCAGTAGTACCGATATGCTGTTCGAGTATAGACAGTGGCAATCGCCTCGATGCTGGGCAACCCGGAGTTGACTAGGTACTCCTGGTCGCCCGCATCCGACTCGTGCCAGAGCAGCACGGCACCGGCTACATCCAGTTTGCGACCCGCCCGGCCCGCCTCCTGGTAATAGTCTTCCAACGAGGCGGGCATATCGTAGTGGATGACATAGTTGATGTCGTCCTTGTCTATGCCCATGCCGAACGCTTTGGTGGCGACTACTACCCGCAGCCCACCCACCTCATTCATGAACATATCCTGCACTGCATCCCGCTCTCGTTTGTCCATCTTACCATGGTACGCCCGCACACTGATATTGAAGTCGCTGAGGGCAGCATTAAGCAGGGCAGCCACGCGTTCGCTGGTGCGGGTAAAAGCGCAGTAGACAATTATCGAGGCATTAGGATTGGCGCGAAAGGTGCCACTGACAATACGCACCAATGCCGCATCCTTGCTAGCTTCCTGCGCCTTACTGCCACCCCGCTTCTGGCGCATTGCTTCATCGCCGCGCCCCCGTCGCCGCCTGGTTACATGGTAGACCATAAAGCGGAGATTGGGCCGATCGAACGATCCCTCGAAGCGGAACGGTTGCTGCAAGCGCAACTTGCTGATTATATCCTTAGCAACACTGTCCGTTCCATTGTGCAGGGTAGCAGTTGCAGTGAGCGCAATAATACTGGGGCGTGGGTGATGCGCGTCGGCGAGGTTGGCGACTTCGAGGAAATCGGGGCGGAAGTGATTGCCCCACAGACTAACGCAGTGCGCCTCATCCACCACAATCTGGGCGATGTTCAATTCTGGGTTAGCGATGATCTGGTGGCGCAGACGTGGGTCATGCAATCGTTCAGGAGCGATATACAGGAGGCGCACTTGCCCAGCAGCGGCCTGGCGGATAATATCGTCGCGCTCTCCTGCACTCAGCGTGCTGCCGAGGAAGAAGGCCTCGCGGATACCCAGC
>JANXYP010000098.1 GCA_025355955.1 Chloroflexota bacterium
AGCGTGGCGTGCAGTGGATAGCCTGCGTTGGTCACGTCAATGCCGTAATCAATCGTGGCCGCGTTGGCGAGGCCAGTGGGGTTATCGGCAAAGCGCAGTTGCTGTGGCGCGGCGAGGTCGAGGCTGCTGAGGTCGAGCCTGCCCCAGCCTTCGACGTTGTTGGGGCGCAGCCCCATCTCCTCGGTTGCGCCGCTACCGTATTGTCCGGGGGTCATATCGCTTGCGCCATTCAGCAGCGTGGCCCGCATCAGCGCCGCACTGGCTGCCGTGCCTGCATACTGGGTGTAGAACTCGCGGGTCAGCGCCGCCGCACCTGCCACCCCTGGCGCGGCCATCGAGGTGCCACCATCGTAGATGTACTGCGCGTTATATGCGCCCCAGCCAGTGCCTGCGCCGCTTGCCTGGCTGCGGTCGGAGATAACGTTGGTGCCAACATTGGCGATAACTGGCCCGAACCGCCCATCCGCCGTCGGCCCCCGCGAGCTGAATGCCGCCATGCCGTTGCGGGTGTTGCTGGGTGCGTCGGCGGCGATGGGGTTGGCGGGAAAATCGGCAGGCCAGAGCGTGCCGTAGGGCAATTGATAGCCACCGCTGCTGCGTTCGCTCTCGCTGGCCCCCACGCTCAAAACATCTTTCGCTGTCGCCGGGCTGGACAGCGAGTTGGGGTCAACCACACCATCGGCGTTGGCATCCACCCCGTCGTTGCCCGCCGAGAAGACGATGTTCATGTCGGGGTGGCCCCAGACGAACTGATCCGCCTCCTGTGAGAAGGATGTGTATTGCCCGCTGCCACTAGATCCCCAGCTATCGCTATGCACCCGCGCCCCATCGCTGTAAGCCTGCTGGAACAAGGTATTCAGGTCGGCTGGGATGCCGCCCAGCCCACCGTTGCTATCCATGATAGACTGCATCACTAGTTGCGCTTCTGGTGCCAAGCCCGCGAACGAACTGCCATAGCGGTGACTAGACGGATCGCTGCCGGAGTTGCGCCCGTTGCCCAGCGCGGTGCCGCTGGTGTGCGTGCCGTGACCGTTGGGGTCACTCCAATCGCCCGCCCGCCCCAGTGCGTGGGCGGCAATCAGCCGCCCCGCGAAGTCGGCCAACAGCGTGTTGGGATTGCCGGTGTCCAGCCCGGTGTCGGCCAGGGCGATGACCTGCCCCGCGCCGTACAACCCCAGCCCGCTACCCACGCTATTCGCCCCACTGATCGCCCGCACCTTATCGTTATGCAGCGTGAAGCTAGTCTGCCGCTCGATCCAACGCACCCGCTCGTCCGCTGCCAGGGCGGGCAACTGGCTGGCATCCAGCCGCAGCAGCAGGGTGGTGCTGTCCACCTGCTGCCCGGACCCCCACCCAACCTCCCCCAGTGGGGGAGGAGCTCTCCCGGCGGGAGGGGTTAGGGGTGGATTTGGAAACAGCTTGACCTTCAGCGCCAATTCGCCACTGAAGCCGCAATCTGCAACCTGCACCTTGCAATCTGCAATCTTGTACCCTGGCTGAAACGCCCCCACCCAACGCACCGCCGCCAGTTCGCGCACCCGCGCCGCGGTCGCGCCGTCCATACGCACAATATAGGCCCAATCGGGGATTGGCTCGACGATGCTGCCACCCGCCGTCTGCACCGCCGCGACTCCTGCTGCAAGCTGCGTTGGCTGCATCTGTACCAGATAATGGCGCAGGGTCATATCGCCGGGGCCGAAGCTGGCGGTTACGCTCAGGGCGGGGTCGAGGGGCGGTTCGCCCAGCAGCGGGTCGAGGCTAGCGGCGGGCAGGCGGATGAGTGGCGCACGCTTCAGCGTGGCGAGGGGCTGGCTACCCTGCCGCTCGACAGTTAGTATCTGCGGGCGTGGCAATGGTTGGGCCTGCGCCTGGCCGCCAGAAGTATTTGCGCCAGCGGTTGCCATAGTGCCGATTACTAGTATGAGGAAGATTGCCACGCCTGCTCGTCTTGATGCCATTTATCTTTGTCTCCCCAAGACCCTCACGATTAGCATTGATGAGCTTAACCGATCGGAGCTACGCTCCCAGCCCTCGGTAACGCGGCGAACTGCGGCTTCCCCACCGCTACTAGCACTTCACCACTTGTGAATAACCTTTAGCACATTAGGAAGAGGCTTTTATATTGCTGCGCTTCGCGGCAAAAAGCCTCTCCCCGCTGGGGAGAGGTTTGGTGTGGGGAGAGTCTCGCCTGGCATCAATGCCCATCGCAAGTAGCCCTCCGGCCCATGGCCATCGCCATTTCGGGTGAGTTCACCAGGGCGGGCCAGCGCCCGCCCCTACGTCGCCCTGCAAACCCCACTCTACCATCCACCATCCACCCTCTTCATTCCCTACAAACTGAGCGCCCGTTCAACATCCTTCAGCGCCTCAAGGAAACGCTCGGTCGCGGTGTAGGCGTTGGCGCGGTTGGTATAGGCTTTGGCGAAGTTGGGGTTGATCGCGATTGCCTGCGTATAGTCGGCAATCGCCTCATCGTAGCGCTTCAGGCTGGCGTAGAGCTTGCCGCGCTTAGTGTAGAGGCTGGCATCGTTGGGGTTGGCAGCGATTTCGGCGCTGACTGCCGCGATTTCCTGCTCGGTGGTGTCCATAGTGGTCCTTTCGTCGTTGCTGGCTCTTTGATAAACTATAACCGCAGTTTACCACCAGGATGTAAAGGTGTCAAAGTAGCTTGTGGCAGAACCACCCCCTTTGCTGTATAATATCATCATAACACTAACACGAACGGAAAGCTGAACCATGGATTTGTTTAACTCGAACCCCGGTGAGGAAACCGCCCGCAGCCAGTCGCTATACCGCAAGTGGCGCAGCCAGACTTTCGGCGAACTGGTGGGCCAGGAGCATATCATTCGCACGCTGATGAACGCCCTCAGTAGCGGACGCATCGTTCACGCCTACTTGTTCACCGGGCCGCGTGGCACCGGCAAGACCAGCACGGCGCGATTGTTGGCGAAGGCGGTCAACTGCCTGCGCTATACGCCCGAAGCGGTGGCCGCCGGTCAGCCCGTTCCCTGCGGCGAGTGCGAGAATTGCCGCGCCATCACCGAGGGGCGGGCGATTGACCTGGTGGAGATTGATGCCGCCAGCAACACCGGCGTTGACGATGTGCGCGTGTTGCGCGATGGGGTCAACTACTCGCCGACCGCCTTCCGCTACCGCGTCTACATCATAGACGAGGTGCATATGCTCTCCACCGCCGCCTTTAACGCGCTGCTCAAGACGCTGGAGGAGCCGCCACCCCACGCTATCTTCATCCTTGCCACCACCGAGGTGCATAAGATCCCCGCGACGGTCATCTCCCGCGTGCAGCGTTACGACTTCCGCCGCATCCCCCTTGCCGAGATGGTCAGCCGTATGGCCTACATTTGCGAACAGGAGGCGATCGGCTACGAACCCGCCGCCTTGGAGCTAATCGCCCGCAGCGCCACCGGCAGCCTGCGCGATGCCGAGAGCCTGATGGATCAGCTAATCGCCTACAGCGGCATGAGCATCACTCTGGCCGCCGCTCAGGATATGCTGGGCGCGTCGGGCAGCGAGCAGGTGGCCGCCTTCGTGGACGACATCGTTGCCCGCAACCTCGGCTCCGGCCTGGAGCGCATCAATGCGTTGCTCAATAGCGGCGTGGATATGCGCCAGTTTAACCGCCAACTGGTTGACCACCTGCGTAAGCTGATGCTACTCAAGGCGGGCGGCCCCGACCTGCCTGCCCTCGATGTCACCGCCGAGTCGATGGCGCGGCTGAAGCAGCAGGCCGCCAACGCGCCGTTGCCCGCGCTGGTAGGCTGGGTCAAGACCTTCGCTGCCGCCGACGATGTGCTGCGTACCACCCCCTACGGCCAGTTGCCGCTGGAAGTCGCCTTCGTCGAAGCCACCCTCAGCGACGGCACCGCCGAACCGCGCCCCGCCGCTGCAGAGCGGCCCGCCACCCGCCCCTACCAGCCCGCTGCCCAGCCACCTACGCCGCTGCCTGCACCCAGCGTTCGACCGGCACCGCTGGTGTCACCTGCGCCCGCGACAAACGGCCATGCGCCAGTCTTTGCCGACGAGCCTGCTGCGCCACCACCAACTGTGCGCCAGCAACCGCCTGCACCATTGCCTGCCGCTACCGCAACTCCCCTCCCGGCGGTAGGGGCAGGGGGTGGAGCAACTCCCCTCCCTGCGGTAGGGGATGGGGGTGGGGCAACTCCCCCCTCACCAGGCGCGGTTGAAGGCGGGTCAGCGCAAGCAATCACCTTTGTGCAGTTGCAAGCAAAATGGGATGAGGTACTCGACCGCATCGGTGCGCGTAGCAAGCCGATCCGCAGCCTGCTCTTTGACTGCACCCTGGAGGGATACGAAAACAATGTTGTCCTCCTCCGCCCCAAATACAAGTTTCACCGTGAGCGGGTAGAGCGGGCCGAGAATCGAGATATCATCGAGGAGCTATTCACCAAGCTGTTTGGCAAGGGCCAGCGGGTGCGAATCCGCTGCCTGGCCTCAGTCGAGGAGGAACGCGATGCCACTCGTAGCAGCGGCGGCGAGGAACCGATGACAGCGGCCAGGCGCGACCAGCGCGTTCGTGCTGCCAACAACATCTTTGATGGCACCATCCGTGAGGTGCGTGAAGTCCGTTTATCCTCAATCATCATCAATCAAAAGGAGAGCAGAACCATGGGTATGAACATGAACCAGATAGCAAAGCAGGTGCAGCAGATGCAGAAGAAAATGGAAGCGGCGCAAAAGAAGCTGGCCGAATCCACCGTCGAGGGTAGCGCAGGTGGCGGTGCGGTTACGCTGGTATTGAGCGGTGACCACGACCTGCAATCAATCAAGATTTCGCCGGAAGCGGTAGACCCTGCCGATGTCGCCACCCTCGAAGACCTGATCGTGGTCGCCTTCAACGATGCCAACGAGAAGCTCGCCGCCCTGACCGAGGAGATCATGGCTCCTGTCGCGGGCGGGATGAACATCCCCGGGCTGATGTAGAAGGCGGAAGGTAGAAGGTAGAGCGTAGACCATAACCCCAACTCGCTACGCGGAGCGTGTATTATGGTGTGTGTTACGTTGTTACAGGGCGCCCGTTAGGTAGGGGCGAACCGTTGTTCGCCCTGGTCGGGTATGCAAGTTCGTGATGCACACCTTGTGTATTATCCGTAGGGGCGTGGATTTATCGCGCCCATCTATCCGTAGGGCGCGACGAACTCGCGCCCCCATCGTGTTTATGGAGGCAACGATGAACAATCCAGGACCGGATTATCCTAAGCCGGGGCAAGGCGGCTCCGACCAGTTTGAGTACCAGTGGCACAAGCATCAGGATGCCGGATGGAGCATCAGCGGGGGTGCGCCAGGGAGCAACGATGGGCGGCGCATCGAGACGAGCGTGGGCAACGCCTTGTTTCGCATCGAGGGCGAGTATGTGCCGCAGGTGGAAGTCTACCTCGGCCCCGGCGAAAAGGTCTACTTCGAGCATCA
>JANXYP010000150.1 GCA_025355955.1 Chloroflexota bacterium
TTAGTTCGCCGCGTTGCCACATACGCCACGCTGTCTTATAACTGATACCCTGTTTCTTGGCATATTGACTGAGTTTCATGTAGATATTATAACATATCTGGCTATGTTTGTCAACATAATGCGTGTTCTTGTTTAATACTTCACCAACAACACCAGCACCAGCCTCACCCGACAGAGCTACAGCACCAATGGCTCGTGGATCACGGCCCCGCCCGCAACCGTTAGCACTGGTAGTGGTGGTGGTGGCATCGGCATCGCCGACCCCTGGGGCTGGCTGGTCGCCTGGCTGCCATCTGGGCAGTCGCTACATAACAATGTTGGAGCGATGCAGGTTTCTCCTCACCATTGGGGTACGGAGTCGCCCGCAGGTGGTGGTAGTGCCAGCGGCACAGTCACATACCAGCTGGATGGCACATCACAAACGCTAACCATGATCTGGAACAGCGTTGAAGGTAAGAGCAACAGCTATACCGATACTGTACCCAGCGGGTACGCCATCGGAATTAGCGCCAGCGGTGATGTCAACGCAAGTGTTACCTATACCTTCAGCACCAACCAGTAGCAATTAACGAATATCCAGGGCGTACTCCACCGCCTCGGCCATGCTCATTGCCGCACCCTCGCGCCACGCCTGCTCAAAAATGGCAGGTTCGAGCAGGGTGCGGCATATTTGTATAATG
The DNA here is from genome assembly GCA_025355955.1 of Chloroflexota bacterium. Taxonomy (GTDB): domain Bacteria; phylum Chloroflexota; class Chloroflexia; order QHBQ01; family QHBQ01; genus QHBQ01. The sequence continues at coordinate 681 of JANXYP010000150.1, forward strand.
CGGTCGTACTCGGTGCGCTCGACTGGCAACCAGTGGAAGAACTTACTCAAGGCTGGCCCACTGCTTAGAAGCCGAACTCCATGCAACGCGATCTGCTCATTACCCGCAAAGCCTTCTGCGATTCCCAGACTGACCAGTGCGCCAACTATACCTCCATGGTCTTGCAGCTTCCAGAACAGAGTCAAGCTATCTTTTACAAGTGCCTGCGCCACAAAGTAATTGCCTTTCATCCTGGCGATAGCGCCAAGTAGCAGGAGAGAGTAAGCTTGACAGATTTCGTATCCCAACTCCTTACTGAGGGTTTGTACTTGAGTATATAGCTGCTCGGCTACCTCATAATTACCTTGACAGTAGGCTACCAGCCCTAGGCCATCAAGGGCATTGGCAATACCCACTTTGTTCTCCAACTGTTTGGAGAGGGACAGGGTTTCTTCGTAGAACTGCCGAGCTTGCTCATAGTCACCGAGGTGTATGGCAATCAAGCCTAGACTGAGAGCTGTCTGGGCAATGCCTAGCTTGTTCTCCAAACCCTTTTTTATGTCCAGGCTCTCTTTATAAAGCATCTCGGCGTTATGATAGTCACCTTGGAGATGAGCAATCAAGCCTAGATTATTGAGAGTTCTAGCGATAGCACTATGCTCACCCATCTCGCGGGCGAAGGTTAGGCTTTCTGTATAAAACTCACTAGCAGCGACATACTCCCCTTGCTCAGAAGCAACATTGCCAAGATTGTTAAGTGAGGCAGCAATGCCACGTTTGTCTGCCAGTTGTCTCCGCAGATACAGTGCTTGCTCATAGAGGTGGCGGGCAGCAACATAGTCGCTTTGTGAGAACGCGAGGACACCAGCACCGTCAAGTGCTTTGGCCCTATATTTCGGGTCAGTTGACTCGCCTTGGCGCAGAGCAGCAGCAAGAATATTGCGCCCTTCGCTGAGATGACCGTGTATCTGCCAGAAGCGACCCAACGCCCCGGCAAGGCGCACCGCCAGCACCGGGTCATAGTCGAGGCCGAAGGCAATGGCGGCGCGCAGGTTGTCATGCTCCTGCTCCAGGCGGGTCAGCCACTCGGCCTGCTTCGCGCCGCCTAGCTCCGGCTCGGCGCTCTCGGCCAGGGCCAGGTAATAGCGGGCGTGGGCGGAGCGCAACGCTTCCTGCTCACCGCTGGCGGACAGCTTGTCGAGGGCGTACTCGCGGATGGTCTCCAGCATGGCGAAGCGCACGCCCCCACCCCAACCCTCTCCCAAAATGGGGGAGGGGAAAATGGATTGACCCTCTCCCGCTGGGGGAGGGGTTACGGATTGTCCATCCTCCGAGGGGGGAGGGGTTACGGATTGACCCTCTCCCGCTGGGGGAGGGGATTCAGATGAGTGAGGGGATATTGATTGGCGCACCAGGCTCTTGTACATCAGTTGGGTGAGCCGATGCCGCACGTCCAGATCGCCGTCGGGGTTGCAGACCTGCTCCGCCGCCTCCAGCGTCCAGCCACCGACGAACCCGGCCAGGCGTTGGAACAGGCGCTGCTCGTCGCTGGTGAGCAGCGAGTAGCTCCAATCAATTGCGCCGCGCAGGGTCTGCTGGCGGGCGGGCAGGTCGCGCATCCCCCGTACCAGCAGCGCCAGGCGGCTACTCAACCGCGCCAGCATCGCGGGGGGGTCGAGCGTACCCACGCGGGCGGCGGCCAGTTCGATTGCCAGCGGCAGGCCATCCAGCCGCGTGCAGATCTCCGCCACTGCGGCGGCGTTGTGCGGCGAAATCTGGAAATCGAACTTGACCGCCCTCGCTCTGGCGAGGAACAGGGCGACCGCCTCGTACTCTTCCAGTTCATCAGGGGCGGGCAGTAGCTTCAAATCGGGCAGGGCCAGCGGCATCACCGCGTATTCGCGTTCTGCGGCGAGGTGCAGTGGCTCGCGGCTGGTGATTAGCAGCTTGAGGCGGGTGGTAGCGGCCAGCAGTTGGCTGATCAGGGGGGCGGCAACAATCAACTGCTCGAAGTTGTCCAGCACCAGCAGCATCTGCTGATCGGCGAGCGCACTGATCAGGGTGTCCAGCAGCGACTTGCCGCCCGCCTCGCGGAGGTTGAGCGTGGAGGCGATCGCATCGGTAACCAGCGCGGGGTCGCTTACCGCCGCGAGTGGCACGAAGTAGACCCCAGCGGCGAACTCGTCGAGCATCACGCTAGCGGCCTGCAAGGCCAGCCGCGTCTTGCCCGTGCCGCCCGGCCCGCTGAGGGTGACAAGGCGAACATCGTCGCGGCGGAGCAAGCTGCCAACCTCGGCCAGCTCCTTGCCTCGCCCTATAAGGAGGTTAGGCTGGGCGGGCAGGTTGCTGGGGCGGCGGTCGAGGGTATCGAGGGGTGGGAAGTGGTTGGGCAGGTCAGGGGCAACCGCCTGGTAGAGGTGTTCCAGTTCGCTAATGTCGCGCAGGCGACGCTCACCGAGGTCGCGCAACCCGGTTGCGGCAGACAACTGCACGGGTAGCAGTTGGCGGGTGGCGGAGGAGAGCAAGATCTGCCCACCGTGCGTCACTGTAAGGATGCGCGACAGGCGATTGAGCGTATGCGGCGCGAAGTAGTCCTCGCTACGAGCTTCGGCCTCGCCGACGTGCAGCGCCATCTTGACCCTGATCTCGCCAATCGGCTCGTCCCAGCTTGCAGCCCGAATGGCCCTTTGCGCCGCCAGCGCGGCCGCCAGCGCGTCCTCAGCGTGCGTAAAGGCGACACAGAGGGCATCGCCGATGGTCTGGAAGACGTAGCCGTGGTGTGCCGCCAACACCGGACGCATCAGCGCATCATAGCGGTCCAGCGCCACCGCCATCGCCTGGGGCTGGCGCTCCCAGAGACGCGCCACGCCCTCGATTGCGGTGAACAGAAAGACGACTGTGCCACTGGCAGGCAGCTGCGGGCTAGCAATGCTACCCTCGGCAGAGGGGTCGCGTAGCACAGGCTGGTCAGGGCGAGTAACTGCTGTGGCAGGCTCGTTTTCACTCACATTTTGAATAGCATCCACCTCCAACGTGCAAATAGGTCGCCCGTATTATAGCAGAATGGGCAAGAGGTGGGTAATATCAGGTGCGCGTCACGTTTTTGCATCCCCAACCAGGGCGAACAACGGTTCGCCCCTACTGAACGCTTGCTCTGCAAGATCATGACTCAAACCCTTACTATCAGAGAGAAGGGGTGATTACTGGAAGGGAGGGTATTACTGCGCTTCATCTGGCCTGGGCGAAGCGTTGCCGCTATCCGCCTTGCGCTCGATGTACAGCGCGCTGCGTAGGGTTGCGCCGAGCAGATGGGCGGGTACTCCGGCTACACTGGCAACCAACCTCACGTAGCGACTGAAGGCCGAACCGTCCTGTTCGTTTGCTTCGGGGCGCAGACAGAGGAAAATATCATCAAGCGCGCCACGGCTGCAGCCCAGCCGAGTTGCTAGATGTAGCTCGTCGATGCCCTCATGCTGCTGGTAGATATTGAGCAGGTTCGCTAGATAAGCGGCATCTTGCCGTGCCAGGTTAGCCGCCTCGCGCTTGAGCTTGGGCTTGAGCCGATGTGCTGAAGTTAGCGGTGCGGTCAGCCTGCCGACCGCAACTCCCGCCTCACCGAGCAGTTTACCCTGCACGGCGGGGATAAGCAGTTCCTCGATCACTCGCTCGCCGCCCACCTCCCATTCGACGATGCTGCCTCGTGTTACGGCCAACCAGTAGCAGGGGTGACCATCCCAACGATACACTGCGGCCAGGGTAAGGCAAGCGCCTGCGGTGGACGGTCGATAGCGACGCTCTCCCACCACTAGCGCAGCGTCCGGCTCTCCCTCCCACCAACTGGTGTCGGGAATCTGCGGGTAGCCACTGGCGTGTTCATCAGCTACACCTTCGGAAAGTTCGGGTATTTTCTGGTCGTTAATTGTTAGCATCGCTGTGGTTTGCCCCATCCCCATTCTCTGATCAGACCGAGTGAATCCTCTCCAGCTAGTGGGTTAGTGATCGCTGGTTGTGCCGGGAGCAGCCTGGTGCTGTAATTGTACAGCATCAACCTTACCGATTGGCTTACCAGTAACATGGTACTTTTGGGTAGACATCTGGTGCAGAATGAGGGAAACCTTACCAGATAACTTACCAAAAGCTGCGGCCGCAACGTTTTCTCTTGCTCACCAGCCGCTCTGGAACTTCACTTGCACGGGATAGCCCAGCACCTCCCCAAGCAGTGCGACGATACGTTCGGTGTAGAGATTAGCGGTGGCTGCCCCCCCCACCGGCGGTGAGGAGAGTACCAGGCGGTTGGCAGCCACGCTGATGAGCCGCATATGCTGTAGCCACAACTTTGCGCCACTGCTGGCTTCAGCCAGTAGCTCCTCCCGTGCGACTTGCCAGATGGCCTGCTCCCCACCGGTAGGTGGCGGGGCGATGATAGTCTCTGGCTGCGGCATTTCTTCTTCCAACTGCTGGGCGGCAGGTGCCTCTAGCTGCCCCCTTGCGGGCTGCTGGTCATTTATGGACATAGGGGCGCTACTACTACCAGAAATAAATGGCGGTTGTTCGCCCGCCCGCAGCCGCGAAAGCACAAACCCGGCCTTGCTCTTCAGGCCAGCCGCCTTGAGCGCGTAGCACACCCAGGCACGAATGGTGATTGCATCATGGCTTGCGGCCAGTTCCTCGGCTAGCACACGGCGCACGCCAATGCCAGTCAGTGAGCAGATCGCCGCCCGCTGCTCGTCCGAGGGGATAAGTCGCTTGCTATTCGTGTCGCTACTCTGCTGGTCGAGGGAGACCCCCGCTTCACGAACATTATCAGCGGCATCGATGTCACCACCAGCCCTGTTTGTTTGATTCTTCGGTTTGTTAGACTCGTTTGTTAGATCTTGACTGTCAGGGATGTCACCCCTCGCCTGGTCAGGGCGGTCATACCTGTCAGCGCTCACCGGCAGGGTGCGGCCAGCATCGCCCTTGCCATCCCCAGTGTCGGGCGCACTGACGGCTGGCGCAGGAGGGTCACCGCTGGCAGCCCTGCGCTTCGCGGCGATGTTAGCGGGAGCCAACGCCCGCGCTGGTTTGCTGGTTCGCCTGGCATCGGGAGCTACGCTCTTGCCATCGCCATCTGCTAGCGGCATTACCGCTTGCGCCAGGTTTTGCCGCAGGGCGGTTTCCATGAGCAGGATGTAGGTGTTGGCGCGGTGTACCCCCGGCACAACTTCGATGAGGCCGAGCGTGGTGAACTCGTGCAGGTAGCGGCGGGCGCTGCGTTCGCTGCAGCCCGCCAGACTGCCCAGGTAGGCGCAGGAGCTATGAGCGCGCCCAGGAGTGCGCTGCTGCGAAGCACACTCAGTTAGCGCAAGGTAGATGGAGCGGGCGGTGAGCAAGCGCGCCCCGCTGAACGATTGGCTAATGCGCTGCAGCGTGCTGCGCTCCTGCCACAGCCAGCCCGACGAGGCATGGATGTCTCGCTCCGCTGGGATATGCGTACCCAACGGTGCCGAGCATTCGGCAAGCTGCTGACCGCTCTCACCCGGTCGAGCATTGTATGTAAGCATGGGAAAGGCCCTTTCCATGCCCAATTTTGGGCAATACCTTACCTAACCCCTTGACAGCGGATTCATGCTATGATATAATGCTCTCAAGAAAAGAGCAAGACCATAACTAGGTGCCTCCACAAGGGGCCTCTGGTTATCCTCGAAACCCACTGGCACTGTTTGGCGACGGGAGCAGTGGGTTTTCTATTTGTATCAGCCATCATTTAGCCCCGACGGTAAGGGCGTTAGCCTACAGCATAGTAGGCGTGGTTAGCTGGGCTGCATTGTACCTCCTCGCATTGTAATGTCCCTATAATAGCGGGACTCACCGAATATTACAATACTTTTTGCCCTTCTTGCCCTTCCTCTTTGCCTTCCAAATGAGCTTCACTTGCCCATCATTTCCCTTCAGCCAAAGAATGGGTGGCGAATCTTGGAGATTCGCCACCCATTCCCTTCATTTGCTTCAGATTCCCATCAGATAAGCATCAGTAATGAATCTAATCTGCGGTTAGCGCGGCACGCAGCACGTAGAAAGTACGCTTCGAGCCACCGCGCCGCTCCAGCAGCCCCATCCTGAGCAACTGGTTGATGTCCCTAAGCGCCTGTGGTTCGGAGATACTATAGCGGCTGGTGTATTCCCTGGTGGTGATGCTCCCGCTGCCCAGCCTGGTCAGGCTGTGCATCAGGTCGAGCTGACGTTCGTTCAGCCCGCGCCAGGCTTCCGGCCCACTGCTCATTTCGCTGAAGCGGGCGCTGGAAACAAGCGTGGGAGTGGAGGTGGTCGCCCCTCTGCCATACAGCATGACCCTGAACCAGCCCTCGCTGCTCTGCAACACCGGCTCAGGCAGACCCGCGCCGCGCATCGCCTCACGCATCCGCCTGATGCCCGTTCCCCAGCTTTCCGCCACTCGCAGCCAGAGCAGCAGCGCGCCCAACGCGCGATTGCGCGGCTCGTGGGTGCCATCCAGTTCGTTGATCGAGAGGGTGGGGAGCAGTCCACCTGGGCTGATCACTTCCAGGCGATTGTCGAAGATGTTGATGTTGGTTTTGGCGGTACGCGAGTAATCGCGGTGAAGCAGGGCGTTGACGATCGCTTCGCGCACGGCAATGGTCGGGTACTCCGGCACATCCTCGCGCTCCAGCCCACCGATACGCGCCGCCAACGCGGTGTTGCGCCTGACGAACACCAGCGCCTGGCGTAGTTGCTGGGGAATGTTACCACTAATCTCTACGCGATCGAGGAACTCATCCGCACCCACCCCGCGAAAACGGGCGCACTGCACGGTGGCCTCAGAAATCGCGGCCTGCGGGTTCCTGCCCACCGCCAGCAATCCGGCGACGGTAGGGGCTTGCCTGCCACCCTCCTCGCGCAGCACTCCCATCGCGAGCAGCAGCTCGGTTGCCTGTGCGCTGGGGTAGACCGGGGCATCGGCTCCTGCGTCCTCGCCCAGGGTGCCGCCTAGCAACATACGCCCGCTGAGTAGCTGCATCACCTCGGCTGCATCGAGGTCGCGGTTGGAGAGTTCGGTCACTACCCGCTGGTCAAAGCCCCGTCCCCGCCGCCGCAGCCGCATCTCCGCCAGCTCGACATCACCCAGGGCCACGTCCACCCGCCCCTGGCGACGCAGGAAGCTGCCTGCGTATGAGTAAACCGCTTCGTCTTCCTCCCCCACCTCGATGACCAGCACCACGTGGCGCTCGACTGCAACTGGATAGAACTGCACTTTCTCTGAAAGCACTGGCCGAGTGGCGCGGCAGGCAAGCGCGAGGCTGGCGCTGGCTGAGGGTGGGTCAGTAACCCCTCTAATCTCGCCGCTCTGGGTTACGCCCACGAGAATGACCCCGCCCCGCGAGTTAGCCATCGCGGCCATGGTGCGTGCAAGCTCCGCGTCGTCCGCATCACCCCTGAAGGCAACCGTCTCGCCCTCACCTAGTCGTGCAAAGCGCACTACGTCGGCGGGGGAGAGATGCGCGCTGGTAATTGTTTCAAGCATCACCTTCCCCCTCGCTACCACGCCTGGTTATCGCTTCGTAACGTTCGGACAGCCACTTAATCGCCTCATCATAGCGGGCGCGTTTGAGGTTCTTGTAGCTCGAGATCCTAAAGCGGCGGTAGAGTTCGCTGTAGACCTTACCATAACCGCCGCTAATGCCATGTTCCTCCATCGCGTAGGCCACGTTCTTGACCGCCAGGGCTAGCTCCGCAGCCTGCTCGTCGGTGATGTCGGCTTCGGGGTCGAGGCGGAGTTCGATCGTGATCAGGCGCTGCTCGTGCTCGCCCAGGCGGCTGTTGGTGCGCTGCACATGACCGCGCATATAGTCGGCCATTACTCGGTACTGCCGCTCAAGCTCCACCTGCTGCTGGGCCAGCTTATACATCGCTTCCACCTGCTGCAAGATCTGCTCCGCTGGGGTGAGGTCAGTGGCGGGCGGCGCAGCGGGCAGGATCTCGCCTTTGAACGCATTCCACAACACCTCAAAGACTTCACGGCGGTAGAGCCGCAGCCGGTCGCGCAATTCTGGCTTCACCTTTGAGGTGGTGATGCCAAAGAGCCAGGCCGGTATCAGCTTGAGAGGTAGGCAGAACATCTCCTGCCGTTGCCCGCTAGCCTGAACCCTCATTCGTACCAGGCGGCAGAAGTCCGCCATTTCGCTATCACTACGAACGCGGCGGTGTTGGCTAGAGTAGTCTAGGCCGAGGAACTCTGCCAGCGGCTTGAGGGGAACGAACAATTCCTCCGCGCCAACCTGTGCAACGGGAATGTTATCACCGTAGAAGTCCACTACTCGTTCCAGCTGCGTTCCATCTGTAGGTTCGCTAATCATTTCCCCTCCACTGGGGCAGTATGGTCATTATGACCATACTGCCCCGTATTGGCAAGCCGTACCTCGCCGCTTAGTCGCGGTTCGTTTCGTCGTTCATCTGACCCAACCCCTCGTGTCATATGAATGGTTGGTTGACGGCTCACATTGCTGCGTAAGCCTTCACTGTCTCCCGCCTGCTCAAGCCTGGTCTATGCTTTCGCCCAACTCGGCCAGCCCGCTAGTCGCGGCATCGCGGATCTCGCGCAACCGCCTGACCGCTTCATCGTGATCAGCCTTGCCCGCCTTCACCTGCTGCACCGCCCCGCTGATCTTGGTGTGGGCAGTGACCGCCCAGCGCCAGCCATCGGCGGGGCGGCGCACTGTCGGATGATCCGACACTCTTCGCTTATGGGTGGCTTCAAATGGCCGTAGCCCCGCCTGGTAATCGGGTAGGGCATGACGCTGTTGGTTGACATAGGTGCGGCTCTCCAGCCCGTATAGGTCAGCGATCTCCTGATCGGTATAACCCAACTGATCGTGTAGGTAGACGAACTGCCTGGCGCGATCCTCATAAGAGAGCGGCACCATCTGGGTGTTGGAGGCAAGCGCCTCCTCGGAGCCGTCGCCATGCTGGATTACCATCGCCGCGATCCGCTGATACATGGAGTGATCAGGGTATTGCTGATGAAGCTGCTGATAGGCGGCCAATCGGCGGTTGCCTACCCTGACCGTGAAGGAGCCATCCTTGTTATCAATCAGGCCGATGGGCTGGATCAGGCCGGGTTTGCCCCGCCGAATTCGTTCGCGCACCGAGGCGGCCAGCCGGTCAACGTCAGGCAGCTCACCTGAGCGGGGATTGTGCGGGTCGAGCATGATCTTGCCGATTTCGATATGGCGCACCTGCACCGGCGTTGGTCCAACCACCTCAAAGAGCCGGTCGTTGGCCGAAACCTCCTCGCTGCTGATCTCCTCTTCTTCGCTCATCCAATCGAGGACGTTGCTTCGCTTACGACCTGGCATATGCCACCTCCGCCGCGTCGTTACTGGTTGGCGCATTGATGCGTGCGGCCTTTACCATCCTGGCTATCTCAGCCTTGCTAAACCGGCCAGTGCGCCAGAGCAGTTCGGCGGCAAGGTCGAGGTAATAATCTGCCGCTTCACGCACCGCCTTGTTGCGGCCCATGCCGAAGATGCTTACCTTGACCCCGACTGCCTCGCGGTATACCACTCGGTCAGGGATGAAGCTCTGCATCATATGCTCCTTGATCGCGCTCTGCTCCGCTGCGGCTTTCTCAACCTCGTCGCCATAGCGAGTGTTGTCGGTAAAGGTAGGGAATATCCCCGCCACCTCTAGTGCGGGGTTCAGCTTGGCTTTGACCTTGCTCACCGTCTTAAGCACCTCGCCAACCCCATCCATATCAAGTTCCGACATCTTGACCGGAATGGCGACAAAGTCGGCGGCGACGAGCGCGTTGATAGTAAGTAGGTTGAGGGTAGGACCACAGTCAATCAAGATAATGTCGAACTCACTAGCATAGGGAGCTAGCACTTCGGAAAGAATGAATTGTCCGTTGATCGAGTCGTTACGCAGATCGCCCTCAAGCCCGGCCAGGTCGCGGCTGCCAGGAGCCAGCCAAAGCCCCTCGCTGGTCTCCACCAGCACATTCGCCAGCGGCATCGCCTCTCCACCAGTATTGCCCGCTTTGAGTTGGGCATCCATAACGTCGTAAATTGTGCCATGCTGAGGGTTTCTGAAGCCGAACCATTTAGCGACATGACTCTGCGGGTCTACCTCCATGATCAGCACCTTATGGCCCATGCGATGGAGGCCACCGCCAAGGTTGACCGTGCTGGTTGTCTTGCCTACCCCGCCCTTCTGGTTGACGAGCGCGAATATCATAACTAATTGCCCTCCGTTTTGTCCTTTGTGGTCTTAACTATAGCATAATGCCAACCCCTGCGTCAATGCGAATTGTGCGCTAGTGTCGGATCATCCGACACGTTGTAGGGTACATATCACTATGTGAGAGGTGATCTCACGGGAATTGTAGATGACGTTGCCGCATTCATAACAAACGGGCCAGCTAATATGCCTTGCGGAGCATAAGAGCTGGCCTGTTTGCGAGGAAGAGGAGAGTAGGAGAGGTAGGTTTGTCTTAAATTGGTGGTCAGTGGTGCGTTGTGGCTGAGTTGTTTCTGTCTGACAAAGATATAATACCAGACTTGCAGCGCCCACAGTGTTGCTTGCTTTACACTTGTGGTGTAAAGTTGCTTACATTGGGAGGATAAGCTGGCGCGAATATACTCTCCGACCCAGTCGAGCAAGCGATCTGCCGTCGCGGTGGGCCAGCCACTGCCGCCCTGTGGCGCACCAGCAGGGCCACATGGCTGCGGCACGGCGGCGGTTGCTAGTGGTGGGGCAATTACCAGCGGGCAGGTTGACGATCAGAAAGCTGACCACCACTAACAGCACGACGACTATCGCCACCGCAATCGTTCGCCTGGGTGTCATACCGCATTGTCCACCTCCTGTGTCTATCGGATCGACACCCGCCAGGTGGTACGATCCATACTCTGACCCTGGAAGACGTATGCTATCTGGAAATAGCCCCCTTGGAAGCTGCCATCATTGGGAATGTTGTAGACCAGATCTGCCCACTTATCGTTGGTGTCATAGGCTGGGCGGGTGGTGTCGAATTGGCCGATGTTCAAGTAAACAATATCGGGGCTGGGCGGGTTGTACTTGTCGTGAACGTAGGCATCAAAGCTAACCGGATAGGGGTTGGAATGATGCACGTCCGCTGGGGAGAGTAGTTGGATATAGTTGGTACCACTTGCATCGCCAATATCGAACAGGCTGACCACCAGCGTCTTGCCTGCATCCCACGACGGGATGGCGGCAAGGTAGAAGTTGCTGACACCTGCATTGATGTTATTCAGCACTGGTATCTGGTGCAGCGCGTATTCCTCAACCCCAGCGTTGTTTGTCTTCACCCGCACGCCGAAGTTGTTCTGCGCGATCACACCCTGGGTGGAGTGGTCGTTATCGGGTGGCACGTTGACGTTGAGCCGCCACTGGTGGTTGCCATTGTATGGGTTGAGGTGATAGCCGCCTGCGGTATTATTGAAGTTGGTCCAGGTTTGGCTATAGGCGAAGGCAGGCATGATGTTCACCCCATCGTTGGTGCCGGTTAGTGGCACGGCGGGAACAGTCCAGGTAGTGGCGGAAATATCATCGGCGAAGTACCAGGGGGTGCTATCCGGGTAGTAGAGCGTATATATGGTGGTGGCATTCTGCGTCTGGGTGTTGCACTGGTTCGTCCCTGGTTCGTTATCGCTGGTTTCCACATTGTTTATCGCGCACCAGCGGGTAGCGAGATTGTTGAAGTCAGGCTGGCTGGCTGGACAAGGACTTGGCGCGTGGATGCTGGGATCGCCGCAGTGAGTGTCAGAGTCAAAGTGAGGATTGATTTGCCCTCCCGCTTGGCTGTAATAACCAGGCTTGGGTTGGTAAGCAGCATCGTAGATTTGCAGATTGCCACTGGTGCCGTCAGGCATATAAAAGCCGAAATCGTAGCCAGCGTTACTATGGTCGGGCTGGAACGGCCCGCCGGGTAGCCAGCAGTTGCAGCCGCCACTCGTGTCATCCCACTTGGCGGTAAAGGGGTCGCCATTCTCCTTGGGTGTGCCGGGCGACTGTAGACTGAGCCAGAAGCCCTGCATCCGCATACTTGGGTCGCCACTGCGTTGCACCGCCAGGGCGCTGCCCACGCCGAGGTACGGTTCAGGTGCGCCCATGTTGAGTTGGCGGTTCTGCTCCAGCGTGTTGAACGCCGCGTAGACAATGCCCGCCATTTCGTCGCGGCGAATGGGCAGGGCAGGGGCGAAGTGGGTTGCGTCGGTGCCGGTGATGATGTGGTTGACGTAGGCAATCTCAATATAATGATAGGCGAAGTAATCGGTTGGCACGTCGCTGAAAGTCTGCTGCTGGGGATGCTGGCGCGGCAACTGGTCGGCCTTGACTACCAGCTTGGTAAGCTCGGCGCGGGTGATCGGGTTGTTGGGCAGATAGCAAGGATAGTTAGTAAAGGCCGCCTGGCACTGCGCCTGGGTGTAACCGCTGAGGATACCGGCGGCTACCCCGCTCTCGATCTCGACGTAGGCGAAGTAATTGGCTGGCACATCGCTAAAGGTGGGAGTAGTCGGTGTGGTGGCAGTAATGTCGAGCGCCTTGACCGCAATGCGGGCGAACTGAGCGCGGGTGGATATATCCGTCGGGCTGAAGTGGGTTGTGTCGGTGCCGCTGATCAGCCCTCTGCAATAGAGGGTGTTGATGGCAGTGTAGAAGGTATCGCCGCTAATGTCCAAGAACAGGTTGGGGCAAGGGGTTGCGGTAGGCTCACCGAATTGAACCCCGTTGGCTGCAACAGGCGCAGTGTTTGCGCTGCCAGTGAGCGCGAATGTGACGAGCAGGGCTACGGCTATTATCGCAAGCGCGAGATAGCGGAGCGGGTTGGGGTTCGGCATTTTACCCATCCTTTCGAGATCGGAGGAAGGTGATGCGTCAGATGATGCGGACATGAGGCGGGCTACATCGCGCGTAGTTGATCGCCTCCACCTCTATATAAGCAACGACCTCAGCGCCAACTTTGTTCCATCATGACTATTATACATCAGTAGTCCAAATAAGGTTTGGCAGGTTACAGGCCAAAAAAAGAGCGCACCGCAGTGCGCCCCACAACTTAACTCAGCCCTCAGCATCCAGCCCTCAGCACTGCTATTGTGTATTGGCAAAATCGTCGAGCGCCTTACGCAGCGTGCTAACTGCCATTTGCGCCTCGCTGAGTTTGCCTCCCGCGATATCGTCCTTGACGCTACCGAGCGCCACCTGAATGCTGTTGTAGGCAGCAGTGGACTTGGCCTGCACGTCGCCTTTTATGTTGGACCAGCCCGCGCTGTCCCAGGTGTTAATCGCTTTGGCGCTGAGGTCGGCATTTTTCGCCTGCAGCGCACCGTCTACTGCGGTCAGCGCCGCGCTCAGGCCGACTAGCTTCGCCTTCCATGTTCCCTGCTCCATCGCGCTGCCCACCTGGCTAGCGACTTGCGATGCCGCATCACCCGCCTGCTGCGCGGTCTGCTGCAAATCGCACCCGCCGAGAGCGACACTGATCACCAGCAGCAACGCCATACCAATTATGCTTCGCTTCATTTGCCTGCTCCCATTGCCGAATATAGAATGTAGAATGTAGAGGGTAAAATGTAATTGTATTATTATAACGTGGCAGTGGGTTGCCTGATACGCAAGGTGGCTTACGTGGATGAGTTAGGTTCAAGTGCGGGGATGGGGGTTACGCCGTCGTGGGTGCCATCGCTGTTACCGTTGGACGAGGGCGCAGTGTCGTGGCCGGCTAGCTGGCTGGCGATAACCCGCACCTGCACGGCAGCGGCGGAGGCCCGCTGGCTGATCTCCATCGCCGTGTGGCTCAACTCCGCTACATCGCGGATAGTGTAGTTGACCTGTTCGCTGGCGGTATGCTGCTGCTGGGTGGCGAGGCTGATCGCCGAAGCAAGCTGGGTGGTACGCCCCACCATCTGGATAATATCTTCGTTGGCATCGCCAGAGGTGTGCGCCAGATTCACCCCTTTATCCGTTTCCTTCATGCCATCCTCGGTCGCCATCACAGCTGCGTTGGTAGATGCCTGCAACTCTTGGATTACCTGACGCACATCGCGTACTGCCAGCACTACCCGCTGCGACAGCTTCTTCACCTCGGCGGCGACCACCGCGAAGCGTTGCCCATCCTCGCCCGCGCCTGCGGACTCGATGGCCGCATTCAGGGCCAACAGGTGGGTCTCGCCCGCAATGTTGTTGATAATATCAACAATCTCACTGATGCGCTGGCTACGCTCCGACAGGGCCAGGATACGCCCGGTAATGTCGCTGACCCGCTGCTTGATTAGGGCCATGCCGATAATGCTGTCACGTACCGCATCCTGCCCTAGCGTCGCGCTAGTCATAGTCTGCTCGGCGGCGCGGGCCACTGCGGCGGCGGCTTCGGCAATCTGCTGCGCGGTCTGGTTAAGCTGCTCGACCGTGGCGCTCACTTCCATAATCGCGGCGGCCTGCTGGCTAGCCGAACTGGCCTGGGCATAAGCGCCTTCGGATAGGTCCACCGCTGCTGCCTGCAACTGGCTGGCGAGGCGATTCTGCTCCGCGCTGCTACGGGTCAACGCCGCATTAGCCGCCGCCAGTTCCAGCGACTGCTGCTGGTTGCGGTTAAACAGATGGTTCAATCGCGCATTGCTTGCCCATAGCACCGCGCCGATTTGGGCAAGCGCGACTGCGTATATCAGCGGGATCCAGTAGTGCCAACTATCGTCACTGACGTGAACGGCGCTCATATCCATGGGCATATTACCCATGCCTGGGTTTGGCGTTTTCATACCAGTGAACTCTATTAGCGAGATGCCTACATAGAGCGCGGTGATGTACAGGCCCAGCATGAGAAAGGCTAGGGGATGAGAGCGCAACTGCGTACCTGCTGCCACCATCACAGTACCGAGTAGTAGCGGATAGGGGCCGACCACGCTGCCGAGGACATGAGCGGCCAGCATAATCACAGCGCTATCATAGATAATTGACAGGTAGATGCCCCAGTACGACCAACGGGTGCGTATCAGGCCGACGAACAGTATGGTCAGCGCCGCCCCTAGCCCCATCAGCCAGTAGATTAGCTGAAAGAGCTGCCGGTCGGTGTAATTGCTCAGACTGCTATATACGGCGATGAAAGGAATCACGGCAGACGCAATTAGCACCAGCCGTCCGATGATGATGATGTATACCTGGCTTGTTGATGAACTGCCTATGGAAGTTCTGCTGTTCATGGCATCATTATCCTAAGAAAACACGCAATATCTCAATATTATCGTCAAGCAATTCGGCGCTGTCCTGATGGCGCTCGATAAAGTCCACCACCTTGTCCAGCACCGCGTTGGCGTGGGCGCTGCTGTTGCTGACCACCGCGAAGCCCAGCACTGCGTGGTTGATTACATCGTTGTCCTCAACCTCCGCTACGCTGATGCCAAACTGCTGCTGTACCCGCGCCAGCAGCCCCTTGACCACGGTACGCTTGTCCTTCAGCGACTCGGCCATCGGGATTGCCAGCGTTACCTTGCACGCGCCGATTACCATTGATTGAACCCCCACCTTTGTACGTAATGTAAATCTTTCGGCAAAATGCCAGGGCATCCATTATGTAGACAACTATTTGCCGAAGAACATTCGGCTACTGCTAGCTCAAGGCTAATGATTTGCGGCCAGTTGCCATATTTGGGCAAAATCTTCGCCCAACCCCTTGCCAACTGACGAGCTTCTGTGCTAGAATAGTCTCTGCACGCAATGGTGCGCCCGCGCTGTTTTGTAGGGACGTTGGGTAGCGCTGCTCTGGCCCCGTGCATAATATACATCACTGCTGCTGTGCCGTCAAATCCCAATCGCGCCCTTGCGCTAGAAAAAGGAGTTGTGCCTGTGAACCTGCTAAAAGAGCTTCCCCTCCGCGACGAGGAAGTCGCGCCTGTAGATAACAGCCCGATCAAGGAACTGGCGCTGATGAGCGATGAGGATGTCGCCGCCCCCGACCTGTTCGAGATGCCCGCGCCGTTGCCATATCCCGTTGCTGCAGTAGATGTAGAGGAGACCCGCGACGGCTTTCCCGTATTGCCCGCCCGCCCAGGGGCGCAAGCGCTGCACTGGGTGGGCCGCGACGATGCGGTTATCTCGCCCAGTTACACTCGCAGCTACCCTTTCGTGATGGATCACGGCAAGGGCAGCGAGGTGTGGGACATTGACGGCGACCGCTACCTCGACTTCACCGCCGGGGTGGCGGTGCTTGCCACCGGCCATACCCACCCCGCGATTGTGAAGGCGATTCAGCAGCAGGCGGAGAAGTTCATCCACATGGCGGGTACCGACTTCTATATGGCCCAGCCGGTCGAACTGGCCGAGCGCCTCATCGGTCACGCCCCCGGCACATTCAGCAAGCGGGTGTTCTTCACCAACAGCGGCACCGAGAGCATCGAGGCGGCCATGAAGCTGGCCCGCTGGCACACCAGGCGGCCGGTGCTGGTCAGCTTCTTCGGCGCGTTCCATGGCCGCACCTACGGTAGTATGTCCCTCAGCAACAGCAAGGCTCTGCACCGCACCGGCTTCCAGCCGCTGCTCGCGGGCATCCAGCAAGTTCCCTACCCTTACCACTATCGCTGCCCGCTGGGTGGTAATCACGCGGAAGCTGATTGTGGCCTGGCCTGCGTGGAGTACATCGAGAAGGTGACGTTTAAGTATCAGGTGTCGCCCAGCGAAGTGGCGGCCTTCATCATCGAGCCGATCCAAGGCGAGGGTGGCTACGTGGTGCCGCCGTCTTCCTTCTACCCTGCGCTACGCGCCCTGGCTGACAAGTACGATATCCCGCTGGTGGTAGACGAGATCCAGAGCGGCATGGGCCGCACCGGCAAGATGTTTGCGATTGAACACTGGGGCGTAACCCCCGACGTGATCTGTCTGGCAAAGGGCATCGCCAGCGGCGTGCCGCTCGGTGCGGTAATCGCCCGTGAAGACCTGATGACCTGGCCCAGCGGGGCGCACGCCAACACCTTTGGCGGCAATCCCCTCGCCGTCGCCGCTGCGCTTGCCACTCTCGATTTGCTGGAGACTGAACTGATCGCCAACGCTGCCGCAATGGGCGCATATATCATGCCGCGCATCAAGGAGTGGGAGCAGCGCTACTCGTTCGTCGGCAATGTGCGTGGCATTGGCTTGATGATTGGCGCAGAGCTAGTCGAGGACAAGCAGACTAAGGAGTACGCGGGTGAACTGCGCGATGCGATCGTGGATCAGTGCTTCAAGCGCGGCCTGCTGCTGCTCGGCGCGGGCAAGTCGGTGATCCGCTTCTGCCCACCCCTGGTCATCACCAAAGATGAACTGGACGAGGGTCTCAGCATCCTCGAAGCGGTAATGGACGAGTTCGAAGCGCAGCGCCATGGTGGCACAAGCGTTGTTGGTAGCTAATACCTGTTAGCCGAGGAGATGGTGTATTTAGGTAGGGGCGAACAACTGTTCGCCCCAGCCCAATTTACACTCTCACCAAAGCTATTTAGTATAAAGCAGTGACGATTTCGGCGGCGGGCGGTGCATCAGCATCGCGTTCAGCCTGAGCCAGGCTGGCAGCCAGGATGTAATCAGCGGCGCGATAGTCACCCCGCGCCGCGTCAATCATGCGCTGCTGCCAGTCATTCAGGCTGATGATATACGCGCTGCCCCCCCCTGTACTAGCCTCCTGGGGATAGGTGAACTCGTACATATGCCCGCTGGGGATATCCGCCTCCTGTGACATTTCACCGCCGCAGAGGTCGGCCAGCCAATCCTTGAACGGCTCGTGACTGAGGCGACGATAATCGCGGTGAACCAGCTCCTCATCCACACTAACCTGTAGTGACCACGAGGGGTTGCGTCGCTCCTGCGGCTGCCAGTTGATAAAGGTTAGCTCCTTGATAATATATCGATTAAAGCCCGCCGCCGCCTTGTGCAAGGCGGCGGCAGTGTTGATCAGTGATTCTGGCAGCAGACGTTTCACCGTCTGGAAGTCCTCAGCTTGCGGTTCAATCAGAGTGATGCGGATGTGTCTCATCGGCGCTTTCTTTGCATGATGGGCAAAGGGCGAACCACGGTTCGCCCCTACAAACGATAACTGCTACTCGACGCTGATGCTCTGGATCTTGTCGGAGCTGGTCAGCATATTGACTACGTTCTGGCCCTGAGTAACCTGGCCGAAGTAGGTGTAGTCGCCGTTCAGGTGGGACGCGACCTTCTTGGTGATGAAAAACTGGCTGTCGTTGTTGATGCTCTTGTCGTCACGGCGGGCGACCCCTACCGCGCCGATGGTGAACTTGCCATCGTTGTACTCGGCGGGCATGGTGCCGCCACCCCCACCGTCGCCCCTGGGGTCGCCACCTTGCACCACCCAGTCCTCGACCCGGTGCCATTTAAGCCCATCGTAGAAGCCTGCCTGGGCCTTCTTTACAAAATTGGCGACAGTATTAGGCGCAAGGTCTGGGTAAAGCTCGATTACAATCTTGCCCTTTTTGGTGGTAATCGTGGCGTTCACGCCGCTCCTCCTTCGATCACGACACGGTTGATCTTATCGCCAATACGAATGGCGGCGACAACATCCATGCCCTCGATAACTTGCCCGAAGTTGGTGTAGTCACCGTTCAACGAGGAAGCAGCGTTCTTGGTGATGAAGAACTGATCGGCGTTGTTGATGTTGCGGTCGCCACCACGGGCAATGCCCAGCGCTCCCGCGTTGAAGGGCAACTTGTTATACTCCGCCTTCATCTTGCCACCACCCGTGCCTTTGCCGTCGGGGTCGCCACCCTGGATGACCCAGCCTTCAACGCGGTGGAAGATGCGCCCCACATACGCGCCGCTATTCGCCTTCTCAATGAAGTTGGCGACGGTGTTGGGCGCGTCGGCGGGGTAGAGTTCCAGCTTGATGTTGCCTTTGCTGGTCTCGATGGTGGCGATTGGTTTACTTGCTTGCATAATCTTTTCCTTTCACTGCAGTTTCATTACAACAGCAATTATAATTCCCCCGCCCGTGAGTGTCAACCATGCGGAGTGCAGTTCACCATATTGCGATGCGATCAGGGCGGACGCGATCCGCCTTTACACCACACCTACGCTGCAATGTTGATGAACTGCGCCCGATCGTTGTGGTGTGATACACGTTGTTCGGTGGTTAGCTCCCTCACCAGGGCGGGCCACCGCCCGCCCCTACGTTTACCCAATAGCTGGCAACGCACCCAAACGTGCGGGCGGCTTTGACACTGGCAATAAGCCTGTGCGATAATGCGGACGATGAAAGCGCTAGTCTACAATCAGGCAGGCCAGGTGCGGTTGGAGCGTGACTGGCCGATGCCACAGCCCGCTCCCCACCAGGCGCTGGTAATGGTGCATCTGGCTGGCATCTGCGCCACCGACATCGAGATCAGTCGCGGCTACAAGGGCTGGCACGGCGTGCTGGGCCACGAGTTCGTGGGCGAAATCGCGGCGGTGCGCGATGGTGAGGGCAGCGAACACCTGCTGGGCCAGCGCGTGGTCGGCGAGATCAACCTTGCCTGCGGCGATTGTTCGCGCTGCCTTGCAGGTATGCCCAGCCACTGCGCCAACCGCACGGTGCTGGGTATCCAGGGGCATGATGGCAGCCTGGCCGAGTTTCTCACCCTGCCACTAATCAACCTCCACCTGGTTCCCGATAATGTGACCGACGACGAGGCGGTGTTCAGCGAGCCGCTCGCTTCCGCCTGCGAGATACTGACCCAGGTAGACGTGCAACCCGCTAGCCGCGTGGCGGTGTTGGGTGACGGCAAGCTGGGTCAACTCTGCGCCCAGGTGCTGACCCTGACCGGCTGCCAACTGCTGGTGATTGGCAGGCATGAGGATAAGCTCGACCTATTGCGCCAGCGCGGGATTGCGACCTTGCTGACTAACCAGGCACGCGGGGTTGGTGAGTTCGACATCGTGGTGGAGGCGACTGGCAGTGCGTCCGGCTTCACCGCGGCGGTGGCGATGGTGCGCCCGCATGGTACGTTGGTGCTGAAGAGTACCTATGCGGGCAAGGCGCACGTCGACCTCAGCCCCCTGGTGGTCAAGGAGATCAACCTGGTCGGCTCTCGTTGCGGCCCGTTCGACCCTGCGCTACGGCTGCTCAAGCAGGGAATAGTGGCTATGCGCCCCCTGATCAGCGCAGCCTACTCGTTGGACGATGCTGAACTCGCCTTCCAGCACGCCCAGACCCCCGGCACGCTAAAGGTGATCGTAGATTGCAGATTGTAGAACATAGAATGTAGATTGCAGTCAAGGCATCAGATCGTGTTCGCGCAGCAGGGCCAGCATCTCCTCCTCGCTCATTATCTTTACCCCCAACGATTTAGCTTTGTCCAGTTTGCTGCCCGCGTCCGCGCCCGCGATCAGGGTGGTGGTCGCCTTGCTCACGCTGTCGGCCACGTGTGCGCCCAGTTGCTTGAGCAGGGTGGCTGCTTGGAGGCGGGTCATGCTCTCCAGCTTGCCGGTTAGCACGAAGGTCTGGCCGATGAGCGGACCGTGTGAGTCGTGACGAGCGGCTAGCTCCGCTTCGCTCTCGGCCAACTTCACGCCTGCCGCTTCTAGCCTATCCAGCATCGCCAGGTGTTGCGGTTGGTGGAAGTAAGCAACCACGCTATCGCCCGCCACTTCGCCCACCCCCTTGACGCTGGCGACTGCACTTAGGTCGGCGGCGGCCAGCGCTCGTAGGCTGCCAAAGCGGTCAGCGATTAGCTCCGCCGTTTCCGCCCCCACATGGCGGATGCCCAGGCCGAAGATGAGCCGGTGAAGCGGGCGACGCTTGCTGTTTTCAATTGCGGTCAGCAGTCCGTCCACGCTCTTTTTCCCCAGCCGCTCCATGTTCAGCAGGTCGGTGCGGCGCTCCTTCAGATAGTAGATGTCGGCCACATCGCCAATGTAGCCCGCGTCCACCAGGCGGAAGGCCAGTTTCCAGCCCAGCCCCTCGATGTCCAACGCCTCGCGGCCCGCGAAGTGGGCGACCAGTTCGCGCAACTGGCCGATACAATTAGGGTTTGGGCAGTAGGCAATCACCTCGCCAGCCGGGTGCTCTACCGGCGTGCCGCAGGACGGGCAGTGGGTTGGCATTTCGATAGGATGTTCGCTACCGTCGCGCCGATCCTCGATCGGCTTGATTATCTTGGGAATAACGTCACCCGCCCGCTTCAGCATCACATAATCGCCCGCCATCACCCCCAGCCGCCTGATCTCGTCCTCGTTGTGCAGGGTAGCGCGGCTGACCGTAGTGCCGCCGATCTTGACCGGCTCCAGTATTGCCAGCGGGTTGATGCTGCCGGTGCGACCCACGTTCCACTCCACGTCCAGTAGCCTGGTGGTGGCCTCCTGCGCGGGAAACTTGAACGCAGTGGCCCATCGGGGGTCGTGAGCGACGTAGCCGAGCTTCTGCTGCAAGGCCAGCGAATTGACCTTGATAACTGCGCCGTCTATCTCGTAGTCTAGCTGGTTGCGCCGTTCCAACCAACCCTGGCAGGCGGCCCACACCTGCTCCAGGCCCTGGCAGAGTTGGTGTTCGGCTACGCGAAAGCCGAGGTCGTGCAGCAGATCTAGCTCCTCGATGTGGGTATGCACCTCTGCCCCAATCACATATCCGATCGCATAAGTAAAGAGATTGAGCGGACGGCTGGCGGTTACAGCGGGGTCGAGCTGGCGCAGGCTACCCGCCGCAGAGTTGCGTGGGTTGGCGAAAATCTGCCCCCCTTTCGCCGCATTGGTCGCGTTAAGCCGCTCGAACGCGCTCTTCTGCATATAGACCTCGCCACGCGCTTCGATGGTAATGCCTACGGACCCCCCCTCTATCCCCCCCGGTGGGGGGGAGGTGGTTACTATCCCCCCCGGTGGGGGGGAGGTTATTACTGTTCCTCCCATAGAAGGTGGGGATATTGCTATCGCCCCGGCCGGAGAGGAGGAAATCATCTTCCCCCCCGCAGGAGGTGATTGAGGGAGGGGCGCGATGGTGGCGAACAAGTCAGGCTGCAGCGGCGTGTCGGATGGGGGAGCGGCAGGTGTTTGGATCACCTCGGCAGACCCTTCCTTTTGTATCTCCATCAGGGGTGAATTAAGAGGGGATTGCAGCCTCAGTGGCACGCTGGGGATGGTACGTATGTTCTGGCTGATTTCCTCGCCGACGCTGCCGTCGCCGCGGGTTGCTCCGCGCACGAAGCGTCCCTGTTCATAGGTGAGGGCGACGGCCAGGCCGTCTATCTTAGGCTCGACCACAAACTCGATGTCGCTGGCACCTGCCAGTTTCGCCACTCGCGCCGCCCAGTTGCGTAGCTCGGCTTCGCTGAACACGTTGCTCAGGCTCAACATCGGCAGCGGGTGCTGCACAGTGGGGAACGCGGCCATGGGGCTAGCCCCCACCCGCTGGGTTGGCGAGTCGGGGGCGATCAGTTCGGGATGCTCCGCTTCGATGTCGCGCAGTTCACGCATCAGTGCGTCGTACTCTGCGTCGCTGACGATGGGGTTATCCAGCACATGGTAGCGATAGCTATGATACTCAATCTGCTTGCGTAGTTCCTCGACGCGGCGATGCAACGCTTCCTCGTCTAGTTCACTCATGGTCGCTCTCCTCCTCGGTTATGCTCGCCCCTTATTTTACCCGATTTCCCGCGATTCGGCAGGGTTATAGGTTATAGGTTATAGACTAACTGGCTCTTTCACCTGGGGAGCCACTGCCCTAATGTTGCAGCCTCAGTTGCCATGCAAGATAACGTAGTTACGATTGGCCTGGACACTAGGCAGCGCTCACCGATGATCAGTTCGATACTGCCATCCGAGTAACGTTTGGCGTTCAGCGCCGAGGTAAAGAGGCCAGAAACCTCGATCTTGTTGATCAGGTCGCTCACGTCACCAACGCTGCTGCGCGGTTGGCGGCATGGTGGCTTGATGTCAAAATGCTTACCCATGCTACGGTTGTAGCAATGATGCTTTTTGCTTTCGAGAGTGTTGCAAGAGTTCATCTTGATTACTAAGGTGGGTTGGGAACGAGTACCTCCACGCGTATGTACTCCTCGTGTGCAATGTCGTAACTAGCTTTTGCTAGCGGTAAAGTCTGCCGTATCAGATGGGTTGGGTGAGTTTAATAAGGCCGGTTTGCCGATCCATCTGTTGGTTTGAGTTTAGCCCGCAACCGATTGCTTTTCGAGTTTCCTCAGCCTCGCTTCGCGCTGGGCTGCGCCCTACCTTGTTAGCACGTGCTATCATTGTGCTATGGATAGTAATGACCAACCCCAGGAGAGGGTGCTAATTGAGGACTACCTTGACCCGGCTACGGGTCTACCTCCTTCTGCCCCGATCAATACCCATATCACGGCTGAAACCAAGCAGGAGCCTGATACTGTATCCCATACTGCCCTGACCTTATCAGCTATAGACTGGACTCTAGCTTTGGCAACACTAGGGGCAGTTTTCAGCTTGGTCGCAGTAAGTGGTCTCCTGCCTACTATCTTTGTATCTCTAATTTTTAAGTTCCCTGAATACAACATCCCGATAGACAACATAAAAGATAGCTCATTATGGAGAGATCATCGCTGCTATAGCCATCATTGGCTTCCTACTCTGTACGGTAGGAGACTTCCTCTACCGCAGATCTCAGCGGCCCTCTGCTGTTCTGTTTAGGAGCTGTATAGGGCTGGTATTGAGCGCCCTTGCTCCTATTGTGGTACTGTTTGGCTGATACAGAGGCCGCACTACTTATGCTAGAACTAGCTCTAGCTGCTCTAGCCACCTTAACACGATGTGCAGCACCTTAGCACCATCTCTTATAATTACCCTGTTGACTACGCCCTGGATTCGCTCGAGCTTCGCATGGGCTGGGCTGCTATCTTCGCGTCCACTTATGCTCATCTCCGCAACTCCTCCCCACCGGCTCGCCAAACGCATCCGCCCCTGCCATGCTATCAGCCCGGCAGCGCGGGTCTCCTCGCCAATCTCTTTATCTCTATCGGGATAGCTTGTTAGCCGCATTGATAGCCCCGCCATTGCCTCTTCCTGAATGTGTGCCTAGACTGGACAGGAATTGGGGTGGCGCGGATGAGACACAGCGAATACTGGGTCGCCTATGCTGGGCTGGCACATGTCGAACTGACCTGGCTGCGATCTGGTAGATTAGGTGGCACGCGGGGTAACAAGCGTCAGTCACCTTGCCTTAGCTCCGCGTCTATCGGGCTGATAAGTATTTCCTAGAGACAAGGTTGAACCCATCCTCGAAGATGCCCAATCCGTCTATGGGGTGTAGAGCACCGCGATACAGTGATTGGCGATGAATTGGCTGGGCTAGCGGTTGATTTGTGACAGCAGCAGGGGGTTCACCTTGAGCGGTGAACCCCTACTGTCTAGCTGTTACTCACTACTCTCCGCGTTAGTGTCTGTCTTGTGGGAAGACGATGGCAAGGTAGACGACCTTGCACAACTGGGCGCGGGTGCTGGGGATGCCGGGCCGGAAAGTGCCGTCGGCGAAGCCACCTACCCAGTTCTTGTGACTGGCGGTCTTGATGTAGCCATAGGCCCAGTAAGATGGCGGCACGTCGGGATAGTCGGTGAACGTGCCGGTATATGGCGGCATACCGCTGGCGACTACCACCATCTTGACCATCTCGGCGCGAGTAATCTGGCCGTTGGGCAGGAAGCAGGGGTAGGCTGCGACGTGCGCCGCACATTGCTGCTGGGTGTAACCGCTGATTACCCCGTGCGCGGTGAGGGTTTCGATGTAGCGATAGCCCCAATAGCTGGGTGGTACGTCGGTGTAGCTCTGCTGATCACCAGTGGGGGTGATGAACGGGAAGCCGAAGGCGCGGGTGACGATGGCGCTGAACTCGGCGCGGGTGATGTTGTTGTCGGGTCGGAAATAGCCGTCGGGATAGCCGCTGACGACGCTGTGGCAATAGAGGTACTTGATATAACCGTAAGCCCAGTAGTTGGGGGTTACATCAGGGAAGTACATGGGACACTCGGTCGCGGTCGGCGCTGGCGTGTTAGTCGGGCCGCTTGGCGTGGTCGTGATAGTTGGTGTGTTGGTCGGTACTTGCGTATTGGTCGGGCCACCCGGCGTATTCGTCACCGTCGGCGTTTCGGTCGGTGGTGGCGGCGTGTTCGTCGCGGTGCTGGTGGGCGTGTCGGTTGGTACTGGCGTGCTAGTGGCAGGCAGCGGCGTGATTGTACCAGTCGTAGTCGGTGTGCTAGTGGCAGGCAGCGGCGTGGTCGTAGCGGTGTTGGTAGGCACAGGCGTAATCGTACCCGTTGGTGTGTTGGTTGCGGGCAGCGGCGTGATTGTACCAGTCGCAGTCGGTGTGCTGGTGGCAGGCAGCGGCGTGGTTATCGTCGTGTTGGTCGGTAGTGGCGTGGTTGTGGCAGTCGCGGTTGGCGTGTTGGTGGCGGGCAGCGGCGTGGTCGTCGGTGTGTTGGCAATCGTCGGCGTGGTCGTCGGCGTGTTAGTAGGTGTATTTGTAGGCGTGTTCGTCACCGTCGGAGTATTCATCGGAGTGTTGGTGCTGGTTGGCGTGCTGGTGTTCGTCGGCGTGTTGGTGTTGGTCGCTGTATTCGTCGGTGTGTTGGTCGCTGTATTCGTCGGCGTGATTGTGGCAGTCGCAGTCGGAGTGTTGGTGTTGGTTGGTGTGTTGGTAACCGTCGCGGTGCTAGTGGGTGGCACGGGCGTGGCAGTCGCGGTGTTGGTAGGCGGCACGCTGGTGGCAGTCGCAGTGTTGGTGGGTGGGATTGGCGTGTTGGTCGCTATGTTGGTCGCTGTGTTGGTCGGCGTGTCGGTGATAGTTGGTATGTTGGTCGCCGTTGGCGTGTTTGATAGCACGGTGGTGGGCGTAGTGGTGACGCAGGCGCTAGTGTTCAGCAGAACGCTGACGTTGTTGCCGCTATAGTTAGCCGTAGCAAGGTCGAGCCTGCCATCACCATTGAAGTCGCCCGCCGCGACGGAGCCGGGGTTGTTTCCCACCGCATAGTTGGTTGCAGCGCCAAAGGTGCCATCGCCGTTGCCGATGAGGATGCTGACATCGTTGCCACCAATGTTAGCGACGGCAAGGTCGAGCCTGCCATCGCCATTGAAGTCGCCGACAACAACGGAAATGGAGCTGGCATCGGCGGTATAGCTGACAGCAGTTTGGAACGTGCCGTTGCCATTGCCCAACAGGATACTGACATCATTGCTGCTGGTGTTCGCAACCGCAAGGTCGATCCTGCCATCGCTATTGAAGTCACCTACTACAACCGATTCGGGGCTGCTACCGACAGTGTAGTTGACCGCAGTTTGGAACGTGCCATTGCCGTTGCCCAGCAGAATGCTAACGCTGTTGTCGCCATTGTTAGCGACCGTGAGGTCGAGCTTGCCATCGGCGTTGAAGTCGCCAACGGCAACCGACTGGGGGCTGTTACCGGCAGTGTAGTTGACGGCAGTTTGGAAGGTGCCGTTGCCGTTGCCCAACAGGATACTGACATCATTACTGCTGTTGTTCGCTACCGCAAGGTCGAGCTTGCCGTCGCCGTTAAAATCACCTATTGCAATGCTGTAGGGGTTGGCATCGACGGCATAGTTGACGGCAGTTTGGAAGGTACCGTTGCCGTTGCCCAGCGGGATACTGACATCGTTGCTGCTAAGGTTAGCAACGGCAAGGTCGAGCCTACCATTGCTATTGAAATCGCCCACCTCTACCGAGATGGGGTTAGTACCTGTGCCGTAGTTGATGGCGGCCTGGAAGGTACCGTTGCCATTGCCCAGCATGATGCTGACATCGTTGTTGAGGAGGTTTGCTACCACCATATCGAGCTTGCCATCGCCATTGAAGTCGCCCATCGCTACGCTGTAGGGGCCGGTATCGGCGGCATAGTTGACGGCAGGGGCGAAGTTGAGGGTTGCGCCACTACACGGAGTTGACGTGGGGGGTGGGCGTGTTAGTAGCAACCGCAGGAGCATGGCTGCCAGACTGCGCGGGAGCGAGTGCGGCTTGCACAGTAGTAGTGGAGAGGGTTGGCGCAGGCTGCAACGCGCCGAGGACGCTGTTGATGGTGGTGAAAAACATCATAGCGACGCTAACGCCCGCCAGCCAGCGAGTGACTTTGCTGGTTTGTAGCACTATGAACCTCTTCTTTTTTCCTGGGTTGGTGTCTTCGGTTAACTACCTTGATGTGGTAGTTTAGTGGAGGTGCTATGCGACAGACCGCACTTTACAACATCTCAGCAATAGGATAATACAGACCTGCCCGTTTGTCAACAATGCAACTGCGATGATCTGACCGCATTTTGGGCAAAATCGCGGTTTGGTAAGGATGTGGTAAGGTTCTGGTAAGTTTTCACCAATGGAGGGTAAAGCCTCCGTTCCCCTTGGCCACGCCGCACTTGCAGCATGACTGACAACCGCCCCGCCCTACCCGCGCTGCCACATACCTGCTACACGCCGATGTCGCATACCCTCGCACTGTCTCTGCAGCCCTCCCTGTTGAGCGCCATATCCCAAAAGCAAATATTCAACCCGCGGGTAAGTCGGTTCGACATCGTCATCAGTATAGAACCAAATACAAAATAGGATGCACAGTGCCAGCATGGCACCGGGCGCAAAGAGCCGCATAGTGGGTCATTGTGCAAGGATGCTGCTATTTATATAGCCTGAGCAATGGCAATTTAACTGCTTAATGACCCACTAGCTTACTACTACCCTCTTTCAAGAAAGTCAACACCGTTGATGCCGTGGGGTGTGTTACGAGTTATTGGGTAAACGTAGGGGCGGGCGGTGGCCCGCCCTGGTGAGCGAACAAGCTACCCAACACCGAGGAGCAACCTGACGGCTCGTTCAGCGCCCCGATCTCACTCGAAGGCAACCGCTCTAACGCACCTCAAATGTGGTTCACTGGCGGCACAATCGCCCTGGCTTACCAGTATGACAAAGGTGTCCACACATGGCACGTCTTTGCGCGGCGCAAGCTGGTTGACGATGCTGGGCTTGCGCCGCTGCCCTTCACCGATATGGCGGGCAATACCTTCGCCAGCGCCATCAGCCGCCTCTACTGGCTGGGGGCGATGGACGGTACCACCGACACCACTTTCAGCCCTAACCAGGCGGCGACTCGCGCCGAAGTCGCCCGTGCCATCGTGATTATGCTGGGCCTGCCCCTCACCGACCCCGCGCACCAAACGTTCTCCGATGTGCCGCCTGGCGATGCCGACTACCAGTTTATCGAGACGGCGCATACGCATGGGATCGTGACTGGCTTCCCCGACGGCACCTTCCAGCCGAGTCAGAGCGTGACTCGGGTGCAGGGGGCAATGGAGGTAATGCGCGCTCGTGGCTATGCGCTGATCGACCCACCGCACCCCACCTTTAGTGACATTCCCACCAGCTACTTCGCCTACCAGCATATCGAGACCGCCCACGCCAAAGGTCTGGTCAACGGCTTCCCCGACGGCACCTTCCAGCCGAACCAAACCATCAGGCGTGACGAGATCGCGAGCATCGTCTACAAGGCCAGCACTACTTCATAGCGCGGTTGCGGATCATTGCTTTACTAACAGGCGCACCCTAGGCGGTGCGCCCATTCATTTCACGCCTAATCCTCTAGCAAAGACGTATTTCCCTGGTACACCATAAAATGACAGAGAGTTTCGGGCTTTGGCTTCCATTGAGCTATGAGCAACATAATTCTCATTATCGCGATCATAATATAGAACAAAAAAAGAGGTCAAAAATACCAGATCATCTGATATTTGCCAGACCCGCTCACGTGGTGG
>JANXYP010000159.1 GCA_025355955.1 Chloroflexota bacterium
GCATCAGGGCAGCGACAAACTGCCCATAGGTGGGATAAACGCTGGTTGGGTTGATGGAGGAAGTCACTGTCTACACCTCTATAGTTTGTCGTGGTCTGCGAGGCTGAGGCGATAGCCCTTGATGGTTATTTCCGGCGCAGGGTGGAAGTCCAACTCAGGGGCGCGCACGAAGCCTCGGCGCTCATACATCTGCATCGCGGTCTGCATCATGTCTGAGGTGTGCAGGGTAATGGCAGCTACTCCGGCCCGCCGCGCCCGCCGGATGCACTCCTCTAGCAGGGCTGCGCCGATACCGCGCCCGCGCAAGGCTGGTGGAGTAGCCAACAGGCGTAGCTCAGGCGAGGCCGGGGCGACGGCGGCATCTTCAGGTTGGCGGAAAGCTGCACCCGCGAGGTAGAGCAGGACACTACCGACCACCACGCCGTCCTGCTCGGCGACGATGCGCTCGGCCTGCTCATCCCCTTCAAGCGTGGCGATGATATTCTGACGGTAGCCATCCCAGGCAAATGGTGACATTACTATGGCATACTCTGCGTAGGCGGCGAGGGTGACATCCATTATCGCCTGGTGGTCACTCTCGCTTGCGTCACGAATGAGCAGGCCAGCCGCCTTGTCCATCGCCTCACCCCTTGCACCAAACTTGCGTAAGCGCAGTGCCCGCTTTCTCCGCTTCTCCGTTGAACCTAATCCGCTGGCTGGTCTTTTATTAAATATCCAGATTCTTCACGCTCTTGGCGTGGGTTTGGATGAAGCGCTTGCGGGGCGCGACGTTGGCTCCCATCAGCATATCGAAGACCTCGTCGGCGAGGGCAGCATCGTCGAGCGTCACCTGCATCAGGGTGCGGTTCTCCGGGTTCATGGTCGTCTCCCAGAGCTGGTCGGCGTTCATCTCGCCCAGACCCTTGTAGCGCTGCAAGCCCACCTTGTCGTAGCCGCCCATGTCCTTGACCGCCAGTTCCATCTCCTCATCGCTGTACACCCAGCGCTTGTCCTTGCCCGCCTGCACCTTGTACAGCGGTGGCTGGGCGATGTAGATGTTGCCATCGATGATTAGCTGCACCATGTGGCGGAAGAAGAAAGTGAGCAGCAGGGTGCGAATGTGCGCGCCGTCCACGTCGGCATCGGTCATAATGATGACGCGATGGTAGCGCAGGCGGGCCATGTCGGTCGCGTCGCCAATGCCCGCGCCGAGGGCCATCACCAGGGTGCGGATGGTCTCGCTGCCCAGCATCTTGTCGAGGCGGGCGCGTTCCACGTTGAGGATCTTGCCACGCAGCGGTAGGATGGCCTGGAAGCGGCGGTCGCGGCCCTGCTTGGCGCTGCCACCTGCCGAGTCGCCCTCCACGATGTAGAGTTCGCAGCGGGCCGGGTCGCGCTCCGAGCAGTCGGCCAGCTTGCCAGGGAGGGCGGTGCCTTCGCCGCTACCCTTACGCACCACCTCGCGGGCCTTGCGGGCCGCTTCCTGGGCGCGGGCGGCGGTCAGGCACTTGTCAATAATCTTCTTGGCATCGGTGGGGTACTCTTCCAGATACTGCATCAGCGCGCTGGCTGTAACCGACTCGGTCACAGTCTTGACCTCAGCGTTGTTCAGCTTGTTCTTGGTCTGGCTTTCGAATTGGGGGCGGATGCCGATCAGCTTGACGCTGACCACGGCGGTGAGACCCTCGCGTACCGAGTCGCCACTGAGCGCCGGTTCGCTCTCCTTGAGCAGATTGTTCTTGCGGGCGTAATCGTTAATCACGCGGGTGAGCGCAGAGCGGAAGCCAGTCACGTGCGTGCCGCCGTCCTGGGTGTTGATGGTGTTGGCGAAGGTGAACAGCGACTCGCTGTAGCCATCGTTGTACTGCAAGGCCACCTCCACGCCGACGTTGCCGGTGCCGCTCGGCACGGTGCGATTGACGTAGAAGGGGGTGTTGATCACAGCGCGATGCTTGTTGACGTGGCGGACGAACGACTCGATGCCGCCCTCGAAGTAGTAGGTGGCCTCACGGTCGCCCTTGCCGCGCTCGTCAATGAAGGTAATCTGCAGGCCGCGATTGAGGAAGCACGTCTCGCGGAAGTGGGTTGCCAGCGAATCGAAGTCGTAGGTCATCGTCTCGAACAGGTTCTTGTCGGGCAGGAAGGTGGTGGTGGTGCCGCTCTCGTCGCTCTCACCGATGGCGCGCACCTTCTTGCGCGGCTCGCCCAGGTCGTACTCTTGCAGGAAGATTTTACCCTCGTGGCGCACCTCGACGCGGCAATACTCGGACATGGCATTGACTACGCTAGCGCCCACGCCGTGCAAACCGCCGGACACCTGATAGCCGCCGCCGCCAAACTTGCCGCCTGCGTGCAGCTCGGTCATCACCAGCTCCAATGCACTGCGCTGCTCCTCCTGATGGATGCCGGTGGGGATGCCGCGCCCCTCGTCCTTGACCGTCACCGAGTCGTCGTCGTGGATAGTGACGAAGATGCGCGAACCGTAGCCGCCCATATACTCGTCAACGCTGTTGTCCACGATCTCGGTGATCATGTGGTGCAGCCCCTTGACATCGGTGCTGCCGATGTACATACCAGGGTTCTGGCGCACCGCCTCCAGCTTCTTCAGTACGCGGATTTGCTCCGCGCCATATGCGGGTACGGTGGTGGCGGTGGTGTTGGGTAGCGTGTCAGTTGCCAATTTAGGTGGCCCTCCTAAGTTTTCTCTAGTTCTAATTTGCGGGCAAAAAGATGCCCATTTTGACGGATTCTGTGCCTGAATTATACCATATTTAGAACGAATATTCCAGTAAGTTATGCACCACTTTGAGGCAAAGCAGGCGGCAGCAAAAAGCCCTCCCCCTGGCAGGGAAACCCCCTTGTGGGTTCCCTGTGGGTGGGGTTGGGTGAGGGTGGAAGGCTGACCTACCACCAACGTTGCGACTTGGCGAGATTCTCCTGTGCGATGCTTTGCTCGCTTCGATTGGCATTGTTGCCAGGCAGTTTCTCCCCTCACCAAACCTCTCCCCGCTGGGGCGAGGCTTTTTGCATCACGCGAGGCAGCAAAAAGCCCTCTCCCTGGTAGGGAGAGGGTTGGGTGAGGGTTGAATGCTGACCTACAACCAACGTTGCGACTTGGCGAGATTCTCCCCGCTGGGGCGAGGCTTTTTGCATTAGTAGCTACGATGGGCATTGCGGCAGGGCAAGATTCTCCCCTCACCAAACCTACCCACAGGGAACCCACAAGGGGTTTCCCCGCTGGGGCGAGGCTTTTTGCTTTGGTGCTTACTACCTGCCACTCGACGGGCATCTGCCGCCGTTGCAGGGCGGCCATGTATTCGCTGGCGAGGCTAGGGAGCCTGATTACCCTCATCAGCGGAGTGCATCCTAACTGTCTAGCCGAAAAGTACGAGTGTAGCTCCAACAAAAAATAGCAGATTCATAAGCATACTAACCAAAATCAGTATGGTAATAGCCAGTGCGTTCATAAGATTGGATGGTATGCTATTCTTAACCATCACATAGATATTGACTGCCAAGCCCATCGCTCCTAGCATAACCATCGCTGGGAGCAACCACCATTGGTGGGGAGAGCAGGCATCCAAGCATATGAGATTGAAGCCCAGGAAGATATTGGCAACAACACAGCCAATTCCAATAG
This sequence comes from Chloroflexota bacterium, assembly GCA_025355955.1. Classification (GTDB taxonomy): domain Bacteria; phylum Chloroflexota; class Chloroflexia; order QHBQ01; family QHBQ01; genus QHBQ01. The sequence goes on from JANXYP010000159.1 coordinate 3,620, forward strand.
AAATGAGGTTAGCCGCGCGCCCATCGTGACCTTCGGGTTGTACAAGAGGCTTAGTGGGGTGCAAACTGCCGTATCCAGCAT
>JANXYP010000168.1 GCA_025355955.1 Chloroflexota bacterium
AGATGCGGGTTGTGCAGCTTTTTAGCGATGGAATGAGCCACAACGAGATAGTCGCAGAGGTTTACAGCCAGGTAGACGACAAGGGCAAGCGCAAGCCGCCCACCGGCGATGCCAAGATGCGGGCGCTGGCCGAGATTAACACCATCATCCGCGAAGCACTGGCAAGAGGAGGGCAGCAATAGTGATAACCCCTGCCACCGGCCTAATCATCACCGGCGCGGCCCTCGTCTTCCTGCTCGTCTTCCTGCTAGTGCTTGTCCTCTCACCCAGGGGAGGGGCAGCAGGGCCGGACAGGGCAGCGGTAGAGTATTGTGGCTTCCAGATGGCAACCGAACACGCGCAATGCTGGTGCGGCCAGCACCGATAAAGGAGATTTGATGAGCAAGCCAACATTCCCGCCCTGCTCGGTATGCGGGCAGCCCAGCACCTGCAACTTCGAGGTCAATGGCAACGGGCGGCGCGTTTACTTCTGCGCTGGTCATGGTACAGCGTTCGTGAAGACGATGAGAGCAACCGGCGCTTATGTCTCCTACGATGAACCCGCACCGCCGCTGCCCCGCGCTACTTCACGCAAGCGGGGCGCACCGGCGGCACCGGCCAGACGGCAAGCGGCATCTGATAACGGCTGCCTATATCAGTTGCTCGGCGCGGCGGCTATCGTCGTGGTGGTCATGGTGCTACTGCTGGTGCTGACAGGAGGGCTGAAGTGATCAACCTTGCCCTACCAATTGCCGCTGGGCTGCTCCTGGCCTGGCTGATTATCACCCTGCTGCGCGGCGGCCAGCACGAGCGCGACGTGTACGCTCACGTTGCCAATCGCCGCGCTGGGCGCTACTGCCCAGGCCGGTGCAGGTGGTGCCACGATGAGCGGCTTGACGCTGACCATAGCGGGCTACTCGCCGACGGTTGGAATGAGCAGGCTGCTGAAGCTGAGATTGGCCGCCGCTACCAGCACGGCGACTATGGGCAGCGGTGAATCAGAACAGCAAATTGTGGATAACCCTATTGACTCTCTTAGCGCATCTATGCTATGATGCTCCAACGTCAACCTTAAGGTACGGCTATAGTTAAGGCAAGCACGGAGGGCTAACCATGTTGAACATCGTGGAGGATATCATCGGGATTGAGGAGCTGCGCCCCACGCTCGGCACCGTCGTGGATAGTGTGAGCGATGGCGACCGCGTGGTTGTGATAACGCACCGGGGCAAAGCTAAGGCTGCGCTCATCAGCGCTCACGAGTACCAGCGCCTCCTTCAGCAAGCCGATGCCTACCAACACGAGATTGCCAACCAGGCCGAGACCAAGAGGATAGCGCTTAAAGAAGGCGGCGAGGTGGTTGTCATGAAGCAAGCCGCCCGCCCCAAGAGGAAGACCGCATAGAGTAACAGGATACCGCTTGCGCTAGAGCAAGCCAACGCCCTCACCGTCGGGGCTAAAAGACGGCAACAGAAAACCCGCCTCGGCCTGGCAGCATGAGCGGGTTCTCAGTCCTAAGTACCAGACGCTCCTCGCGGACGCGCCCGGCGGTGTTTTGCTTTCTTATGGGAGCATTGTACACCTGCTGGAACGTTTTGTCAAGGGGTTGCTGGCAAGTTTGCCCAAAATCAGAGGAACGTTCTGAACGAACGGAACGTTCTGGGGCAAAGAAAGGCAGATAACCCATGCAGTCCATAAGCCGACGGAACGTTCCGTTCGTTCCTGAGAACGTTCCGGGATGCGTTTCAGAGATACAGAACGTTCTGGGGAACGTTCTTCAACCCGCTACCCTTCGCAACATCAAGGAAACGGCCTTCTCGTGGGAGGCGAGATCGGCCTGGTCAATCATCCGCAGTCACTACGCCGGTGGCCTGCTAAAGCAGCTAAAGGCGGCCAGGGCGGTCTACAGCGCGATGACCGAACTGGCATCGGAGCAGCACACCCCTACCCGATTGCACACCTCATACGCCTACCTCGGCAGCGCCGCCGGTGTCAGCGAGGCGACCGCACGGAAGTTCGCCCGCGAGTTCGCCGCCCTCGGCCTGGTCCTCATTCAGGAGAACCGCCATCAGGCCAACGACTTCTACCTGCTCGACCCGGCGGCAGCTTCCCTGGGTGCCACGGCAGATACCCCTACCGCCGCCAATCGCCGCGCCACAGATACCCCACCGCCCTCCACTTGGGTGCAGCCACGAACAGGCAAAACTACAAGAATTGAGATCAAAGAATCAAAGACAACAACAGGTGTGGTGGTGCTGGCCGATACCACATCGGCGGCTCTGCCAACCACAACTGCCATCAGCAGCGACGTAGATGAGCAGGCGGTGAAGGCGTTGACCGGGCTGGGGGTGAGGCGCACGGTGGCCGAGAAGATAGCCGCCACCTGCCCGATGGATGACATCACCGCCTGGTCGCGCTATGCCCAGCGCCAGGCCAGCCTCAAGAGCAAGGCAGGGTTCGTGCTTGCCATGCTGCGCGCAGGCGAGCGCCCGCCCTCGCCGTTCGGCGACACTTCAGGGCTGAGGTATCAGAACGCAGATTTGCCCGCTCCAACCCAGCAGCGGCAGGCTAGGGGGCTGACAGAGGCATCGTCACCGCCGGAATCAGAAACTGTGGCCGCCGCACTGCCCGCTGAACAATCTGCAATCTGCAATCCACATTCTATAATTCAAAACTCAAAACTCAAAACTCAAAACTGCGAAGCCGCCAACTCAGCACTCAGCACTCAGCACCTGGCACTATGGCAAGCGGCCCGCGAGGAATTGCGGGGGAGGTTGGGTAACGTGACCTGGGCGATGTGGCTTCAGCATATGCGGCTGCTCGCCGTCGAGGAGGGCCGCGCCGTATTGTCCGCGCCGCCGGTAGGCAACTTTGCCCAGCGATATGGAGGAGAAGTAGGAACAGCGCTGGGCGGGGTGCTGGGCCGAGCGGTGGTGGTCGAGTTCGTCAGCGGATGGTAGAACGGCTCAGAGAACGTTCAAAACGGCGTTGCAGAACGGTAAGGAACGTGGTAAGATTGCTCTAGCGACGAGTGTGGCAGCAAACGCGCAGAACGTCGCCACAACCCTACTTTTATATATACTTAAACCTTGTAATCTTCCATGCCGCTGGTGATCGGATGGAGAGCGCAAACTTTGTACTCTGGCAAAGGCGGGCCGCTAATGGATACTGAATGGGCAGGCGAATTCGCGGGTGAGTTCGATGGAGAGTTCGAGAGCGAAGCTGACGATTTCAGAGAGGTAAGCGACTTTGATAGCGAAGCGAAAGCGAAAGCGAATCATCGAGGCAGGCCATATCTTGAGCCAGGGGAGCGCGCGGCCAGCCCGGTGCGAAAGTTGTCGGCGGCAGAGGTTAGGGCGCAAGCGAAGGCGGCGAAGCTCGATGCTGACAGCGAGGTGGTGTTGCAACTGCTGTTTCGCTATCGGGTGCTTCGGGGTGAGCATATCAGGCAACTGGTGTATCCGGGGTTGAGCGAACAGACATCGGAGCGCAAGGGTTACACACTCTTGGCAGGGCTTCGGCACTGGGGGTTCGTAGCGCGGGTGGGGATGCCTGATGGTAGCCCAGCCTACGTGTTGGATGATTTTGGCCGGGCCTGGATACGTCATCTCGAAGGTCTGCGCTCTGAGCCGAGGGATCAGGTAGCCATACTGGGTACACGCGGCTCGAAGGTGCTCCACGATGTGCTGATTGGCGACTTTATGATACCACTTAAGCGCGACATCGAGGAGCTGGGCGGCGCAGTTACATGGCTCTGTGGGTTGGACATTCCTGACCGCGATGGCTATTTCTATGTCATGCCCGATGCCTATGTAGATGTCGAGCTAGCCGGTGAACATCGTCACTTCTTCCTGGAGATTGACCGGGGCACCGAGGGGCTTGCCAAGTTCGCCGAGAAGGTGCGGCGATACGTTGCGTACCGCGAGAAGGGCGCTTGGATGCTGCTAGGAGTTAACAACTTCCCCAGGGTGCTGACTGTCACCACCGGCACCAGCGACCGCTCCAACGGTGAGCAGCGGCTCCGCAATCTGCGCGAGGCATCGCTAAGGATGGCAAAGTTGCACAACCCCTATAGCCAAGACCGAGACCTACCCGGCTGGCTCTTCACCACATTTACCCGCATCAAGGAGTCGCACTCCCACAACCCGCTCGAAGCCTACATCTGGACAAAGGCCAAAGATAACGGCAACCATTATGCGCTGCTCACCTACTCGATGATGGCAGAC
>JANXYP010000184.1 GCA_025355955.1 Chloroflexota bacterium
GTTAAAACCAGTGGGCTACTTGAAACCTCTCCCCAGTGCATGGAGAGGGGTTATTGCTGCCAGCCGATATTCAGGTAGGTGTGCGATCAACCGTGGAGGCAGCCCGATTTGTACTCAGCACTGCATCACGTTTTGGGTGCAATCACGGTTGATGGCATACCTACCGCTTTCCGTTCCCCACCCCCAGGAATCTGTCCAGCAGCTTATGTCGCCAGAAGATGCGGATCAGCAGCAGCCAGATTGGTACCACTGCCGCCACGATGGCAACATACTGCCACTGCAGCGGCTCCAGCGAGAACAGTGTCTGCAAGGGTGGGGTGAAGGAGATAATCACAAAGGCGACCATCAGCGCAGCGGCGAGGAGGGCCGGTTTCTTGTCGCCGGATAGCACATCGCCGCCGGTCCACCACGCGCTGGGCGGCTCGACGAAGATGACCAGGAACAGGCCGACGAACACCAGGAAAGTTGCCAACGCCGTCTGCGGTACGGGCAGCAGCAGCGCGGCGTGCTGGCGCAGGATGAGGTCAATCTGGTTGGGGGTCGGGGTGGTACCAGGGTCGGCAAACTGCTGGATCACCTCGCGGGAGCGGAAGTCCAGCGCGATGTAGAAGACGATCAGGCCGATTACGCTGCTGAGGAGCGCGGCGGGTAGCACAAAGTGCATCAGGCGGCGGGCCAGCGTTCCTTCCAGCTTCTCTGGCCGCGCCCAGATCGCCAGCATGATGGCGGGGATGCCGACGGTAATCAGGGTGATAATCGAGCCGTTGCGTAGCGAGATGGGGAAGTAGCCGATCACCAGCGACGAAACGATCAGCAGGGCCACGGTGCTGATGCGGCAGAGAAACAGCTTGATGATGTCCTGCATCCCGTTGAGGATGCGCTGGCCCTCGCGCAGGGCGGGCAGCAGCGCGGTGAACTAGTCGTTGGTCAGCACGATGTCGGCCACGCTGCGGGTGGCCTGGCTGCCGCTCTCCATCGCCACGCCCAGGTTGGACTTCTTCAGCGACAGCACGTCATTGACTCCGTCGCCGATCATCGCCACGTAGTGGCCCTGGGCGCGTAGCGAATCCACCAGCCGCTCCTTCTGCTGCGGGGTGATGCGGCCAAAGATGGTGGTATTCTTGGCAGCGTGGGCAAAGTCGGCCTCGCTCATCTGCGCCAGATCGGTGCCGGAGACGAGGGTGATGCCCGGCCCCAGCCCGGCCTGCTTCGCCAGCGCCGCCACCGTCTCCGGGTTGTCGCCAGAGATGATCTTCAGTTCCACCCCCAGGGCGGCAAACTGGCTGAGGGTTTCGCGGGCTTCGGGGCGCAGTTCGTCGCTCAGGCTGATGAAGCCCAGTGGCTGCATTCCCGCTGGCAAGGTTGAGGCATCGCCCTTGTCCTCGATGGTGGTCACGCTGGGCTGGTGGGCAACCAACAACACGCGCAAGCCCTGGTCGGTAAGCGGGCGGATCTGAGCCATAATCGCCTGCCAGTCCGTATCCTCGGCCAGATAGGGATGCACGAACTCCGGTGCGCCCAGCGCATAAACGCCTTGCAGCACATCGGCGGACGGGGCGGCGGGAGGGGCAAAGGCCACCGCGCTCCACTTGCGGGCTGAGGAGAACGGCACATCGCTGGTGATAGGCTGCGATTTGGCGGGGAAGGCGGTTATAACTGCCTCGCTGGTCTTGTTACCCGATGTGGCGCTGGCAACCATACTGCTCAGAATGGCGGTCAACTTTTCCTTTCCCATGCCGAGGGCATACACATCCTGCAGCGTTAGCCGATTGGCTGTCAGCGTGCCAGTCTTATCTAGGCATAGCACGTTGACGTTACTGAGCGATTCGATGGCGTTGGATTGCTGCACCAGCGCGCCGAAGCGGACGATGCGGAGCGCGCCTAGGGCGTAAGCAACCGCGATGGAGAGGAATAGGCCGTTGGGTACCAGCCCGGCAAGCACCGTCGCGTTGCCCACCGCGTCGGAGAAGCGCACCTCGTTGACCAGAGCATCGAGGGTGAGCAGCAGTTGCAGATATATGACGATCATTAGGATGACGCGCACTACCACGTTGATCTGGCTCTGCAGCGGGGTGAGAACGCGGCGGAAACCACGCGCCCCGCTGGTGATCTGGTTCGCCAGGCTGTCGGTTCCCGCCTTGGCGGCGCGATAGTGCAGGCTGCCGCTGGCGCAGAAGCTGCCGGAGTACACTATGTCGCCCACTTGCTTGGGGATAAGGTCGGACTCGCCAGTTAGCTGCGACTCGTCGAGCTGGGCCTTGCCACTCAGCACCGTGCCATCCAGTACCACCTGGTCGCCTAGACTGAGGATCAGCACATCGCCAATCACCAGCTGCTCCAGGCTAACCTCGCGCTCCGCCCCGTCACGCACTACGATCGCCTTGGGGCGGGTTAGCAGGGCGATATGGTCGAGCATCCGCTTGGCCCGCACCTCCTGCACGATATGACTACGATATTGATCATGATTACGCCGACCGACACCAGTGCGTCGAGCGGTCGCCCCACAACCACCAGGGCAATGCCGAAGATAAAGAGGGCATCGTTGATAAAGGT
>JANXYP010000193.1 GCA_025355955.1 Chloroflexota bacterium
TGGTCGCGCCGCTTGGCTTCCTCCAGGCGGAAGAGGTATTGGTCAAGCTCTTCCTGCGTCGGCCAGGCAGTGCCGTAGATGCGCTGCAGCATGGGGCGATGCTCGTCGCCGCGCCAGTACGCCCCCGCCAGGCTCATCAGCTTGACCGCGCCAACCCCGCCGGTGGTTTTGGTATGGCCGCCACGGCAGAGGTCAGTAAAGTTCCCATGCGAGTAGACGCGCAGCTCGGCATCCTCTGGCAGGTCGTGGATCAGTTCCAACTTGTAGGGCGCATCCTTGAACATCGTCAGCGCCTCAGCACGGCTGACCACCCGCCCGTGGAAGGGTAGGTCTTCGGCGATCACCTCGCGCATTCGTGCCTCTAGCCTGGCGAAATCGTCCTCGGATAGCGGCTGCGGGATGTCAATATCGTAGTAGAAACCATCCTCGATCGCTGGGCCGATCGCCAGTTGCACGTCGGGGTAAATGTCCTTCAACGCCCCCGCCAGCACATGGGCGGCGCTGTGGCGCAGCTTACCCAGCTCGCTCCTGGCGTAATCGGCCACATCCTCGCGCTCGATGCCCTCATCCGCGTGCTTGTGTTCTCCTTCGTGCGGTATGTTCTCTAGCAACACCGAGTTGCTGTTCGGCAGCTTCACCTCATGCTGCTCCTGTTGTTCGTCTTGTGCGTTCATGATAATCTCCTTTGCTCTTGAGCGTAGCAGGGATCAATCTTTACCTGGGCATGAGTGGCGCTTCGAGTTTCCCCTCGACCCCCGCTGGGGGCTTAGTTGATGATGATGGCCGAGCGCAGCCCGCCCCTACGACAACTCATCCACTTATCCGCTTATCCGATGGTTATATCCGCTGGCTCGACCGCTGCCCATGTGTAAACGTCGGCATCGCGTATCTCCATGTAGGTGCGCTCGATGCCCTCGCGGTAGGTGAAGCCGACCTGCTCGTACAGCCCCTGCGCGTCTTTGGTGAGCAGAAACCAGCGGCGCAACCCTTGCAGCGCGGGATGGGTGAGCATCACCTGCATCAGCCACTTGCTGAGGCCAAGCCCGCGATATTCCTCGCTGATGAACACATCGCAGACGTAGGCGTGGGTGGCATAGTCGGTAATCACCCGTGCGCCGCCGATCTGCTTATCTCCATGATATACGCCGAAGTTCAGCGAGTAGGCGATGCCGCGCTCCACAATCTCGCGGGAGATGCCTTGCGCCCAGTAGGAGCGTTCGCTGAGGAAGGTGTGGATTACGTCCACATCTAGCCGCGCAGGGTCGGTGCTGATGGTGTATTCGCCGTTGTGCCATTCCATTACGTCAGTGGGCGCATTCATCAGCCGCCTCCCTGCGCCTCAAGCCATTGCTCAATCTGGTCGGCAAAGTCCTTGTAATGTTCGCTAGTGTCGGCAGCAATCAGGCTGAATAGGGGCTTGCCGTGCATCCACTGGTAAAGCTGCGGGTCGGTGAGCTGCTCGTCGGATAGCGCCTCCACCTCGCGCTGCACCAACGCAAAGGATGCACGAAAGTCGGCCAGCGCCTTATCGAGCGGCTCGTCCTTGTGTTGCAGGTAGATGGCCTCGTTCAGCTTATCTTCGTCGGCCCAGGTGTAACCCTCGCTGGGCAGCTTGGGATGCGCGCCGATGTGGGCGGCCTCCAACCAGCCGGGCAGCAGCCGATCCCAGGCAGTGATATGGGCGAGGATGTCTTTGACCGACCAGTCGCCCACTACCCCTGGCGCGGCCAGCTGATCCTCGCCCAGTTGCGCCACCAATTTCTCCAGCCGCTCGTGTTCGCGACGGATGTCGTCAAGCAATTCTGCTTTGTTCATCACTAACCTCCGTTAACTGGCAGCGCATTGCCGCCGCGCCTAAAAACGTAACCCTCGAACACCGCCAACCCTTCATCTGGCAGCAGTGGGCCGACAATCTCCACCTGGTTATTGCCGGAGTTGATGATTGCCTCGCAGCGTATCTTGGGGCTGCCGCCACTTAGTTGCTGCATCATGGCCTGCGATACGCCGAACACCACCCGCGATATGCGCGCCCAACGGATTGCCCCCGCGCACATGGGGCAAGGTTCGGTGCTAGCATAAAGGGTGCAACCCGCCAGCGAGAAACGCTGCTGCGCCCGACAGTAATCGCTAATCAGCAACATCTCGGCGTGGGCAGTAGGGTCGAAAAGCTCATGGTTGCGGTTGCCGCATTGGGCGATGACCTTGCCAACTTCGACCAGCACCGCGCCGAATGGTTCATTGCCCTGCGCCCGCGCCTGCTGCGCCTGGGCAATCGTCAGCCTCAGAAACTGCTCGTCGTTGGCACTCATTGCCGCCCCTCATGCCTAATTACTCCGCAAACAAAGCTCTAATGGTGGTGTAGTTTCCCCTCTCACCGGGAGGGGTAGGGGAGGGTACGAGTCGCGCTGCACGGACCCGCCCCCAACCCCCCCAGCGGGAGGGGAGAAAATTAGAGCTTTGTTTCAGCGTACTCATGCCTCAAGCCCCGTGCCTCATGCCTGATCCGGCAACCAATACGCACCGCTGTAGAACAGGTCGCTAAAGCCGAGTTCGCGGTACAGGTCGTAGGCATCCTGCGATGCCTGCAACCCGGCGATGCGATAGCCCTGCGCCCGCGCATCTTGCAGCGCGGCCAGAGTGATCAGGGTGCCAATGCCCTGTCGTCGCGCCGTCGGCATAGTCGCCACCCCGTAGATGCCCGCCACGCCCTCGGCTAGCACCAACACGGCGGTCGCTACCGGCAGGGCATTGCGCGTTGCCCAGTAGAGGCGCACCATAGATTTATCTTTAGGTGTCATGTTGCTGAAGGCGCTGGCGAACATCGTGCCCTCCTCTGCGCCCAGTTCGTACGCGGCAACGAACGCATCCACCCATTTAGGCAGATCGGCTACACCGTCGACCCGCTGAATGGTCAGGTCAGCGGGCGGATTCGCGGCTGGCAATGTCTCCAGGTCGATCACCATGTTCGGGATGCCGTCATAGCCTTTCATCCCATGCGCTTCCAGGTAATTGCCCAGATCAGCGGGCTGGGTAGTTGGGTTGATCGTCCAGGATATGGCCCGCCCCTTTTGCTTACCATAGTCGAGGATGGCCTGCACCCGCGCCGCCACCTGCTCCGGCACAAGCTGCACGCGGATGACCAGGTTGCCCACCCACGATTTTGTATCGCTGCTATACCAGGTCAGCCCCGGCTCGTCATGCCACTCGGCGATCGGCGCGTGACCCAGCACGCTGCGATAAGCCACCTGATTGTTGGCTACCGCCGCTACCAGTTGCGGGTCGGTCAGGTCGGTTATTATCTCGCTCATCTGAGCCTCTCTCCCCTCTTGGGGAGGGGTTGGGGTGGGTACGTACGGCGCGACTCGGACCCACCCCCCCTCCCGGTGGGAGGGGAGTCCTTAGCACTTTGTTTGCCAGGTACTCAGCACTCAGCACTCAGCACTACGTGCCTCGACGCTGGGCAACAAAAAAGACCTTCATCGCCTTGCAGATGCAAGGGACGAAAGCCTCAGCTTACGTGGTTCCACCCTCGTTCGGGATTGTTGGCAATCCCCTCGATGGGCGCAGGTAACGGTGCGCGCTCCGGTGGCGGTTACTGGCCCGCTAGGGCTTCGCCGCACGGCTCACAGGTGGTTTTCGCATCGGGCCATCAAGAAGGTTCTCACCCGCTGACCTTCTCTCGCTGCGGTGGCTGATCGCTGCTACTCGTCCTGCTCTTTGCCTTTGTTTATCTTTACAAAACAGGGCGAGCGCAACCCGCCCCTAATACCCTCTCCCAACCTCCCCCGGTGGGGGAGGGGTTTCCAGAGAGCTTTCCACTTTCCACTTTGCTGGGTGGGCGGTACTGGACTCGAACCAGTGACCTCCACGATGTCAACGTGGCGCTCTAACCAAGCTGAGCTAACCGCCCGCAATGCCCCGCTATTATAAGCCAAATGCGAGGGGTTGTCAAGCAGACGCAAACCTTACCTATAACTCGATGTCCTGCGCCACAGGTATATTGTCTCTATCGCGGATGGCACAGGTTTTGCTTTTCCTTGTACAAACACCTTTCGAACCTTGTAAGAAGGGGTATAGGTGTTCGTATAGCCTTGACAGCTTGGATTCCAAGCGGTCAGTGCTCCATTGTACTGTACATTTCAGTCCCAAACAAAGGAGGATTTAATGGCAGATTTTCTAACTGCGCTCAGTGGGGCGCGTCTACCTCTAGCCCAGACCGTCGTTGTCAACGACCTGGGTGGTCTCTGGACGGAGTTTCTTACCTTCCTACCCAGGCTTATCGGAGCAATTGTGATCCTGATCATCGGGTTGATCATTGCTTCGGTTATCCGCAATGTGGTGCGGGCTGGTCTGCACCGTAGCGGACTGGGAACACGGATCGCACGCACTACTGGAGCGAAGGACGAAGCCCAGGCAGTGGCAATGGAAAACACCCTCGCTTCCCTTGTATACTACCTCATCCTGCTCTTCGTAATCATAATGGTACTCGATTCGCTCAGCCTGACCTCCGTCTCGGTGCCGCTGAATAGCTTGCTGAGTGAGTTCCTGGCGTTCATACCTCGCTTGATTGGCGCAATCATCCTGGCATTCGTTGCTTTTATTGTCGCCACCATTGTACGTTTGGTGGTCGTCAATGCGCTGGGCGCTGCTAATCTCGATGCCCGGATGAGCAACGTATCTGGACAGGCCGGTGGTATGTCGCTCACCAAGACGATTGGCGAGATCGTTTTCTATCTAATATTCCTCATCTTCCTGCCAGGTATCCTCGCCGCGCTTGGTCTGGATAGCATTCTCGCGCCAATTGGTGGGTTGGTCAATAGCATCATTAGTGCAATTCCGAACATCATCACCGCTGCGGTGCTGTTGATCATCGCTTACTTCATAGGCACCATCCTTCAGCGCATCGTGTCCAGCATCCTCCGTAGCATGGGCGTAGACAGCCTGCCTCAGCGTCTCGGCCTCAGCCGCACAAGCGCTGGTCAGGCAGTCGGTCAGGCAACGCAACAGACCCGTGTCGGAGCGGCCCAGGGCGCAAATGAAGTCAAGGCTGAAGCTAGCCAGAGCGTATCACAGGCAACAGGCGGCCAAGTGAACCCACAGGTTCGCCCTACCTCCGCTCCTGCTGGTGGCACTAGCCTCTCCAACATTGCTGGCTATCTCGTGCTTGTCGCCATTCTGCTCTTCGCTGCTGGTGAAGCGGCACGGCTGCTGGGCTTTGTTGCCCTCGCGGGGATAATTGGTTCGCTGGTTATCCTGCTCGGCAACGTTATCGTCGCCATGATTATCTTTGGTGTCGGCATCTTCCTAGCTAATATGGTCGCCGATATAATCAATGGTGGAGGAGCACAGCAGTCTGGTCTGCTTGCCAACTTCGCACGCATCGCCATCCTGGTGCTGACTGGTACGATGGCGCTGCGTCAGCTTGGTCTAGCCTCTGACATCGTTAATCTAGCCTTCGCCCTAGGCATCGGCGCGTTGGCCGTCGCCTTTGCGGTGGCCTTTGGCCTGGGCGGGCGGGTGCCTGCCGAACACTTCCTAGAGGAATATCGCCAATCGGTGAAGCGTAATCCTCCTAGCGCTTCGCTTCCGCAGCCGCCAACCCCTTCCACACCACCCAGCGCTAGCCCCACCCTGAGTCAGAACCCACCTTCTGGCACTGGCCTATAAGGTAACAGAACAAAATGGGCCACCCTCAAAACCGAGGGTGGCCCGCCTTCTTTTTGCGCCTGGCTAATCATCAGCCACCCCTAATTGGTATTACATCTTCAGCCGGGGGTCGAGCGCGTCGCGCAGCGCGTCGCCGATGAAGTTGATCGACAGCACCGCGAGGAAGATGAGCAGGTTGGGCCAGAGCAATTGCAGCGGCGCATTCTTGACCAGCAAATCGAGACTGGGGTCGGTGAGCATATTGCCCCAACTGGCGGCGGGCTTGTAGATGCCGAAGCCAAGAAAGCTGACCGATGACTCGGCCACGATGAACGCGCCGAAGTTCAGCGTGGTCTCCACGATGATGGGCGCAAGCGAGTTGGGCAGCAGATGGCGGACGATGATGCGTAGGTTGCTCGCGCCCAAAGCCCTCGTCGCCTCGGTGTATTCGAGGTGGCGCAGTGACAGCACCGCCGCCCGCACCAACCGCGCCGTGCCGCCCCAGCCCAGCAGCACGATGATTAGCACGATCTTCCAATAGCTGGACAAGTCGGGGTGCGAGGCGCTCAGGGCGATGCTCACCGTAATCAGGGTGGGCAGGAACGGCAGTGACAGCACCAGGTCGACCAGGCGCATCAAGATGGTATCAATCAGCCCGCCGAAGAAACCAGCGATTGCCCCGAGTATCATGCCGATCAAGGTGACGGCAATGGTGCAGATAAAGCCGATCGAAAGCGAGATCTGCCCGCTGTAGGCCAGGCGGCTGAGGACATCGCGGCCAATAAAGTCGGTGCCGAGGACGTAGTAATCGCCGTTGTGGGGGTTGGTGTAGCCGGGGGGTGCGTTCTGCTGCACATCGGCAGCCAGGGCCGCTTGGATCGGGTCGTAGGGTGTCCAGGCCGAGGCAGTGGCCGCCAGACCAACCATCGCCAGCAGGATGACCGAGCCGACCAGCGCCAGCTTGTGCTTGCGAAACCGCTTCCATACAATCGCCAGTTGGCCGCGCTCTTTGGGGGTTGCCAGTTGCTCTCGATCTATTGCCGCAATGCTTGCCATCTCCCTCTCCTTAGCTGTACCTGATGCGCGGGTCAATCACGGCGTAGGCTACGTCGGCCAATACGTTACTGAGGACAACCAGGATCGCGCCGACAATCAGCAGCCCCATCAGCACCGGCCAGTCATCAAGACCGCCTGCGCGGAAGAGCAGGCCGCCGATGCCGGGGTAGTTGGTGATGCTGTCAACGATGACTACCCCGCCGAGCAGCGCTGGCACCGCCAGGGCAATGCGGGTGACCAGCGGGATGAGCGCATTACGCATTGCGTGCTTGAAGATAACCGTGCGCTGCTTCAACCCCTTGGCCCAGGCGGTACGCACATAATCAAGGTGTAGCACTTCGAGCATCGAGGAGCGGATGAAGCGACTGAACCCCGCCATCAGCGCGAAGCCCAGCACGAATCCAGGGGCGATCAGGTGCGACAGCCTGATGCCCACATCACTGTACTGCGAAACATCGTCAGGATTGTTCACCACCCCACCGATGGGCAGGCCGAACAACCAGCCCTTGCGCTCGGCCAGAATCAAGAGAGTGCCGAGGCAGAAGCTGGGTAGGCCCAGGCCCACGAAGCTGATAAAGGAGAAGACGTAGTCGCCAACCGAATATTGCTTTACCGCCGAGTAGATACCGATGGGGATCGCCAGCAGCAAGGCAAGCAGGATGGAGAAGAAGATCAGCACGAGGGTGTTTGCCAGCGGTCCGTGCAGCACGCTGGAAGGGCCATAAACGGTCGCGAATGAGGTGGGATCTTGACCCGATTCGACCTCCGACCCGCTAATCAGAGCGAGTACCGGCTCACCCTGGGCGATCTTCCACGATGTACCCAGGTTAGCGGTGAGGATACCGCCAACCCGCTTGAGTGATAGGCATTGACCCAGGCTATCCAAGTTGAACAAATCGCCGCAGGCAGCCAGCTTGGCGTTGACATCGGCAATCTGCAGGGGCAGGTTGTGCAGTTGCTGCTGCACAAACTTAAGGCGGTCAGGGTCAGTAACGGTCTTGGCTTCGTCCTGATAGTTCTGCAATTGGATGGTCAGAAACTCAGCATCGTTCTCGTCGGCAGGTCGCCAGTTGTAGAGCCAAAGTATGTAGCGCATGGGTAGCGAGTCATCCAGCCCCAGGCGGCGCTCCGCCCGTGCAATCGCGGCCTGCATCTGCTGCGGGTTGTTATACTGCACGGCATAAACCTCGGCATACGGCCCCTTTGGATCCAGGTTCAATATACCATACATCACGATCGAGATAAGGAACAGGATCAGCAGACTCTGCAAACTGCGTCGCACCAGGTAGGTAGTCATGCGCTTTCTCCTATGTTCTTCGCGGGGGTGATCTCTGGAATAGCCTCATATTATATAGGGCGACAGCATGGTTTCGGTTCAATTCAGTAGCCTTTAATATTACAGCCTCAATTGGTTGGCAAAATCGCGTTGTTACGATTGGCTTCGACACAGGGCGGCAGGGCGTATGCGATTCGCCCCTACACCAATCTGGCGCATTTATGCCAACTGAGGCTGTAATATTAAGAGACTGTCTGAAAAAGCACTTGACTGTGCCTGGCAACAGGGCGAGCGCAGCCCGCTCCTACGCACGAATCAACTGGTTCTCAGACAGCCTCTAATGGCGCAATTTGCCGTTGCGCTATACGCTGCTTCTGATTATAATATATCAACACCATGCACGCCATAATCTAATCTGCAATCTACAATCAAGGATACACCGATGACCGCAAAGAAGGATAGCATCCACTTCGATCTGTTGGAGGTGCTGAAGGGCGAGACCTGCCCCGTCTGTCGGCTGATGCACCGCCATGTTGCCCGCTACCTCGACACCATCAGCTACGAGGCGGTCAACGATGTGGAGATCCGCGACCGGCTGCGGGCCGCGCTCGGCTTCTGCCCCACCCACTCGTGGCAGTGGCTGGAGCTGAACAACGCGCTTGCCAGTGCGATTATATACCAGGATGTGCTGCGCGAGTTGCGCCGCCGCCTGGATACGCTGGAGCCGCCCGCCGCTGGTGGCCTGCTCAATTTTGGCAAGCGGGGCAAGGGCAAGCTAGATGCGCTGGCCCCCGCCGCCACCTGCCCCGCCTGCGAGGTGCGCGACCAGACCGCCATCCGCACCCTTGATACCTTCACTCGATTGCTGGCCGAGGTGGACTTCAGCGACGAGTACCAGCGCAGTCGCGCCCGCCTCTGCCTGCTCCACCTCCGCGTTACTCTCGCTCGCATCAGCGACCCCGCTATCTTCCGCCGCCTGGTCAGCATCGAGCGCGATATCCTGGAGTTCAGCGAGGGGCAGCTTGGCGAACTGATCCGCAAGTACGACTACCGCTTCCGCGACGAAAAGGTGGGCGACGAGGCGGGCGCACCAGCGCGCGCCGTCAAGCGGCTGGCAGGAATGAAAGGGGTATAACCCAATTACGAATGGTGAATGGTGAATGGTGAATGGTGAATGGTGAATGGTGATTATAGGGGTGGGTTGCACTCGCCCATGGACATCAAACTAAGCAAACAGCAGCCTAGATCATGCGGATTTGTTCCTAATGGTGATGGCTCTCTGGGGGTCGGGGGGTTCAGCCCCCAGCTGCTGCCCGTTCCCAATGCTGCAAGCTTGCCGCAGCTTTGGATTTACCGATAAACAACGACGCTGCTTACGATGGGCATTGATGCACTTGAGCAGCTGGGGGCTGACCTCCAGACCCCCGTGCTCATCCCCAACTTTCTTAGCTTGATGCCTATCGACGTAACAAAATACCCCGCTTTACGTACATAATTATGATATAATTAGAATGCAGGCTTGAATCTGATTACAATACCAAAAGAGGAGATCAGTTCTGATGACCACTGCCCACCCCCTTGTACGCCGTGCGGCGATCGTCGCGCTGCTGGGCTGCGCCTTTGCGCTTGCCCTCAGCTGGAGTAGCGTTCACGCCCAGAGTTCCAGTGTCGGTATTATCAATACCCTGAGCAGCCAGGGCTATTACATCTCGCCAACCGCCGACCAGGAGATGAAAGGCGCGAATTCACCGATAACCGATGCCGATAGCAAGATAAAAAACGCGGTCAACAACCTGAAGGGCAAA
Organism: Chloroflexota bacterium; assembly: GCA_025355955.1. Lineage (GTDB taxonomy): Bacteria > Chloroflexota > Chloroflexia > QHBQ01 > QHBQ01 > QHBQ01. Next base: position 9,784 of record JANXYP010000193.1, read on the forward strand.
GGCTACGATGCCAAGATCGGCATGATTGTAAGTAGCGATATACCGCAGCAGTATGGCAACCTCGCCAACTACTGTCAGTATCTGCACGATTATCTTAACATGGGCAACGGCATTCTGGTGATGACCGCCATTGATGGTGGGGCAGAAGCCGCCAGCACGAAGCTATCGCCCACGGATACGACTACGATTTTCAACTCGAAACGGGCCGATTTCACCAAAAACGTAGTGGATGGCACGGTTGCCTTCGCCACTGCCGTAGACGATAAGATCCTGGGCAACGACAGCGGCCAGCGCAACAGCTTCATTACCATCGCCGCAATCGTGATTATAGTCATCCTAGCGATTGCCTTCTTCACCATCAGTGGGCTAAACGCCCGCTGGGCGATGCGCCTGAATGGTGCCAAGAAACTGTCCAGCGACCTGAGCGCCGAGGTAGTGCAGATGGGCGGCAACCTCGATTTTCTCAAGATGCAGAACGCGCAGGCTTACGACCAGGTAACTGCCCAACTCAACCCCGGCAACCAGTTGCTCAGTGAGGCCAACACCCAGCTAGGGCAACTGAAGAGTCCCGGCTTCTTCCCCCTGGCCTTCCGCTATAGCAAGCTCGACCACGATATGCACGATGTGGAAGCCGCGCTGCAAAGCGCAAAGGGCGAAATCGATCAAGCCAAACAGATCTTCGATGCCAACTGGTCATCGCGCAACGCCAAGGTTGCTGGGCAACCCTAGCATCATCTCCCCTCCCACGGGAGGGGCTGGGGGTGGGTCCGTGCCACGCAACGCAGCCCTCTCCCAACCTCCCCCGGTGGGGGAGGAGCAGATCGGCATCGCCCTAGCTCAAGAGGACAATCACAATGAAGCGCATCACCATGCCCGCCATCATCCTGCTCGGCCTGCTGTTGGCAAGCAGCAGTAGCGCACTGGCTCAGACTGCCACGCCCGGCGGGCAGAGCAGCAAGGTCACGATCATCAACGAGGGCAACGTCCTCAGCGATGGCGACATCAACACTATTCGCAACCATGCCGCGCAACTGCCACTACCGTTGGTGCTGTTCATCACCAACCAGTACAAGGGCGCGAAGATAGATTTCAGCCGCAAAATTGCCCAGTACGTTACCGACAACAATTTGGTGATCGGCGTATCCACCTACAAGGATAGCAGCGTCAACGCGCACTACCGGCTGCTAGGCGCAGGGCCGCATTCGGGGGTTGGCGCTGATTTGTTGGACGGAGCGCAGAACGCGGCGGATAGCTTCCTCAAGGCCAGCAGCGGCCCGCAGTACGTGCTGGCGATTGATGCGGCGATTGATTACCTGGTCGGCAAGCTCGGCTCAGTCTCCACTAACAACCCCGCCTCCACCACGCTCGCCTCGAACAACGGCAACGTAAACATCATCAACGAGGGCGGCGTACTTAGCCAGGCCGATCTCAGCGACATCCACAATCTCACCGACAACTATCTGACCATCCCCGCGCTAATCGTAGTCACCAATCAGTATCGCGGCACCCTCGCCGACTTCAAGGCCAAGATTGGCACTTTCATCACCGACAACAACTTTATCGCCGCCATTTCCACCTACAACGACAGCAAGAGCGACAACCGCTACATCGTGCTAGCCGCTGGCCCGCACTCAGGGCTGGCGCAGAGCGATCTCAATGATGCCCTGCAGGGAGGGCAGACTGAGTTCAGTTCCGGCTCCAGTTACAGCCTGGTGATGGCTTCGATGTTCGGCACAATCAAAGGCTCATTGAGTGTGCCATCGCCAGCCGCCAGCGCACCGCTGCTTGCCGCCAACACCTGGAGCGGCAATCCGACCAGCGTGAGCGACACCAGTTCGACCACCAGCAGCCAGCCATACGACGCGGGCCGGGCAGGCAACTCCGGCCAGTCAGTCAGCTCTGGCACCAATTTCTGGAGCATCATCGGGGGGTTTATCGTCATCCTGATTGGCCTCTGGCTGGTCTTCCTGTTCCTGCGCTGGCTGTGGCGATTGTCGCATCATGCACCAGCCAGGCAAGGCAATGGCACAGCTGTTGGTGGTGGGGGAGGCTATTACAACGATGGCCCCATCTTCTACCCCATCTGGATGGGTGGGGGTTCCTACGGCGGTGGAGGCTACCCCGCAAACGGTGGCGGTGGAGTTTCCGCACCCAGCGCACCACCCAACACCGGCGGTGGTGCGTTCGACAGCGCGTTCGGCGGCGCTGGTGGTGGCGGCAACGCGACCAGCAACACCGGCGGCGGCAAGTTTGAGTCGAACCTGGGATCTTCGAACAGCAACGGTAGCTCAAGCAACGTCAGCGGCACGGGTGGCGGCGCATTCGAGAGTACGCTCGGTGCGGCGGCGGCAGTGGGTGGTTCCAACGCGGCGGGCGCAGTGGCGGGTGCAGCGTTCAACATCCTGGGCGGCATCCTCGGCGCGGTGTTCAGTTCCGGCAGCGGCGGTAGCGGGCCAGACTTCTAGGATTGCGCTCAAGCTACTATCCCTACCCAAAGGGGGAGGCAAGGAGGGGGAGCGAGCCACGCTTATCAGCTGAGTACATGGTGTCGTGCCAGGATTGCAGCATTGTAGATGGAAACGGCGCACTTGGCGCGCTTTGTGCTAATTACTAAACAACAGATGTACCACCTTCCGTTTAGAAAGGAAGCAATGATGAACAAAATGATGCGCTTCAGTGCGGGTGTGTGGCTGGCGGTGATGCTGATGTTGAGCGTGACCCTCACCTTCGCCTCATCCGGCTCCCGGGTGCAGGACGATGCCAACGTGTTTAGCAGCGCACAGCGCAGCAGCCTGCTGCAGTTCGCCAATGCGATGAAGGTGCCAGCATTGGTGACAACCACCGCCTCGTTCAATGGCAGCAAGAGCGCCTTCGTCAACCAGGCGAGCAGCAACGTGCCGTCCAATGGTGTCCTAATCGCAATCAGCACCGCTACGAGCAACCATTACTACGTGGTATTGGTGGGCAACAACAGCGGGCTGGGCAACAGCGATCAGCAGAACGCCTACAGCGCGGGGCTTGATTACCTGAAGGCCAGCGGCGGGCCGCAGTATGCGCCAGCGACGTTCGCCAGCCTCTACTCGCTGGATGCGGCGCTGGGGGCGCAGGCTTCTGATGCGCTGGGTATCAGCGGTGCGCCGGGCAGCGGTTTCACCACGAGCGGTGGTAACGGCAACACCAACCTACCAGTTACCAACCTCAACCCGCCCAACTCCGGCAATATCGGTTCGGGTGGCGGCGTGAATACCAGCGGAGGCTACAGCAGTAGCGGAGGAGGCTTCGGTTTCGGTGGCCTCGGCATCGGCACCTGCCTGTGCGGGTTGGTGCTGCTGTTTATCGTCTTCAGCATCTTCAACAGCGTGCGCGGCTATAGCAATCGGGTGGCGGGTCGCTTTGGACGCTACGGTGGTTATCAGGGTTACGGCGGAGGCTGGGGCGGTGGCGGCGGCATTCTGCCAATTCCTATCCCCATTCCCTTTGGTGGTGGGGGCAATAGCGGCAACCAGGGTGGCAACCAGCAAGGCGGTGGCGGCCAGGACTTCGGCGGCGGTGGTGGCGGAGGGCATAACAATGCGCCCAACACTGGTGGCGGCACCTTCGAGTCGCCCTTCGGCGGAGGCGGTCACAGCGAGGGCAGCAGCATCCTCGGTGAGATCTTCGGTGGCGGTGGCGGCGGTGGCGGTGGCGGCGGCGGTGGCAGCAGAAACACTGGCGGCGGTGGCTTCGAGTCCGGCTTCGGCGGTGGCGGCGGTGGCGGCGGCGGTGGCAGCAGAAACACTGGCGGCGGTGGCTTCGAGTCCGGCTTCGGCGGTGGTGGAGGTGGCGGCGGTGGCGGTGGCGGTGGTGGCGGCCAGGATTTCTAGCCGCGATTCCCTGCCAACGCTAAAGTGATACCAATTAGCGGTGGTGCCGCTTTAGATTGAGCCATGACGAACAACGGTTCGCCCCTACTGAACGCCTGCTCCGCAAGAACGTGATCCGCACCCGTGGTGAATGACCACCTACCTCGCCGAGTAATCGAGGGCTGGGAGCGTAGCTCCGAGCGTTCAAGCGTATCAATGCTTATCGCAAGCGTCAATCCGTCAATGCTGGTAGCTGTTGAAGGGTTGGTGATGGCGGGAGATAAGCGCGACGCAGAGGATCGGCATGGATCTACGCCCCAACCTCCGATACTCTTCTTGACCGCTGCTTGCGATAAGCATTGATGCGCTTCACCATTCTCCCTCACCCTGCCTCTCCCAGCAGGGGAGGGGTAAAACGGATTGCCCTCACCCTGCCTCTCCCAGCGGGAGAGGGATAAAACGGATTGCCCTCACCCTGCCTCTCCCAACGGTAAAACGAATTGCCCTCACCCTGTCTCTCCCAGCGGGAGAGCGGTAAAACGGATTCCCTCATCCATGGCCGCTACATCAACAACCGCTGCAGCATCCATCCGTCACCCCCGCCTGCGCCGCTGGCTGCGCCGGGGGTTTCGTGCTATGCTCATCCTGATCATCGTGCTGCTGCTGGCCGCGCTGGGGCTGTACTGGTATATCGCCAAGGATCTGCCCTCACCGGAGGGGTTGAACCGCCCGCCCGCGCAATCTACGCTCATCTACGACCGTGATGGGCGGCTACTGTACGAGATCAGCGACCCGAACGAGGGTCATCGCACCGTCATCGCGCTGGCGGAGATACCCACCATGCTGCGCGATGCCACCATCGCCACCGAGGATGCCGACTTCTACACCAACCCCGGCTTCGACGCGGGCGCGTTGCTGCGGGCGCTTTGGCAGAATCTCAGCAGCGGCACAGTCGTCTCCGGCGCTAGCACCATCACTCAGCAGCTGGTGAGGGCAGCGCTGTTCAGCGACACGGAGCAAAACTCTGTCAGCTACTGGCGCAAGGCCCGCGAGGTGGTGCTGGCCTTCCAGGTGAACCAGCGCTACGGCAAGGACGACATCCTTGCCATGTACCTGAACCAGATTTATTACGGCAACGCCTCATATGGAGTGGAGGCAGCGGCGCAGTCGTACTTCGGCGTAGCTGCCCGAGACCTGGATCTGGCGCAGTGCGCGATGCTGGCGGGGCTGCCCGCTGCGCCTAATGGATACAACCCGCTCACTAACCCGACCGAGGCTGATGCCCGTCGCCGCCAGGTACTCGACCTGATGGTGAAGCGCGGCTATATCAGCCAGGCGCAAGCCGACGCTGCTGCCGCCGAGCAGTTGCACTATGCGGGGCAACGCTACGCCATCAAAGCGCCCCACTTCGTGATGTACGTGCGCGACTTGCTGGAAGCCAAGTATGGCCGCGAGCTGGTGGAGCGCGGCGGGCTGCGCGTCTACACCACCCTCAGCCTGCCCTTGCAGGACATCGCCCAGCGGGTTGCCACCAACCATCTTGCCACCTTGCAGCAGGATCACGTCAGCAATGCGGCGCTCGTCGCGCTCGACCCCGCCACCAACCAGATTCTGGCGATGCTGGGAAGCGCGGACTATTTCAATCCCAACATTGACGGCGAGGTGAACGTGGCGCTAGCGCCACGCCAGCCCGGCAGCAGCATGAAGCCGATTACCTACGCCGCCGCACTGATCAGTGGGCAGAGCGGCGCGACCCTGCTGCCCGACATCCCCACCACCTATCCCGACCGCGACGGCTCGCTGTATATGCCGATCAACTATGACCAGCTCTACCATGGGCCGGTGACGCTGCGGATGGCCCTGGCGAACTCCTACAACGTGCCGTCGGTGGCGCTGGAGAGCCGCGTGGGGGTGGACAGCGTGCTGAAGCTGGCCCGCAACCTGGGCCTCACCACCCTCGATGCTGACCCCAGCAAATATGGCCTCAGCCTGACCCTGGGCGGTGGCGATGTGCGCTTGCTGGACCTGACTGCCGCATACGCCACCTTCCGCAACGCTGGCAACTACGCTCCGCCCAGCGCCATCCTGCGGGTGGAGGACAGCCGCGGCAAGGTGCTGGAGCAGTACCAACCGCCAACGCAAACCCCAATGCTGGGCAACAATGGCGCACAGGCCGCTTACATCCTCACCAATATCCTGTCCGACAACTTCGCCCGCATCCCCAGCTTTGGCCGCTACAGCCCGCTCTACCTGCACGACCGTCCCGCCGCCGCCAAGACCGGCACCACCACAAACTTCCGTGACAACTGGACGATGGGTTATACCATGGATTACGTGGTCGGCGTGTGGGTGGGCAACAACGACAACAGCCGCATGGAAGGCAGCACTGGCGTGACCGGCGCAGCTCCCATCTGGCACGATTTTATGGAGCAGGCCAGCGCCGGGCTGCCCACCCGCGACTTCCCCCGACCCACTGGCTTGCGCGACGTGGAGATATGTTCCCTGTCCGGCCTGCTGCCCACCCCTTATTGCGTGGATACCCGCACCGAGACGTTCATCGCTGGCACCGAGCCGACTCAGCTTGACAACTTCTACCAGCCGTTCAAGCTGGATCGCACTAACGGGCTGCTTGCCACCCGCCATACACCCACAGCGGATGTGATCACCCAGGTGTATGCCATCCTGCCGCCGGAGTACAACGACTGGGTGAAGCAGCAAGGCTGGCCGCAACCGCCCACCGCTTATTCGCCGAATGGCAACGTTGGGCAGAACGCGACGCTGATCACTGCGCCAAAGGCAGGTCAAAATGTCAGCGGCGTGGTGGAGGTGCGTGGGCAGCTACCGGCGGGCGCGGGCAATGTCGCCCTCTTCGCGGGACGCAGCGGCGACAGTGGCGGCAGCCGCCTACCCCTCGCCAGCGATGGCGACCAGGCCAGCGGTATCCTCGCGCACCTTGACAGCAGCGGGATGAACGGGGCAATCACCCTGCACCTCAGCTACACGTTGGGCGGCCAGCAACTTGACGAGCAAATCCCGCTGGTGGCCGACAACATCCCGCCGCGTGCCGGTGTGCTATACCCCACCAACGGCGCAACCTTCAGCATCAAGCAGAACGCGGGCCTGCCCGAACCGTTCACCGCCGATGCCGCCGACAACTTCGCAGTGGGCAACGTGCAATACTTCGTGGACGGCCAGCCCTACGACAGCATCAGCGGCGACGGCCCCTACACCGTGCCGCTACACCTCGATCGCATCGGGGTCGGCCCCCACAGCCTCTACGTAATCGTCACCGACAAGGCGGGCAACCAGACGCGCAGCGGGGTGGTGAATATCAATGTTGGGCCGTGAGCCAGTGGATTGTGAGCAGTTAGCCAACGGATTGTGAAAACGGATAAACGGATAAAACGGATTGGCGGGGAGGCAAAAAGCCTCTCCCCAGCGGGGAGAGGTTTGGTGAGGGGAGAACTCGAAGCGCATCAATGCTTATCGCAAGACCCCAATGCTGGCGTTGGAACAGCAGATGCAGCGGATTTGGGTTACACTCGCCCTGACACAAAGCAAAAAGCCTCTCCCCAGCGGGGAAACCCCTTGTGGGTTCCCTGTGGGTAGGTTTGGTGAGGGGAGAATCTCGAAGCGCATCAATGCTTATCGCAACTACCAGCGTTGGCATAGGGGCGCATGGCATACGCCCCTATGCAGCGCCAGTGATGCTCATTGTAACTGTGAGGGCAGCGTGGACGGCTTTTCCGTGTCCTCCGTCCTTTCCGCGTCTTCCGTGATTCTATCGCACCCCCAACTCCTTGAGTGCCTGCTCTGCGCGTCGTCGCTGCTTTTCGTCACCCAACTCCAGAGCGCGGACGTAATCGGCTATTGCCCTGGCCCTATCGCCTTTGCGCCGATACGTGTCGCCACGACCGTTATAAGCCGAAGCAAAGTTAGAGTCGAGGAGAATAGTCTGGTTAAAGTCAGCTAGCGCCTGCTTGTACTGCTTCTGGGCAAGGTAGAGATTGCCACGATCAATGTAGGCAAAAGCAAAGTTAGGGTCAAGGCGAATGGCCTGGTTGTAGTCGGCCAATGCTTGTTCATACATTCCTTGCACACGATAGCCAATGCCCCGCACGCAATAGGCTACCTTCAGCTTATCTTTAGTTGGCTGGTGATCAGGCTTGAGCGCAAGGATTTCCTGGCCATGGCTGATCGCCATGTCCCAATCTCTGCCATCCATTGCGGACTCCAGCTCGGGATACAGTTCCTCAAAAAGCTCATCGCGCAACCGACGCTTGGCAGGCGACAAGATAGGGGCAGCGGATGGTGGTGCAGGCGGGATAATCGGCGCGGGAGCTTGTGGGTTGTCCTGAGCGGTGGCCCAGGTTAGCCATGCGGTATAACTGTCGCCCACCATATCGGGCCGGACGAGGTGCAGATTCTCGATGAGTGTATGGAGTATCTGCCGCTGGCGACAGTAGCGGATGAGCGACATGGATTTGATCGCCACGCCGTTTCCTTCCAGACTGCTGCTGTCAAGATTGTTGGCAGCTGGCGCGTCAAACTTGATGTACTCGCAGAGTATATATAGGCTGCCATCATCGAGGCGGTTCTGCATTAGTTGGTGCAATGCCTTGTAGTTCATCGAGTCGGCCATAGTGTTCCCTTGATTAGTTGCTATCTATGCTGGGGATGGGTTGGATTGCGACCTATTGTACCAGCTACCATGTTGACGCGCAAGCGCTGCACCAGGGTGGGTAGCTGCCCCTAAATCCGTTTTATCCGTTTAACCGCATCCGTTGACTAGCCCTTCGATAAGCATTAACGCGCTGCACCATTCTCCCTCACCCAGCCTCTCCCAACGGGAGAGGAGTAGATTGGTGGCGTTGCAGCAGGGCGGGCAGCCGCCCGCCCCTACGTCAAACCCTGCTCATGCCTTCAGAGAACCATCTTCCACAAATCGAAGACCGGGCCTTCGCGGCAGGCGCGCAGGTAGCCGACCCGCTCGTTTTCGACCGCGCAGCCGAGGCAGACACCGACCGCGCAGGCCATGGGGCGCTCCACGCTGGCCTGGATGTCGGGACGGGGGTAGACTGCACCCGCCACCTTCTTCAGCGCGGCGAGGAAGTCGTCCGGCCCGGCGGCGACCACCTGATCGGCCCAACCCAGCAGCGGCTTGATGTGGGCTATTGCGCTGTCGCCCGCCTCGCGGAAGAAGGTCTGGTACTCCACCTCCGGTGGCAGCAGGCTGGCGGGCGGCAGGTAGGCTTCGCGCTCGGCTTCGATCAGCAGGGTGACGGAGAGTTCGCGGGCGGCGGCGCTCTTCAGCAGGGGCAGCAACGGGGCAAGGTGGGGCTGACGTTCGCCACCGACAATAGCAAGTAGGTGGCGGCTGCGCTCGTCGAGGCGATAGCCGTTGCCCAGCGGCCCAATCATATCGAGTTGCTCACCCTCCACCCGCTCGGTTAGCCAGCGCGAACCGCGCCCGCTGACTCGCACCAGCAATGCCGCACTTTCGCCATCAACGTCGAACGCCGCCAGGCTGAAGGGGCGGCGCAGGTAAGGGTCGAAACTGGCGGGGTCGCCGCAGCGGACGAAGACGAACTGGCCCGCCCTGGCCTCGCGCAAGGCCGCAGCGGGCGCACGCAAGCCCACCCAGACCAGATTGTGGGCGACCTCGCGGTGATTAGTAATGGTGGCTGTAAATTGTTGCAAGTTATCCTCGGTTTGATGTAGACCCACCCCAACCCCTCCCGGTGGGAGGGGAGAACATCAGAACTTTGTTTACATGGCACTCATGCCTCAGTCCTCAGTCCTCATGCCTGGCGTTAGCCCGCTTCCTGCTTGGTATCGTTCAGCATGGTGTCGAGCTTCTGGGCGGCACGGGCGCGGAAGTCGACGGTGACGATGTTGCTGCGTCGCCCCTCGTCGCGGGTGGTGCGGGTGGCCGACTGGCTGAGGACGCGGGCTATTATAGTGGCCGCCTCCTTGCTCCAGAAGTTGACCAGGCCGGTGTTCGAGTTCTGGTGGTAGAGGGTCATGATCAGGGCGTGTTGGCCGACTGGTGACAGGCAGGTGTTGATCTGCGCGCCATGGTAGACTAGCGTGCTGGGCTTGCTCTCGCCCAGGTAGCGGCCCAGTTCGTGCCACGAGGTGAAGATGCCTGCTGCAAGTGCGAACAGCGAGGGGTAGTTCTGGTGCAGCGCCTGGCCGCGGCGGGCGATGATGCTGCCATCTGCGCCGATGAGGCAGACTTCGCTCGACTCGCTACGGGTGAGCAACACTTCTAGTACCTGATCCACGCGGGCCATTTCGCCATCGTCCATCACCAGGGTGGCGGGGTTGGGCCGCGAGTCGTTGCCCTGCTCCGGCGCTTCCTCGTCACTCTCGGTCTCACGGTAGAGGTTCGCCAACATCGGGTCGGGACGCGACGACATCTGCGCGACCTGTTCTGGTGTCTTCTTCATCACCAGGCCCACTCCCAGCAAGTCGGCGACGATCTGGCAGACATGGTCGGGGTCGAAGCCAGTCTGCTCGGCGATCTGAGCCACGGTGCTGCGGCCATCCACCATACTGAGAACCGCCCACTCATGGCCCTGCACCGTAACCCGTTCGCTGGGTGGGCGCTGTTGGCCGGGCGCAAGGGCGATAACCTCGGCCAGCATTGCATCACGGTCGTAGCCGGGGTCGAGCGCGTCGAGCAGGCTGATCTGCCCGCTCAACACCTCGTCGACATCGAGCGCGGCGCTGGGCAACGCGCCAGTGGCGGGTGGCTCGAAGTCGAAGCGGAAGCGGCCCCGCTGCCATGTAACCAGCCGCGACATTACTTCCATGATCTGCACCTGCACCGCCATAGTCAAGTCATCGGCGCTAATTAGCTTCATCTCCAGCAGCAGGCTGCCCAACCGACGGCCCTGCTGCTGCTGACGCTGGATGTAGTATGCCTGCTCCAACTGCGGGCGGGTGAGCCGATGGGTGCGTACCAGGATCTCGCCAATGCGGTCGCCGCCCAGCGTGGATTCGGCGTGGATCAGCTTGCCGCTGAGGAATGACACCCGCGCCTTGTTCGCCACATCCTGCACCGTCAGGTTGCCGGTTAGCCCGCTGGTGCCAATCGTCTGTAGCAATGAGATGATATTAAACTCCTCAATCGCTCCTTCAAGCGCCACTGCACACCCCCTCGCTAACCAGCCGCGTAACGCACCGCTGAATTGCAATGCTGCCACAAGTATACCACAGGGATGCAACTGCTGGGCAACGGGCTGCGGTACATCACGTTCTTGCCACGCAAGTTTGATAGGGGCGAGCTACGGTTCGCCCTGGTCGGTGATGCTAGAACGTGACGCGCATCCGTGTCGCCGGGTGCAGTTCATCAAATTGCAACTTATATGTGAGGTGTGCGGATTGCAACTACTCTGGTGGATATCGCAAGAGCTTGAACTGCATCCTACGTCGCCGCGCTATTGGCTCATTTTGGCTATCCAGCAGCAAATGTAAAAGGGATTACACCGAACCTGTAAAGATTTTGACAACATCCTAGCTTAATTAAAGTTATAATTAGCCCAGGTTAATTCTTGCAGACACCTAAGCGCCTGCCCACCAATCCCCAGTTTCGCCTGCAGCGATGGGGCCAGGCAGTAGCGCGGAGGTAACGCACTTTGGCCCCCAGAAACCTCCATATTATCCACCCTCAGCAATAAAAGGAAAGAAAGGAACAGATCTCATGCAGCGTATCATCAAACTCAGTCGTTGGCTGGCCCTGTTCGGCCTGGTCGCGCTCGTGGTTGGCTTCAACGGTCACGCCTCCGCCGATGCCAACAGCCGTTACTTCCCGGAGACCGGCCATACCGTAACCCAGCCGTTCCTCACCTACTGGAACACGCATGGCAGCCTCGCGCAGCAGGGCTACCCCATCACCGACGATTACATGGAGGTCAACGACGCAGACGGCCATACCTACCGCACCCAGTATTTCCAGCGCAGCCGCTTCGAGTACCACCCCGAACAGGCCAACCCTGCCTACCAGGTACTACTCGGCCTGCTCGGCACCGAGGCATTTACTGCCAAATACCCCGGCGGGCTACCGGCTGGCACTCAAACCCAGGTAGTGCCGGGCGATGGCAGCCAGACCTTCCCTGAAACCGGCCACACCGTCACTGGCCTGTTCCTTGATTACTGGAACAATCATGGCGGCCTCGCGCAGCAAGGCTACCCTATCACTGAAGCCTACTTCGAGACCAACGATGCTGACGGCAACCAGTACGTCACCCAGTATTTCCAGCGGGCGCGTTTCGAGTATCACCCGGAGCAGAGCGACCCCCAGTATAAGGTGTTGCTCGGCCTGGTGGGTACCGAGATCTACTTGCTCAAGCATCACGGTGGCGGCGGCCTTACGCCAACTGCGACCCCGGCCCCTGGCAATCCCACGCCAACCGCAACCCCGATCTCCATCCCCGCGCCAGTACAGGCTTCGCCCGCCGATGGCACCGTGCTGACCAATTTCCCGCGCAGCTTCACTGTCGCCTGGAACCCGATCAGCGGCGTGCCTGGGGCGATTAGCTACAACGTGCAGATCGAAATCAACACTGGTACCTGGGTGAACTATCACACCCAGACCGGCATTGCAGGCACCAGCTACTACTCCCCTGACTTCACGGGCGACAATCAGGGGCGCTGGCGGGTGTGGGCCACCACCAGCCAGGGTGATGGGCCAAAGAGCGGTTGGTGGCACTTCAGCTTCAACACCGCACCTGTCCATACCGCCGCCCAGTATAGCGGCACCTGGCTTAACGACGATAGCAACACTGGCAACGTAACCAAGCTGACCATCAGTAACGCTGGCAACAGCATCACCGTACATGGCTACGGCTCGTGCCACCCCACCGACTGCGACTGGGGAACGCGCACCGGCACCTACAGCGGCGATCCGTTTGTTATCCTGTTCGATTTCGGCGGCGGCCTCACTCACCAACTGACCATGAGCCTGGATAGCTCTAACCAGCACCTTGCGGTCATTGACCTCGGCTCGTCGAGCGGCACCCTCAATCTGACCTTCCACCGCGAAACTGCCGCTGACTTCGACGGCACCTGGCTCAACGACGACACGCACACTGGTGGCATCACCAAGCTGATCCTCAGCCATTCGGGGAACGACATCACCGTACACGGTTACGGCGCTTGTTCGCCCACCGACTGTGACTGGGGAACGCGCACCGGCACCTTCAGCAGCGAACCGTTCGCCATCCTGTTCGACTTTGGTGGCGGCCTCACCCACACACCTAGCATCACCGTCGGGCTGGCAGGTCGTCAACTGGTAGTGGTGGACACTGGCTCATCCAGCGGTGTGCATACCTACTACTTCCACAAGTAGCGGCGGCAATACGCAACACAACAAGGGCGGCTCACCTGAGCCGCCCCTGCTTTTGTCTGGTGAGTCTGATACCAATTAGCCGAGGAGATGGTGCATTTCTGTAGGGGCAAACCGTTGTTCGCCCTGGCTCAATTTATACCAATTGGCCGAGGAGATGGTACATTTCTGTAGGGGCGAGCCGTTGTTCGCCCTGGCCCAATTTATACCAGCGCCAAACGTAATTGTTATGAGCCAGTCACTATTTGGCAAAGAAAAATGTCAACGCATCAGCCAGGTCATCGCGCCACAAGGCCCAGCTATGCCCATAGTGGCGTTCGCTGTATTGCAGTGGGTAGCGGTACTGCACAAGCACGTCGCGCAGTTCGCGCACCGGCGTAAGCATATTCTTGCAGTTGCCCTGCGCGTCGAGGCCGTAGCACGTCTCATACGTGCCGATCGTCAAATGCAGCATCAGCGGCAACTGCGGGGTGTCTGCGTATGTCGCACGCGTATCCCAGTCGCCATCCATTGCCTGCGCCACGCTCGATTGCGCCCCAACCTTCCCGAACACATCGGGCCGCTTTGCCGCGATGTATAGCGAGATTAGCCCGCCCATGCTTGGCCCCATAATTGCGCGCTGCGTCGGGTGGTCGAAGACAGTGAAGTTGGCTTGCACATCGGCCACCAATTCGGCGCTAAAGAAGCGCAGGTAATCGTCATTGCAATCATACTCCGCCCACCTATCCAGCGGAGGCACGAACACTGCCACCAGCGGCGAAATTGTACGGTCAGCAATCAGGTTGTCGAGTATAGTGGAGGCCGCACCGAAGTTGAGGTAGTCGCCACCGTCGTGGAAGTAAATGGCTGGGTATGAGCCATCTACGGAGTCATCGTAGCCAGGTGGAATATAGACGGTGTAAGGTCGCCGCTGATGCAGCGCCTTACTGCCCAACTCGCGCTCTACCAACCTGCCTTGCGCCTGATCTGACCGCCGCTCGGTAATCGCGGGGCGGCAATACTCCGGCATCTCCAAAGCGCTGCGGTCGCCCAGCCCCGACATCCCCAGGCGAGGGTTGAGCGGGTCGCGGCTCATCGATACATCCGCTTTCTGCATCGCAGCGGCATCGCTGAGGTCGGCATCCTGTGGCACACTGGCAAGCAGGTAATCGAGCCGCGCATCCACCGCAAACTGTTGCTGGTAGTGCAGCAGGCCGCCGCCAATTGGCTGCATCAGCCCTCGCCGCGCATCCCAGCCGTTCCACTCGCCGCCCACGCCTACGCTGCTCCCCGGCTCTGCCGCCGCGATGAAGTGCGCGGTGTTGCCCTCGACGATGGGCGTGCCACCATGCACCGCGACAAAGCGGGCTATGTAATCGGGGTCAGGCTCGTCGGTTTGCAATGCGGCAACAAATTGGGTGAAGCTGGTGGGGATGTCCATATCTCTCCTCACTCTTGACAATTTATGGGCATGGGTAGGGACTAATATTCGCCAGTCCAAGGATGATGCCAAAATCCTTATCGCAACTGCAAAGAACAGCATGATGACGGAGGGCGCACTCAGCAATTAGCGCGTCAGCGAAGCCCAATTTGCTCTTGCCATATAGGCTAGTAACCCTGGCTAGCGCATTTGTGTAATCCTGCGGCATGGGATAATCTATCTGATAGTTACTGAGCAGGTATGCAACGATGGGGAGGTCGCGCTTACGCACAGGTGGGTTGCCGCCCTGGGGTTTGGAATACAGCAATTCGTTGATTACGATGCTGGAGATTATGAGGGGCTGATGGGTTAGCGAGTTGAACCAGTTTACGGCGGGCTGGTATCGAAAGAAGAATACGTGAAGCACAATGTTTGTATCCAGCACGATTGCGCTGGATACTTGCCCTTGTACAATCACTCCTCGCTGCCTCCCCAGGTGGATTCACGCAAGGTGTGGGGTAGCGTTGCGGGATCGCCGAGATCATCGCGGTCGTCGCCCAGGCTGAAGAAGCCAATGTCTCTTAGCGCCTGGGCGGTAACAGGCTTCAGTTGATTGACAGAGACAGGCCCACGTTGCACAACGTTGATCTGCTGCAACCTCACTTGCCCTATTTTTTGACGGGTACCATTGGCCGGGGTTGCCTCCGCCTCGCCAAAGGCTTCTACCCTGTCGCCAAGCGCATCTTTGACTGCGGGCTTCAGCAATTCAGGATATGTGCAAGTCATGGTGTTGGCACCATCAGTGATGCGGCAAGTGTTGTCGCGGAAGTCGGCGAGTTCGAGTGTGCCGCACACAGTTATCTTCACTAGTTCAGCCTTATTCAGATTAGATGTAGCCATAGCTAATGCTCTTTCCTAGCAAACCAAGCAGCGCGAGATAAGCATGAAGCTGCTGCTATACGTATTATAGCATACTATACCGGTGGCTAACAAGGGTGCGCGTGGGTGGGGAGTGGCTAAAGCAAGAGAGGCGACTCATTAGGGGCGTGTGGCGCACGCCCTGATCCGCTGTCTGTGCATCTACCCTTTTAGCCACTCCTCGTGGGTGTGCATCACATTCTTGCAAGACAAGCGTTCAGTTCGCCCTGGTTAGGGATGCAAGAGCGTGACGCGCACCAAGCACTGGCAAAAATCCTTGACAGCATCAGCTAGATAAGGTATAATATTCCCTGCGGGCCGCTAGCTCAATTGGCAGAGCAACTGACTCTTAATCAGTGGGTTATAGGTTCAAGTCCTATGCGGCTCACCATTTGCTGAGTTGAAAGTGAAAAGTTGAAAGTGGAGAGGCATCGGCCCCTCCACTTTTTTTGTTTTGCCCACTGGCTGGGCAGAGCCTGTCTTCACCAAAGTTGTGATACACCGTACTCCCCCCTCCTTGCCTCCCCCTTTGGGGATGGATACGCTGAACTTTGTTTTCACTCAGCATTCAGCACTCAGCACTAAAAATCAGGCCATCCGATTGCCACAGTTGGTGCAGAAGCGCTTGTTGGCGGCGTTGAGCGTGGCGCAGCGGGGGCAGCGCACCTGGGAGGCAATGGCAGACACTGGCCCCTGGGTGGTCATCGGTTGGGCGGCCCCGGCGAGGCGATTGCCACAGTTGGTGCAGAACTTGCGGTCGGCGCGATTGGGCGTGCCACAGTGGGGGCAGGCTTGCTGGCCGAACGGCGGTTGCGCGGGGGGCAGGGGTTGAGAGAGAGGCTGGCGCAGGTTCGCGCCACAGTTGGCGCATAGCTCACGGTCTACTCCATTCAGCATCTGGCAACGCCAGCAGGCAATCTGCGACGGCGCGGGCGGCGGGAAGGGCGGGTTGTAGTTTGGCGGCGAGGTGTTTGGTGGCAGGTTGAACACCGGCGGGCTCGATTGCACTGGCTGGCTGGGCGGGATGTAGACCGGCGGGTTTGATTGCACCGGCTGGCTCGACAATATTGGCGGCGGATTCGATTGCACTGGCGGCTCGGACATAGATAGTGGGCTGGATTGCTCCGACACGATGGTTGCGGTGGAAGGCTGCTGGGTAGGCGGCAGCTGGTGGAGCGGGGTGGCGGGGTGGGGCAGACCACTGGCTACGCCGCCTTGCGTCATACTCTCGCGCATCGCCTTCAGGTCATCCATATAAGTGCTGGGGCTGAACTGGTGTTGACACTGATAGCTGAGGTAGGATAGCTTGGTGTCGTTGCCCTCGTTCAATACAAAGGTTTGTTCGGTGTTACATTTAGGGCAATTATAGTAGATGAGCAGCGGGTGCAGGTTCAGCGCGGGGCTGTACTCCTGGTCGGCGGCGTTTATATACAACTGCTCAGGGATGGCCTCGTCGTTAGCCATGATGTAAGGCTCACGTACCTGCGAGGGGTAGTTGCCGGTTAGA
The DNA here is from genome assembly GCA_025355955.1 of Chloroflexota bacterium. GTDB lineage: Bacteria > Chloroflexota > Chloroflexia > QHBQ01 > QHBQ01 > QHBQ01. The sequence continues at coordinate 26,802 of JANXYP010000193.1, forward strand.
TCGGTAACATAGTGTTCGTACTGGCGGGTGCGCCCGCCTGCCCGCTGCACCGAGTTGACCCAAACCAGGCGGTAGTGAGAGAGGAAGGCCATATGGTCGAGCATTTCTTCCATTGCTGGGCTGAGTACATTTACCACCTTCTCGCGCTCATAGCCACTCAGTTTTGCACCGTGCGAGGTGCCATTACGGTATTGCAGCAGCAGTTCGAGGAACTCGCGAGTGGTAACCACCTGCACCTGCTTGCTGTCGCCCCGATTCATCTGCGAGAAAACTATGCTCTTTAGCTCATTGTAACCCTTCAGCATCGCCGATCCCTCGCGGTACTTCTCGTTGAGGGCGGTGGATAGTTCACTCATCACCAGTGGCTTTTTCTGCTTGCCGTAATAGTTGATGATATCGCGCATCCAGCCCACCCAGTTGCCGAGGCTAGGCCGCTCCAGCGCTTGCAGGCTATCGGTAATAGTCTGATCGCCACCGCCCTCGCTAGCGTACTGACTCATCACGATTACGGCCAGATACTTGACCAGTACCTCGTACAGATCCATCATATAATCGTGAATCTGCGTTTCGTCGCGGGTCTGCTTGTAGGCGCGGTAATAGGAGCGGGCAATGGGGTATGGATACTCGCCCAGGATCTTTGCATCAATTTTCGGCGGCATGGTTCTTTCCTTTGGCTATCGGCCACTGGGCGAACAACGGTTCGCCCCTACATTTCGATTGTGGTAACTATCGGCCACTGGGCGAACAACGGTTCGCCCCTACATTTCGATGGTGGTGGTGCCTGCGCCACCCGCCCCTAGCGGGTGATCTCCTGCTTCACCAGTTGGGCGAGCGCAACATTGTCCAACTGTTTAGCCCGCTCGACGGTCCAGTTGGCCCACCTGTTAGCGGTGTCGGGTTCGGTCATATCGCGGGCGAGGCGGGTTAGCTCCAGGCCAGTGATGGCGATCTCGTAGGCATCGCCGCCCGGCCAGAGCGTCTTCAGGTTGTCAATAAGCATCTGGTTGGCGGTGGCCCAGTTTTGCTGCAAGCGGGCGAGCTGGCCGCCGATAATGACGATGGCCGCGCTGGTGTCGGGGATGTCAGCCAGCTTATCCTGCGCTTCGGCGAGCGCCGCCTTGCCCTGCCCTATATCGCCAGCATCAGCGTGCAATCGCGCCGCGGTGAGGGCGGCGAAGCCCTGGCTGTGGCGGGCGGCGGCCTTGTCGCTCAGGCGGGTGGCAGCCTCACGGCTGGCGGCGAGGCTGGCCCAGGCGGCCTCGTGATCGCCTTTCAGCCGCTGCAGGTCGGCAATCTGGTTGGTGAGCTTGCTGACCAGGCTGGCGGCGGGCTGCTCGTCGGCGTTGACCAGGTCGAGGTCGCGCTGCAGGTATTCAAGCGCCTCATCCAGCTTCCACATCCGTGCATACAACCCGCCCAGGCCGCCATAGGCCGCGCCCAGCCCGTAGCTGTCGCCCAGCCCCTCCAGTTCGGGAATGAGTTTCTGGAAGGTTTCCGCCGAGGCCACCGCCTGTCCCAGATTCTGGTAGGCGTAGGCAAGGGTGTTGCCGATGCTGGCAGCGAGGTAGCGGTCCTTGAGTTGGGTTCGCGCCTCCTGCTCCGCCTCGGTGAGATACTTGATCGCCTCGGCTTTGCACTGGAAGCTGAGGCACTGGCCCAGGTAGTGCTTGCCCTGCACCGCTGAGGCGCGGTCGCCCTGCCGCTCGGAGATGTCAAGTGCGGTACGCAGGTAGCGTTCAGCCTCGTCCAACTTACGCATCCGATTATACACCAGCCCCAGTTCGAGGTAAACGCGGTCGAGATCTTCAGCGGCTACCAATTGCGCGGTATCCAGGCCAGCGGCAACCGTCTCCTCGCTGATGCCGTGCGCGGCGTAGAGCGAGAGGCAGCCCTGCAACTCGGTAATTGCCGCCTCGAAGTTGCGCTGCTGACTGAGCATACTGCCGCGATAAACCCCCACTCGCACCCGACCGTCGAGGTCGCCCGCCGCGCTGTATAGCTGTTCACACTCGTCGAAGCATGAGCTTGCTTTGCCGTAGTTGCCCAGCTTGAAGTAGAGCCAACCGAGGTGGCCGCGCAATTCGGCGCGTTGCAATTCGGCCTTCTGCGCGGCGCTTTGCTCCGCGTACGCTGGCTGCTCGTCGCTAGCGGCCTGCTCCTCCGCCGTGCCGACATCGCTGAACGGTAGGGCGGATTCGAGGTCGGCAATCGCTTCTTTGGTGTTGCCGAGGTACTCATAGGCGAGTGAGCGGGTGGTCAATACCTCGCGGCGGATGGCAAGGTTCTCGTCGGTGGCGGACAGATGGTCGAGGCAGGCTAGCGCTTTGGTATAGGAATCCACCGTTTCGGCATAGGCGGTTTCATTGAACAGCTTGGCAGCGGCGGTGAGGTAATAGCGCGAGGCAGGCTCGTACTGTGCGGCGGCGAAGAAGTGGCGGGCCAGGTCGGCGGCCACTGCGTCGACGTTGCCTTGCTGGTTCGCCAGTTGCTCCCATGCGATTGCCACCTCCAGATGGTCGTTGCGAATCAGGCTGGAGGGCAGCTTGCGTAGCAGCGAGTTGTGAATATGGCTGGAGGTAAAGGTCAGCACCTGCTCGTCGTTGGCCTCAGCGGTGATAATCTGGTGACGTTCGGCTAGCTCGGCAAGCTGGCGCAGCACCCCCCGCCGACTGGCGCTCAAGCCCTGGTACTCGCGCAGGCGGTCGCTGGTGAGCAAATCGAGGGGGAAGCGTCGCCCCACCACCGCCGCGCACTCCAGCAAGCCGTACAGATCGGGGCTGAGGGTGTCGAGGTACTTGGCGGTTAGCGCGCCGACCAGGGTTGCGCCGCGGGTGGTATCATCGGCGCTCTCGTCGCCGGTGGTAAACACCGCTGCCTCGCCACCTTGCACCAGATACTCGATGCTCTCGTGGATGATGCCAGGGACACCGGCGCTGAAGTTGGCGATCTGCTCCCGCGCCTGCTTGATATCCGCCTCGGCGACATGGTTGCGCGGGTCGTGGGCCAGCTCGTCAATCAGCGCCAGGGTGTCGTGGTGGGCGAGCGGTTCCAGCTTGACCATCTCGCCCCGCGTGCGGCTGATCAGGGTACGTAGCGCCGATGGCACATCGTTGAGGCTACCATCCCAGCCCAGCATTACCAGAATGGGAAAGGTGGGGGTAATCAGCGCATCAAGCAGCTTGAAGGTGGTTTCGCGGGCATACTGCACCTCGTCAATAATCAGCACGATCGGCTTCTTCTTGCCCTGCTCATACCAGCTACGCAACGTCTGGTGGATGGCAAGGAAGTTCTTGTTCACCGTAGTGCCGCTGCTGCCCTCCTCCCGCGCCCTCCGCTGCTCCTTGTTGAAGTTGTTGACGCGGCGCACCATGTCGCTCACCTCAAAGGCGATGCCGATCGGGTTGGGGATAAGCGAGTTGAATATGTTAATTACGTCGGCAATATGCTTGCCCGCCTCAAGGCCGAACTCTTTGGTTGCCCCACCCACTGTGCTGCTACGCACGATCGCGCCACCCGCGCCGAAGGCAAGACCGAGGGCGCTGAACACCGGCTGATAGGGGTTGCTGTCCGCCGACTCGTCGGCCCGCCCGCTAAAGACCAGGAAACCATGCTTCTGCGCCTCGGCCTGGCAGTAGGCGAGCAGGTTGCTCTTGCCCATGCCCTCTTGACCGCCGAACAGCAGACAGTCGTTGCGCCCACCCTTTAGCCGCAGCAGGGCATTGTTGATCAAATCAAGCTCGTGGTCGCGGCCAACCAACTTGAGTAGGTGCGGCGCGGCTTTTTTGTTCTTATCAGTCTGCTTGCTAAGGGTGGGTGTCATAGGGTTTCGTTAGTGCTAAGTGCTGAGTTCAGTGTGTGAAAAGGGCGAACCGTTGTTTGCCCCCACGTACTATTAGACTACTTTCCGAGACTTTCGGAGTGCTGGGCGCTGAGGTGCTACACTTGGCACATTATAGCATACCTGTTGATGCGGGCGCAAGAACCGTATCTGTTGCTTCTACCGTATACCATTCATTCCCCGTGTTTTCCCACCCCTGGCTTGTGGTTCAGATCAGGTTCTTAGCGCTAAGGAGAGAATGATGAGCAAAACAATCAGGTTCCCGGTTCGCGTCGGGCTGGCCGCGCTGCTGCTGCTACTGGCGCTGGGCGCAATGCTGCTGCCCAGGGACAGCGCCGCGCAGTCCGGCGCGACAATGAACAGCCATGCGGTGGCCGCCGACTTCCTCGCCTACTGGCAGGCACATGGCGGGCTGGCGATCAACGGCTATCCGATTACCGATGAGGCGATCGAAGTGAGCCAGACCGATGGCAAGAGCTACGCAACCCAGTGGTTCGAGCGGGCGCGCTATGAGCGCCACCCGGAGAACCCGACCGCTAGCCGCGTGCTGCTGGGGCTGCTGGGTGTGGAGTATAGCAAAGGCAAGAGCTTTGCGCCCGCCACCAGCCAGGTGAGCAACGCCACCACCACTTACTTCGCGGCCACCAACCACAGCCTGAGCGACAGCGGCGCGCCCTTCCTCAGCTACTGGAAGGTGGGCGGCGGGCTGGCCCAGTTCGGCTACCCGCTCTCGGAGCAGTTGCCGGAGGTCAGCACCGACGGCAAGACCTACATGGTGCAATACTTCGAGCGGCAACGCTTCGAGTATCACCCGGAGCAGAGCAACCCACAGTACCGCGTGCTACTCGGCCTGCTGGGGGTGCAGCTTTATCAGCAGGGCAACGCCACGTCAACGCCCGGCCAGACCAGCGGCCTGCCGCCAACCGATACCCCCGCATCCGCGCCCGCGCCGACCAATACGCCCGCGCCTGCGCCGACCGCACCGCGCAGCAACGGGCCAACCCCAACCTATGGCGGAGGATTATAGAGAACGGCGGGTGGATAAGCGGATTTAGCCAGTGGACGTGGGCAGCGGACAAGCGGATAATCGGAACGGGGTTGGCATGGGCGACCACACCGCGTAGGGGCGGGCGGTGGCCCGCCCTGGTGACTTGCGTCAATGTTCGGGGCAGGACGGCACGCCGCAAGATTACAGGGGGTTAGGGGCGACAGCCCCATGCTCAAGCGCTTTGCTGCTAATCGTAAGCAACGAATGGTGGGTTTTACCAATTAGCCGTGGTGACGCTATAATTTCTGTAGGGGCGAACAACGGTTCGCCCTGGCCCAATTTATACTATCTGCTCGGCTAATTGGTATTAGAGCCAGGCAGGATGCGGAGGATACGGAGAAGGCGGAAGACTGCAAGACAGGGTTCGCATCATCTCGCCGCATACGCCTACAGATCGTCTTTCTGGTGCAGGGCGCGGATGTGATTGAGTTCGCCTGCGTGGTAGAGGTCATGCTCGATCACGATCGTGATTAGCCAGCGGGTCTCCTTCTGCGCGCCTGAGGGCGCACTACGAAGGCGGAGCAGTTCGGCATCATCCAGCGCGGCGATGCTTTGGCGCAGAAGCGCCTGCCCTTCGCGCAGCCAGGCAATCGCCGAGGAGATGGTGGCGAGCGCTTCGCCTCCATCAATGACGGGATCCTCCCACGTGTACTGCTCGTCGCCGAAGGCATGGTTGTGGTACATGAACTTGCAGCCGCCTACGTGCCGCACGATGTCGCGAATGGAGCGCTGACCGTCCGGCGGTACCCACAGCCAGTCGGCAGGCTTAACCGAGCGGAGATTGCCTAGCAACGAATGCCAATCCGTTCCGTCGAACGCATGGTCGAGCAAGTACAAGAGCTGGGAAACGGCTGGAGCTGTCATGACATACATTATATCGCAAAGCCGCACTGAAGGCAACCTTGCCCGCTAGCTCTGGGTCCTCTATCCGTTCCGTGTCCTCCGTGATGCCAAACACCCCACCCAGCGGCCATGCCTACGATATGCGTTACTAACGGGCGGTAGGGCGTATGCGATTCGCCCCTACGCCAATGTTGATGCTTGCGATGGTCATTAGCGCTTCGCGCTCCCCCACCCAGCCTCCCCCTTTGGGGAGGGGTTAGTTCGTTGGCCTAATGCGTCGCTTTCGCCCGCTCGATGGCGGCATCGTGAGCCTTCACTTCGATGGTGTCGTCAAGCGGCGGCAAGGTAACGTTGCCATAGCGACGGATGAGGGCGCGTTCGATCAGCCAGTCAGCCACCGGCGGGTTCTTGGGCAGCAACGAGCCGTGCAGGTAGCAGCCAATTGCAGACTTGTAGACTGCGCCCTCCCAGCCGTCCTCGCCGTTGTTGCCATGCCCCACCGTCACGCGACCGAGCGGCGGTAGCCCCTTGTTCAGATAGGTGTGGGCGCTGTGGTTCTCGAAGCCCACCAGCCTGCCAAACTGTTCGCTGTCCACCACCATATTGCCGATGAACCGTGTCGGCCCAGCGACGGAGTATGCGTCGAACAGGCTGATGCCAGGCAGCTTGTCGGCGTTGTGGGGTTGGTAGTAGTGGCCGAGCAACTGGTAGCCACCGCAGACCGAGAGCAGCGCCGCGCCATCCTCCACTGCCTGCCGCAGCCGTGTGCCGCGCCCGTCACGCTGCAGGTCGGCGGCGACCGCTTCCTGCTGCTGGTCCTGCCCACCGCCGAAGAAGTAGAGGTCGTATTTGTCGGTATCCAGCGGGTCGCCGACGCTGACCCGCTCCACGCTCACGCCGATGCCGCGCCACTTGCAGCGCTGTGCAATGCTGATAGTGTTGCCGCGGTCGCCGTAAATGTTCATCAGGTCGGCGTACAGGAAGGCGACGTGGATCAGTGCTGAGTGCTGAGTGCTGAGTGCTGAGTGCTGAGGCTGTGCCTGAAGCCCCGCTTGGTTGTTTGTAGGGGCGAACAACGGTTCGCCCTTTACTGACACATCAGGCTGTGCCGGAAGCCCAGCTTCGTTGTTTGTAGGGGCGAAAAACGGTTCGCCCTTTTCAGACATTTCATGGTGTGGGAGTGTTGCGGACATCCACTTCTCCTTTGATTAGCTGATCATAGGTGGGCATTTGGATTTTACCGGAGCTGGGATCCTGGATATAGAGGCGCACGGTGCGGGTGCTGCTGTCGGCAATCATGATGGTGCGGCTGGCGGAGGGCGAGTCGCTCTGACCGTAGAGGGTGAGGTTGGCGAAGCTGCGCCGCCGCGTGTCGAATATCCCCAGTGTGGCGCTAATGCTGCTGCCAGGGGCGATGATGGTGTCGCCGCTGCCGTCGGCGTTTAGCTGATGCACGCCATCGGTCAGCGCGGGCAGGTTGTCCTGGGTCAGGCTCTGGCCGTAAACGTAGTAGTGCAGCTTGCCTGCGCTGGGCCAGTCGAGCCGAAAGTTGGTCACGATGGTCTCATACGTGGCCTGGTCGGGCGTGGGGTGACGCATTACCTTGTCTGGCACGATAATCTTCTCAGCGCTGCCTGCCGCGTTGTTCAGGCACAGGTTCCAGTGATCATCGGCAATCTCCAACTGCTGGGTCTGGTCGTTGAACTGGGTGGTGAGGTCGCGGCGAAAGTAGGCCACCTGGGTGCCGTCCGGCGACCAGACTGGCGACTCGAAGGTAGTGGCCTGCTGCGACGGGGAGGAGTTGGCAGTGCAGCCCGCCAGCAGCAGGAGCAGCAGCAAGATAAAGAGTTTTGAGTTTTGAGTTTTGAGTTTTGAGTTGAAGGGCATCAGGTTGTTTTCCTTGCGTCGGGGCGAGTGCAACTGCTCCATAGTTTTGAGTTTTGAGTTTTAAGTTGAAATACATTAGGTTGTTTTCCTTACCCTAGAGCGTGTACAGCCTATAGCTACCTAATTGATCGCAACATTCGGTAAATACCTAACTATATTAACTCAAAACTCAAAACTCAAAACTCAAAACTAATCCTCCCAGAACCGCCCCACCACGCCCATGTCGCCGAGCAGGGCGCGCAGTTGCAGCATTGCGGTATACGTAGGCAGCACGTACAGGGTTGCATCGCCAGGGGTGGCGGCGAGGGCAAGGTCCAGCGCGGCACGTAGATTGTCGGCAGGGGCGGCGCTGATGCGGCTAGCATCCACGCCCGCATACTTGAGGCGTAGGGCCATGTCAGCGGCACGAAGACCGGCGGTGGTGGCACGGGCAGTGGTGTCGCCCGCGAGTAGCTCGAAGTCCACATCCCAGAGCCAGCTAACGTCGCGGCCATCGGCGGCCAGGTCGTTGATGATAATCAGCAGGTGCAGCGGCGCGGCGGGGGTGAGCATTCGCAGCGCCTCATTGAAGCCGACCGGGTTCTTGACCAGCACCAGCAACAGATGCTTGTCACCAATCTGCACCCGTTCGATGCGCCCGAAGGCGGCCTGGAACGCCATCAGCCCCTGTTGTGCATCGGCCAGCGATAGGCCCAGTTCGCAGGCAGCGGCGGTCGCCGCCAGCGCGTTGTAGACGTTATACAGCCCCGGCACGCGCACGGTTAGTGCCTGCTCATCGTCGGGGCTGGCGATCAGCACATCGCTGCCGTCCGGCCCGCGCAGAGTGACCTGGCGGGCGACGTAATCGGGAGTGGGGCGGGCGAAGTCGCCGTTGGGACAATGGTAAATGCCGCTATCCGCGCTGTAGACCACATCGTAGACGAGCGCCGCGCCGCAGCAGGGGCAGTTCAGCGCGTCGGAGGCGTGGGGCAACACGCCGATATTGTGCGCCGCATCGTCCAGCCCAAAGTAGCGCACTTTGGCGCGATGCTCACCCAGACCGAGGCTGGCAACGGCAGGCGCGTCGGCGTTGAGCAACACGACGCTGTTCGCGCCCAGCGCGTTAATCGCCGCCACCCACTTGCGCCGCACTGCGACCACCTCGCCATAGCGGTCGAGCTGGTCGCGGAATAGGTTGTTGATAAGGAGCAGGCGTGGCTGCACCGCCTTGACCGCTGCTGGCGTGGCCGCCTCGTCCACCTCGAACAGGGCGAACTCCTCGTGCAGCCCGCCGCGCAGGTTGGCCGCGCTAATCAGGGTGCTGACCAGCCCGCGCATCAGGTTGCTGCCGCTGCGGTTGTGCAATACCCGCCAGCCCGCTGCCTGCATAATGGCGGAGAGCATCCGCGTGGTGGTGGTCTTGCCGTTGGTACCAGTCACGATTGCGGCACCGCGCCCCAGTTGACCGACCATGCGGCTAACCAGACGAGGGTCGAGCCGCTCGGCAACCAGGCCGGGCAGGGCGGTGCCGCCACCGCGCCCCAGCCGCCGCGTGGCCCAGCCCGCCAGCTTGCCTGCGCTAATCGCGGCGGTGGTGCGTAGCCCTGGCCTGATTCGCTTGCTGCTCTGGTTTGCCAAGTTCGCTCCTTGTGATAAGTCGCTGTAGGATAACAGATTTGCCCCATGTTACGCAAGGATACTTGCTTGCCTGGGTGCGCGTCTAGTTCTTGCGGAGCAAGCGTTCAGTAGGGGCGAACAACGGTTCGCCCTGGTTGGGTATGCTAGAACGTGACGCACACCCTGCTTGCCTGGCTGTGCCGCATTCTCATTCCGAATTCAACGAAAACTCGTGTATAAACCTCTTGCATTTATCGAACACCTGTGCTATAATTCATTCAACCCATCTTAGAACACTTATTCTAATGTTTTAAGTCGGTCGCGCCAACTGGCGGAACACGGCGCACGTCATAAAATAGGAACCCCAAGTGAAGGACATCCTCGAATATAACGCCAATACGATTGAGTACGTGCTGCACACGCACGGCATCGAAGGCCGCGTGGATGGTGGCACCGTCTCAGCACGGCTGATGGGCTTCCACCTCATCCTGCCACCAACGGTGCGTCCCTCGCGTATCGCCGCGCTACTGCCCACTATTGCTACCGCGCTAGGAACGACTTCCTGCCGCTTGAGCGTGCGCGATGGGGTGATTACCCTGGAAGCGCCGCGCCCCGACCCGCAGATGGTCAAGCTGCTCGACCTCTACCAACGGCTGGACGGTGGCGAGTTCGGCGACGACAGCGATATGCCACCCGCAACCGCGCTGCTCGGGCTCGACAGCGAAGGCACGCCACTGCTGCTGCGCCTCGACGGGCAAGGGGTGGGTAACGTGCTGCTCATTGGGGAGCGCAACGGGGGCAAGAGTGCGCTGCTGCGGGGGATGCTGATGAGCCTGGCGCTGGCAAATGGGCCGGACGAGCTACAGATACTGGTGATTGACGTGGGCAAGCATGGCGGCGCGCTGACCCAGCTTGATGGCCTACCTCACTTGCTTACGCCAGTGGTCGACGACCCGCTCGACGCAATTCATCGTCTTAGCTGGCTGGCCCGCCACCTGGAATGGCGCGAGGAGAACGAGGTGGCCGAGCCGCGCATTGTGGTGGCGATTGACGATGCCACGCCGCTGCTGGCTGCCGATAGACGCAAGGTTGCCAGTACGCTGAAGACGATCTGCCTGCGCGGGCCGCAACGTGGTATTCATGTCATTGCTGCTAGCCGCAAGCTCGACCCTGGCCTGATCGGCGATAACCTGCGTAGCAACTTCCCCGCCCGCATCGTCGGCAAGGTCGGCAGCGCAGACGATGCCCACGATTGCACCGGCCAGAGCAGCAGCGGCGCGGAGCAATTGCTGGGCGCGGGCGATATGCTGGTGGTGTTGGAGGGCGAACTGGTGCGGATGCAAGCGGTCTACGCCAGCGATACCGAGTGCGCCCAGGTGGTGCGGCTGATGCAGAAGGTGGCCCGCGAACAACAGCGCGAACAGGAGCGCGAGAAGCAGCCGCTGCGGGCTGGTCGCCCCGCCCGCGACCTGGCCGCCCGCCAGCCCGCGTCCGCCTGGCAGGCGGATGATGAGGCTGATGCTTACGAGCAACCGGCACGGAAAGCGACCCGACGCAGCGGCAACTTGCGGGCGGTGTGAGTAGCAAAACCCCTCCTCAAAGGGGGAGGCGGGGAGGGGGAGCGAGTCGCACGGCATACCCACCCCAACCCCTCCCGATGGAAGGGGAAAACAGACACCCACCCCTAGCCCCTCCCGATGGGAGGGGGAAAATGGATACCCACCCCCAACCTCTCCCGACGGGAGGGGGAAAATGGATACCCACCCCTAGCCCCTCCCGATGGGAGGGGAGTCACACAAATAGTTGAAAGGACTGATGAGAACTATGAAGAAATATATCGCAATGGTGGGGGCGCTGTGCGCGGTCAGCTTGACCATAGTGGTTGCGCTGCGAATCGAGCCGGGGGCGTGGGCGGTGATTGCTGGTATCTTCTTCGGCGGCCTTGCCAGTGTGCCGATGTGCTTTATCGCGCTGATGCTGCTGCGTCACCAGGTGGTGGCTCCCACGCAGTCGCAGCCCCACTACCAACCCCAGCCGCAGCTGATCATCGTGCGCGAACCAACGCTGCCCCGCCGCCAGCCGCAAACTTCCATTCACCCAGCGCCTCAGCCGCAGTATAACAATGAGGATGAGGAGTACATCGAGGGCGACTTCTACGAGTATGGGCAACCGGCTGCTGGGCCGCGCCCGGCATATGGCACGCACGTAGTCAACCAGCAGCCCACCAGCGTCCGCGTCATCGGCGGTCGCCGCTAATCAAATCCAACCAACGAACCACGATTATAAGGAGAACTGCTATGATTTACCTCGGTTGGTATGACGACAACACTAAGAAGAAGACGGAAACCAAGATTGACGAAGCGATCGAGCGCTACGAGTTCAAGTACGGGGTCAGCCCCAACGTCTGTCTGGTATCGGAGAAGGAATTGGTAGAGCATACCCGTGTGCAAGTGCGACCGGTGCGCCACCTCCGCCTCAATTATTTTTATCTCGGCATCGAAGAACCTAGTCTCACCCCCATCCCCATCGCCGCGCCTGTGCCAGAGGCAAAGGCAGCCTAGTAAACCCATCCTCCAAAGGGGGGGGCGGGGAGGGGGAGTAGTACCTAGCTCACGGACCCACCCCCAGCCCCTCCCGGTGGGAGGGGAGTCCTGGCAAAAACCCGCTAGCAAAGGGAGAGCGCCATCTACTTCACGGACCCACCCCTAGCCCCTCCCGCAGGGAGGGGAGTCTAGCAACCCCAAACTACATTCTACATTCTACAATTCATAGCGGGAGGTGAGCGTGTTCCCCCAAACACCCACTCCCCTGTTACACAAAGGGTGCAGAATAGGTCATGGCCCGGCCTGTGCTGCTCCCTTTGTGTATATCTACCGCTGGGCAGCCTGCCTGCACTCGGTTATAATGGGCTGGAAGTGGAGTACAAGAAAGGAGCAGCAAGCACCCCGAAGTCCCCCCAAACGTAGGGGCGGGCGTTGGCCCGCCCAGTCGAGCGAGCCTGTCAGCCAACTTATTTAACACTCAACCACACAAACAAAAGGAGGGTACAACCGTGTTTTACATTGCTACCACGACCGTTTTCGTCAGCGATCAGGACAAGGCCATGGATTTCTACGTCAACAAGCTCGGTTTCAAGATGGTGAACGACGTAACACAACAGGGCTATCGGTGGCTGGAAGTGGGGCCGCCTGGAGCGCAGACCAGCGTGGTACTATCTCTGCCAATGGAGGGCCATGAGGCAGGCAAGTCAGTCGGGGTGCATCTCAATACCGACGACATCCAGGGGTTGCACCAGCAATGGACCGCCAAAGGGGTCGAGTTCAGCGAAGCGCCCACTGAGTACTTCTATGGTTGGCAGGCGCAACTTGCCGACCCCGACGGCAATAGCATCGTGCTGGTGCAGCCTGCCGCGCAAGGGTAATGCAAGTCTGTAGGGGCGGGCTGCGGCCCGCCCTCGTCGAATGCATCAATGCCCATTTGCCGCGCCATACAACGGATCTGCTATTCGGAAAGAGAGAAAAGGAAAAAGCGATGATTAAAGATTTTCCAATCGCCACCATCTACGTGAGCGATCAGGACCGCGCCCGCGACTTCTACGTGAACAAGCTGGGCTTCAAGTCTGAGGAGATGCCCATGCCAGGGGGGATGCGCTGGGTGGTGGTCTGGCCGGAGGGGGCGGCGACTGCGTTTACCCTGATGCTGCCAAGCTCGGCTGAGGAAAAGGTAGGGGTCGCCACCGGCTTCGTCTTTTCCAGCGACAATCTGGAAGCCGACTACCAGGAGATGACCGCAAAGGGCGTAAAGTTCACCATGCCGCCCACCAACCAGGGTTGGGGTATGCTCAGTGAGTTCGAGGATGCCGACGGCAATCGCATCGGCCTGTCGCAGACAAACAGCGCGCCGCAAGTCTGATAAGGTCAGACATGAGTCATCCCGATCTTTAGGCAAAAAGCCCGGGCGGGGGTTGGGGGAATCTTGAAGCGCACCAATGCCGATATATGTGCAAAGGCACAAAGCTCCATTAGGCATTGATAAAGTTCGAGCTTTCTCCCTCAACCCCCGCTGGAGGCTTAGTTGATCAAGTTTAGGCATTAACACAGTTCGAGCTTTCTCCCCCAACCCCCGCTGGGGGCTTAGTTGATCAAGTTTCGGTGTTTTGTATTACGCCAACTTCAGTCAGTTCAATCTTCGATTACTACGCGGCGACCACTACGGATGCTGAGGGTAGGTTCGGGCTTTTGCGCGGGGTCGACCGGCAACGCCTCGGCCTGGCCCCAGGCGGTGGTCTGCCAGTTGTCGGTGGCATCGGGCGCAGGCATCCAAGGGGGCAGGTCGAGCAGCAGGTGGCTGGCAAGCGAGTAGACGTAAGGCTCGTACAGCGCCCGCAATTCGGCGAGGCGCAGGCTGTCGAGGAACTCGGTGTGCGGCTGCAAGCCCCCGGCAGTCAACTCGGCGCGCAGGTGGGCAAGGGTGTCGGGGTTTAGCCGGGCCAGACTGGACAGGCGCGGCGCGGTGCTGAAGATCTGGGCGAGGTCGACCGCAGCGTGGCGGGCCATTGCAAAGGTGCGCCGCGCCTGTAGCACTGGGATGCCTTCGATGCCCACGATGATCAGGGTGCAGGCATCCAGGATCATAGTCAGGGCAGCGACCCACGACTGGTTCTCGTGCTGGGAGCGGAAGTAAGCCAGCGCGGGGTAGGAGATATGGCTCTCCAGCAGTTCCGCTGACCAACGCTCCCATTCCATCAGCACATCGTTGACCTCCGCCGGATCACCATCTTCAGAATAGCGGCGCAGCAACTCGCTAGCGGTGGGCGGCGATCCGGCCTGCCCATCGAGTAGCGATACGCTGATCTCGCGTTTGGAGAACGATTGATAGAAGGTAGGGATGTAGCCAATCACCAGCGCAAGGAAGCCGAAGCCGGTGCCAGTTTCCAGCACGGCAATAAGCCGCCCTGGCCCAGTGGTGGGCGCAACATCGCCATAGCCGAGGGTAAAGTAGGTAACTCCACTCTGGTAGAGTAGGGTGCCAAAGCCCTCGCTGCCGCTGTTCATTTGCCCACCAAAGGCCCATTGCATTCCGGCGAAGCCGACAATCAGCACTACTGTCCATGTAACCAGCAGCAGGATCAGGGATAGCGGGCCATAGAAGCTAAGGAAGGTTTCGCGCCTGCCGCTCGACTTGATGCGCCGCCCCACTGCCGACCAGGGCTTCCAACTGAAAAAATAGAACAGGCTAGTAAGGCGATAGCGCTGCGTAACGCGGCGAGGTAGGATAATTGTCTCAAAAGCATCGAGCAACACCACAAAGATGAGAAAAGCACTGACTAGCGCTACCAATATCTGCAACACAGTTATCCTCCTAAGTCATAACCTACTCCCAATAAAATGATTGCTTTATTATACCAAATTGAACGAAAAGCTCCCGATGGGAGCTTTTTGCATCAATGCGCTGCTTACCCTCTCCCAACCTCCCCCGGTGGGGAGGGGTTTGCTGATAACCCTTCTCAGTCCTCAGTCCTCAGTCCGCATCACGTCGCTACGTTCGCGCCCTCTTCACCGGGATGTTGGCGGTCAATTTGTCGAACTTTTCGCCTTTAGTCAGGTTGAACTCCACACCCTCCGGTTCGATCTCCACGTACTTGCTGATCACGGCAACCAATTCGGCGCGGATGGCATCCATCACCTCCGGCGGCAGGTTGACACGGTCTTGCACCAGCACCACCTGCAGGCGCTGCTTGGCGGCATGAGCGGGGGTGCCGACCCATTCCGAGGGGCGTTCACGGCCCAGCAGTCTGTTCCAGAAGCCCATCACACCCTCCTGCTGCGGCTGCGGTTGCTGCTGCCGCCACCAAATAGATTGCCCAGTCGCACCATCAGGCCGGGTCGCTCTTCAAGATCCATCAGCGGCACCTGTTCGCCGAGGATACGGCGGGCGATGTTGTTGTAGGCCAGCCCCGCCCGCGAACTCTTGTCGTAGACAGCCGGTTCGCCACGATTGGTGCTGGTGATGATCGCTTCATCGTCTGGCACGATGCCGAGCAGGTCAATCGCCAGAATGTCAATCACATCCTCCTGGCTCATCATGTCGCCTCGCGCCACCATGTGCGGCTTGATGCGATTGAGGATCAGGCGGGGCAGGTGCAGGCCATAAGCCTCGACCAGCCCGATGATGCGGTCGGCATCGCGCACCGCCGACACCTCCGGGGTGGTGACGATGATCACATCGTCGGCCCCGGCGATGGCGTTGCGAAAGCCCTGCTCGATACCGGCGGGTGAGTCCACCAGCACGTAATCGAACTCGCTCTTAAGGTAGTTGCAGAGCTGCTGCATCTGCTCCGGGCTGACCGCATTCTTGTCGCGGGTCTGCGCCGCAGGCAGCAACGCCAGTTCGGGCAGGCGTTTGTCCTTGATTAGTGCCTGGCGAGGGCGGCAACGGCCCTCCACCACGTCCACAATGTCGTAGACGATGCGGTTCTCCAACCCCATCACCACATCGAGGTTACGCAGGCCAATGTCAGCATCGAGTACCGCCACCTTCTTGCCGTGCATTGCAATCGCGGTGCCGAGGTTGGCAGTGGTCGTTGTCTTGCCCACGCCACCCTTGCCGCTGGTTATCGTAATTACGCGACCGGCCATAGTTCCCCCTTCGGGGAGTTTTGAGTTTTGAGTGCTGAGTTTTGAGTGAAAGGCTTCCGAACAAACGGGGTTAACCTTAGCCAATGTTCAACTCAAAACTCAAAACTCAAAACTCAAAACTCATTATAATTTCCACCGCTCCACCACAATGCCCCCGTCCACCACGCGGGCGATTTCGGGATAGGCGTGTTCAGCTTCCGGCTTGCCGCCCAGGCCGAGGATGCGGACGCGGCGTTTGTATGGCTCCGGGCTGGGGCCGCGCCCAGCCACTTCGGCGATGCGTAGAATGGTCGGCGCGAGGATGAGAGCGCAGATTACCGCCTTGTCGTTGCCGCTTGCCCCGGCATGAACCATGCCGCGCAGGCTGCCCCAGACCACCACATCGCCACCGGCAACCACCTCCGCACCTGCATTGACATCGCCGACGATGCAAATATCGCCATCGTGGCGCAGCCGCTGACCGCTACGCACGGTGCGGCGCACGAACATTGCGCCACCGCCGGTAATCTCCTCGGTTGGAGGGCTGATTACCTCTGCAGTGCGCTTGTTGGCTTCATCATCGCTCTTGCCGCGCAGCACCGCGCCTGCCAACCGCCCCGCCGCGCCACCCGCAAAGCTGGGCGCACGCGACTTTAGCTCTAGCATACTGGCGGCGTGGCGGGTGTCGTCTGCGGTGCTGACTACGGTATCCAGGGTCATCTGGTAGCGGCCCAGCGCCTCGATAAGCGCCGTCAGTTCGTCCTTGCCCAGCGCCCTGCCACCCAGGTTGGCAGTCACCTTCGCCCCGCTGAAGAAGCTCTGGCTGGCCTGCACCCGCTGGTCGAACTCGGCCAGCAACTCATTCCAGAGCATATGCTCATCGAGCAGCACCAGCAGCCCGCCGCGTACCCCTTTGATAATCACCGCTTCGCTCTGCGTGGTCGCCATGTTCCCCTCACCATTTAAGATTGCAGCTTGCAGATTGCAGATTGCAGATTATAACATTATCTTTGCGCTTTTGTCATTTTCGTCCACATCTTAGTATTACAGCCTCAGTTGCCAGGCAAGATAACGTAGTTACGATTGGCCTGGACACTAAGGGGCAGGGCGTATGCGATTCGCGCCATAGACATCAAGCTGAGGAAACAGCCGCCCACATCATGCTGATTTGTGCCTAATAGTGATGGCTCTCTGGGGGTCTGGGGGTTCAGCCCACCGCTGCTGCCCTGCTTCATTGCTGTGGGTTTGCCACACACTATGACTGGCTGCGCCGCCAAGCGGGTGGCATACGATGGGCATTGATGCGCTTGAGCCTCAGGGGGCTGAATCCCCAGACCCGCAGGCCATCCCCTACTTTCTTAACTTGATGCCGATGGGCGTATACGATTCGCCCCTACCCCAATCTGGCGCTAATATGCCAACTGAGGCTGTAATATTAGGGTGAAGTTCACAGTATTGCGATCCCCACCAGGGCGGGCCACCGCCCCTACGTTTGCCCAATAACCGTAACACATCCCCCATCTTATGCGACTGTGGCATAGGAACGCAAAATGTTGCGGCAAAGATGATGTAAGCCCAATCTGCAATCTAAAAGCTGCAATCTGCAATCCCCTACTTCAGCGTCTCGCTGAGGTTGAAGTAATACTTGTATATATCCGCCGCTACAGGTGCGGCGTAGGTGGTGCCTTCAAGCTGGCGGCTGTTGACCTGGCCATTGCCAGCACCGCCCTGGATGAAGACGGTGACGGCGATCTGGGGGTTGTCGAAGGGGGCGAAGCTGGTGAACCAGGCATGGCTGGGGCGATACTGCTTGCCGGGCAACGGTTCGCCGAACTCCGCCGTGCCGGTCTTACCCGCCACCGCCAGCGAGGTGTAGTTGATGCGGCGGGCGGTGCCGTAGACCCCATCGCCACCAGTGACCGCGATACGCATCCCCTGGCGCACCACCGCGAGGTTGGCGGCGCTGACCTGCACCTGACCTAGCACCTTCGACTGGAAGTTTTGCACCGTGCTGCCGCTATGATCGCCGCTGTTGACCCGATAGACGAGGGTCGGCTGGTAGAGCGTGCCGCCGTTGGCAATCGCGGCGGTGGCGTTTGCCAGCTGCAGCGGTGTAACCAGGTCATAGCCCTGGCCGATCGAGCTAATCAGGGTGTCGCCCAACGACCAGTCATCGTTGAAAGTTTTCAGCTTCCACTGGCGATCAGGCACCCGCCCCACTGCCTCATTGGGCAGTTCGATGCCGGTGGGCTGGCCCAAACCGAAATACTGGGCATACTGGTTGATGCGCTCGATGCCCAACCCGTTGAAGAAGATGGGTGAGTTGGAGTTGGGCGGTAGGAAGCGGGTGTATTGCCCGTCGGTCTCCTGCTGCTTTGGCCCGCCCAGGTTGTAGAAGAAAGTATCGGACGAGTCACCCAATGCCTGCACTACGTTCAGGTTCTGGTTGCGGGCCAGGTTCCAGTCGTAGTATAGGTTGGATTTGGTATTGTCGCCGGTGTACGGCACGCGAATGTAGCCAGGGGTATAGTAGGTGCTATCGGGGGTGATGACCCCGCTCTGCAAGCCAGCGGAGGCCATAATCATCTTGAAGGTGCTGCCTGGCGGGTAGTTGCCACTGATGGCACGATTGAACATCGGCAGGTTGGGATCTTTGTTCAGCTTGTCGAAGTCGGCCTGGGAGATGCCGCTGGCGAACAGATTATTGTCATAGCTGGGCAGGCTGACCATTGCCAAAATCTGCCCGCTATGCACATCCTCGACGATCGCTACGCCAGAGGTTACGCCCGCCTGCTGGATGTACTTCTGCAAGGAGGCAGTGACGGCTTTCTGCAAGCCCGTGTCAACCGTGAGGTAGACGTTATTACCAGGAACTGGGGGGAGTTCGCCGATGGTGGCCTGGGGATTGCCGCCATTGTCCACCTGGACTTCCTTGATCCCCTTGCTGCCACGCAATTGCGACTCCAGCGACGCTTCAACACCTACAGCACCAACTTTGTCGCCAGGAAGATAGATGGGGCGCACCGGCTCGTCGGGGTGGTCGCCATTGAGGGGCAGGGGGTTGGCCGCCAGCGTTGTATCGCTAACGAGGCCGAGGTAGCCGAGCAGGTGGGCGAACAGCGGGCCGTCGCTGTAGACTCGAATTGGCTCAGTGACTGCGCTGCTGCCGGGCAACTCGCGGCTCTTTGTCGCCACCTGCATATAAACATCGTGGCTGACGTTGCTCTTGATGATGACAGGGTTGAGCGCAGTGCTGGAATAGGCCCGCAAATAGTTGTACTCGAGTTCGCTGCTGACATGGATGCCGGGCATAGCGGCGGCGTTCAACCTGATCTCCTCAGCCACCACATCACTGATTCCGCTGAAGACCATCACTGGGCGATCGTTACTGAGCGCGTCGCCCAGCTTGCTTGCAATCGTCTTGGCGTCTGGCCCACCGAGGGGGGCAAGCTCCTGGGCTAGATTGCTATAAACCATATTGCGGGCGGCCTCGTCAGACACTGCATTGTCGCCGCTGCCTTTTATCGGCAACTCCTGTGGCACCATGTAGACTACGTTGGGGGCGTTGACCAACGCGCTGAGGCCGTCGAACACTCGCTTCTGGGCGGCAGCCAGCCAAACGTGGGCCAGTACGTCGCCACCCTTACCGTCGGTCGCCTTGCTGATCGCCGAGGCAGTGCTAGCATCCACAGCGGTTGCCAGCAGCAGTGGCTGGTATGGCCGCTGCGGGTCGGCAGCCGCCACGGTGCGGGACAACGATGCGCTGGTTATATCGGGACGGTTTAGCAGGGTTGCCAGCTTGCTGTAGAAGGCAATGCGGGCGGCAGCGTCGGTGGGCAGGTTGGCGGGGGTAACATATAGGTCGTTGCCAGTGGGTAGGTCGGTGCGAGTCACGGCGATGGCGTAGCGGGGGTCGTTCTTCACCAGTTGGTAGCCGTTGCGGTCGTAGATGATGCCGCGATCGGGGTTGGTGAAGATGTCGCGCACGGATGTCTGCTGCGCCTGCGCCTTGTACTTATCGGCCAGATTGAACTGCATATTCCAAAGCTGCAGCACCAGCAGCAGCAGGGATATGCCGATCACGATCTGGAAGGCGGTGGTGTTCAGGGTTTTTTTCATCAAGTTTCCGCTCTATGTGTCGAATCTTGACATTCTGATAGATGTGTTGTATAATCTGGTCAGGTACCTAATGGGTTTGACCCTCAGTATATCCTGGGGTATAGAACCTCCTCGGGAGGGCGCACCGCACATCTGCGATGCGCCCTTCCTGCTGTATCCAGGTTATGCCATCCACGTCAGCTATATCCAGTGGGTAATATAGTATGGGAGCAAGCAGGTTAAAGTAGTTTCTCCGCCCCTTTTTGTTCATGTGCCTATTTGGCGAAAGCCGCTCATATAGCAGGAATGCTGCCAAGTCTGTATCTTGCACGTAATAAGAGTGGCGCGAGTCGCGGAAGCTGGGGTCTTCAATCAATTTACTTAGCATTGTTCGTTGCCTTCTCGCCGTATTTGCGGCTTCGGCAGCAAGGTTGTAGATATGTGAATATCGCATAATCTGCGTCACAGGGAGCGAATCGGTCTGGTCAGAGAAAACCATCCCTTTGTCGCTGCCTGTTGAGCCTGGCAGGCTACCGCTGGCGATTGCTTCGTCAAACCTTTGCAGTATAGCATTCCATGCTACTGTAAATACCTTGTAGTCTTTGCCCTTGTTTTGCTTATCTACGGCGACGTTGATTATTCTCAACTCCTCCATATCCGCCAGTTCTTTTGCTAGCGCATGAAGCATTGACACCAGATCATCCCGACGGAACGAACCAGGCTTCCTTACCATGTCCCCAGCATGAAGCTCTAGTCTGAGTGGCAAGCCGTACTTATCCTTTACCCCTTTCCTGAACACCACCAGGCGATGGAGACACTCGCGCCAGAAGCTCTCATGCACGATGAGGCCGGTTAGCACGAAATAGCGTGAGGCGGCGGTATTTGCCCCAGGGTCGCCATTAGCGTCAACATAGATTAAGTACAAAGTAGCTTTCTCCTTTGTTCTTACTGCCACTCTACAGGCAACCGCCTGCCCAGCCTACCATCCAACCATGATATAAGCGCATAGATTAGTGGGGCAAGCACTACGTCTATGATCAGGGCAGGCAATACCAGACGGAGCAGCATCGGGCCGGGGTCGCCACGCAGCGCCGCGCCCTGGGTTGCCAGCAGCAGCAGGATGCGGAAGGTGAGGCTGGCGATGGCGACGATCGCCAGCGGCATAATCAGGCTGCTCTCGAACAGGTTGTTCTGGCTGAGGCTGGCGACCACCGCGACCACGATAAGGAGCAGCGAGTAGCTGCCCAGCGGCAGGGTGTGCGGGGCGAGTACGCCGAGCAGCGCCCCGCCGATGAAGGCCCAGGCCAGCCCCTCGCGCAGCCCGCGCACCAGGGTGATGGCTACCACTAGCAGCAGCACGAAGTCGGCGCGTAGCTCAAGCTGGCTGACCGTCACCGGAAAGCTAGTCTGCACCAGCCCGCTGAGGAACATCATTGCGGCGATTATCAGGTAGATAAACATAATGTTGAAATGTTGAATGGTAAATGGTAAATGGTAAATGACGCGGACTGAAGAAGATGGGCTGGTTAATCATTCTCCTATAATGGTGGTGGTGCGTTGATCGGGATCTGAACCATGCCACATTTACCATTCAACATTTACCATTTACCATTATTTAGTGCCAACGTTGATCAGCACGCTGTCGAGGGTGTTGGCATCCACGGGCGGGTAGACATCGGCCTGCTGCTCCTGTTTGATATCGAGTTGGTCTACACTCAACACCTGGCCGATGATGATACCTTTCGGCACTATGCCGCCCGCGCCGCTGGTGATCACGAAATCACCTTTGCCAACGTATTCGCCGGGGGTTTGGCTCTGCTTGATGTGCTGGAGCGATAGCCGCCCGCCCACCTGCCATTGCCCCGCCAGCACGCCGTCGGCATTGGTGCGCTGCACCTTTGCGGGGATCTTGCTATTGCTGTCAATCGCCAGCAGCACGGTGGCACGGTGCGCTTCCACCTCGCTAACCTGCCCCACCAGGTAGCCGCTGGGACTGAGCGCGGCCATGCCTAGTCGCACGCCCTCAGCGTCACCTTTGTCAATCAGTAGGGTCTGGCTGGTGCCGTTGGGGTCGTGGCCGATTACGGCGGCGGGCAGGTTGATCAGGTCGGGGCGCAGCTTTTGGAAGCCCAACTCATGGCGCAGTTCGTCGTTCTGCCGCTGCAGATCGAGCAGCTTGGCGTTCTCCTCCTGCAGCGACTGGTTCTGCAGCTTTAGCGCGTCATTCTCGGTCTGCAACTGCTGGCTGTCGCGGATGGCGGAGAAGAAGTTACCCACGTTCTGCCCTGCCGCGCTGAAGCCTTGCTGCACCGGCGCGAGTACCCCGGTTAGCCAGTTCTCCACCCCGTCCAGCTTGTTCGTCGCGCTCAGGCCAATCAGCCCCAGGCTCAGGCTGACCAGCACGATGAGGAGGACAAGGGTACGACCCGGGCGCAGTGGCCGGTCGTTCGTCGTTCTCATCGCTGGCTCCTCTCTAACCCCCGCCCGCCTCCACAAATCAGCGGGAGTGATATGCAAGGCTTATCGGGTGCGTCACGTTTTTGTATATCCAACCAGGGCGAACAACGGTTCGCCCCTACAGAAATACAACATCTCTACGGCTATTCGCGTTGCCTATTGATCAATTTGTTCTGATACGCCGACTCTGGCTGGTGGCTCTTAGGATTTTCTCGTACTCACCAAGGTTCTCCACGATGCGCCCAGTGCCGCGCACCACGCAACTGAGCGGATCATCGGCGATGTGAACCGGCATCCGCGACTCGGCGGCGAGGCGGCGATCCAGGCCCTTGAGCAGTGCGCCACCACCCGCCAGGGTGATGCCATTCTCCATAATGTCGGCGACCAGTTCAGGCGGGGTCTCCTCCAGCGACATTTTCACTACCTCGATGATGCTGTTGACTGGCCCGGCGATGGCCTCGCGCAACTCCACACTGCTGACCTCGACCGATTTGGGCAGACCAGTGAGCAGGTCGCGCCCGCGCAGCACCACGCGCAGTTCCTCTTCGAGCGGCGAGGCGGAGCCAGCGGCAATCTTGGCCGCCTCGGCCATACGTTCGCCGATTAGCAGATTGTGTTCGCGCCGCGCATACTGCATCACCGCCTCATCAATCTCGTCGCCAGCGGTGCGGATGCTGTGGTTGACCACGATGCCACCCAGAGAGATGACTGCCACCTCAGTGGTGCCACCCCCTATGTCCACCACCATGCTGCCCACCGACTCGGTGACGGGCAGGCCCGCGCCGATGGCGGCCGCCATTGGCTCCTCGATGGGGAAGGCGGCGCGTGCGCCTGCGTTAATCGCCGCATCGTGGGCAGCGCGCTTCTCCACCTCGGTCACGCCGCTGGGGATGCCAACCACCACCATCGGTGCGCCGTTGAGCATCCCGCGATTGACCTTCTCGATAAAATACTTCAGCATCATCTCTACGATGTCGAAATCAGCGATAACCCCATCCTTCATCGGGCGGATGGCGATAATATTTCCGGGGGTCTTGCCGACCATTGCCTTTGCTTCAGCGCCAACCGCGATGCGGGCGCGGGTCTTACGGTCAATTGCCACTACTGATGGTTCGGAGATGACCACCCCCTTGCCACGCACGTGTACTAGCGTGTTGGCCGTTCCCAGGTCAATACCGAGGTCGCGGCTGAACAGGCCCAGGATGCTATTCCAGGGTCTTGCCATTAGCGGAAACTCCTCTCAAGCAGAAACGTTACTGCGATAACCGCTGTGGATGATTGCAAAAAGGCACGGCAGGGCAACGGTGGCCCCGCTAATAATGACAGGGCGATTATAGACCCTCTGCTAGCATATGTCAAGTTTGCCCCGGAAAGAGAAAAAGGAAAGCGGCACTATTTGGTACTACGCCAAAAATGGTACTGATTGGCTATGCCATAGCCATTGCTACTACCCCCCTTTGTGTTACAATGTATAGGGCAGATGGCAAATCGAAGTTAGTGTCGTTAGGTAATAACGCAGCAAGGAGAGTGATACATGGTAAGGTTTCGCAAAGCAGGTTTGTTCATCTTTGTGATGACAATTATTACCTCGATCGCTATTTCTGACGGTAGGATTAATCCAATCCATACGGGTGATACAGCGCTGGCGCAAACGGCAAGCTCACCCTCCGGTGTCCTCTGTACACCACCGGGGCCACCGAATTATTGGTGTGTCAGCCCAACCAGCCTATCGAGTTCAGCCGATACGCTAGCAGGGGTATCGGTGGTGGATTATAATAACGTCTGGGCAGCAGGCACATCGAACGCAACCATCACAGGAGGCACCCCACTGGTCAAGCACTGGGACGGCAGCAGCTGGGTGGATAGCTCGATTGCGATCACATCGAACACAAGCAGCGGTCTTGGCGGAGTAACGACCAGCTACTCAGGCAGCAGCGGGAGTATCTGGGCAGTAGGTGCCGCCTACCAGAGTGGGCAGGGCTGCACTCAATGCATCCTGGTGGAACACTCGACCGGCGGCGGATTTAGCCCAATATCGAACCTGATCAACCCTGGAGAATACGGTAATGCCTTGAACAGCGTGATGATGGTGGATGATGCCCATGTTTGGGCGGTAGGGGAATACAACCACAATGGCATTGCCAACGATAAGGTGCTGATTGAGAGCTGCGCCACTGGCGGCTGCAATCCAGTGGACGACAGCAATCTCAATCATGGTACAGGCTTTAATGCCCTGCTCGGTATCGCGGGAACGCCGGACACCGTGTATGCTGTTGGCTATTGGTCGCCTAACGGAGCATACACCGATTGCAAAGACCCAAGTGAAAATTGCTACCCCCTCATTTTGAAGGGAAGCGGCAGCAATGGTAATTATAGTTGGGCAAGAGTGGACGATAGCTATATAGATAACACCGGAACCAACGCAGTCCTACGTAGTGTTGACTGGTTCCGCGACAACGATGTTTGGGCGGTGGGTTCGTATTATGATAACGTTCTGGGCGCGTTCCAGCCGCTCATCATGCACTGGGATGGCAACCGCTGGCACATGGCGCAGAACATAAACAGCCCAGGGCTTACGGGCAGCCAGCTATCCAGGGTGTTCGTCACTAGAGAGCGGGATGTCTGGGCAGTGGGTAACTACCTGAATGTTTGCCAGCAGCTTAGTGGCAGGAGTAACCCAGATTGTGGTACACCAACGCCCACTCCGACAGCCGTGGCTACACCATCGCCTCAATGGGGTGCCTGGGGAGAAGATGCTTCGTCTACCTCGGTACCCCTATCCGCAACGCTAACAGATCATTCATCAAAGCAACAAGACGGCAAGGTAGCAGATGCGATACCCGCTCCAGGTTCACGCACATTCATCATGCACTGGCACGGCTCCTCTGTTGAGGATATTGATGGTAATTTCTGGGACACAATCGCGAGTCCCAGTCCTGGGGGATGGGGAAACCAGCTTCTTGCTGTAGCCGCGCCACCACCCAGCCAACCAACTACCAGCGCTTGGGCGGTTGGCAACTACAGCGATGATGGCACTTCCACTCTACCGCTAGTGGAGAACTTCGTTGCCCCGGCTGCTCCTCAATACTCCAGAAACTATTTCATGGAGGAACTCAATGCAACCGAGGAGAAGGCTGCTGGTTATAGCGCAGGCTCCCGGGGCGAAACAGGGGCGATAGTTCTGGATTACGGCAGTACCAGAGACTTGGGTAACGGTGTATACGGTACATCCCTGCCACCTGGACACAGCACAAAAGTTACAACGGACCAGATCGCCCAGTCGGTGGAGAGCTTTGTTGCTGGATACCATGCGGGCTATTGCGCTCATCAGCCACCGGGGTGTCCTGAGCCACCGATACCGACAATCACCGTTGCAGTTGGCACCGATAATTACTCCCTTAATGGGTACGTACCGTCTTTGACTTTTGGACACGCCAGGGCATGGAGCATCATGGTAAGGAACATTAAAGCCTATGTTCGCAACAATGGCTTTCTCGAGGTAGATATTGCTGCTGCCTTCGATGCGGAACCCGGCTTTGGTGCCTTCAACTCTGCGGCACTTTGGGCGATTGGTTATCTTGTGCAGCACGCCTCTACCTATTACGACTACGGCAGTGCAGATGCCTATCCTTGTGACCATGCTGGCATCCCGCTGCCGCATGGGATGGGTTGTGCCGATTGGTACGCGAACCAGACCTATACAATAGCCTGGCAGGGTGGCGTAGCGGTGCCTCTGCCTGAGATGTATGGCGCAGATCACGACGACTTGCAAGCAGGCTACTGGTATGCAGTGAAGCGTTGGAGTATAGGCAATTCACAGGGGGAGCTACAGTTTGGCGGAGTGACTACCCACTATCACTCATCCGGTACTTCAACATACACACCAGCGCAAGGATGGCAGGTTCTCTGGTTGAGCATTAATGGTGATCCGCAGACGCAGCAGAATAGCTACCTGTCAACCGACTTCTGTGACATACTAAATCCTTGTAACACTACTAACCAATGAGCTAGGGAGCAAGCGTATTCTTAAAACACAAGATACTGGAGAGGTGATCCTTATGAACGAAACCGTCAAGTCAGGAAAACCCTGGCACATAACTCTAGCTGTCCTTGCGGTTGCACTTATCCTCAGCGTAGCTATTGCCTGGGAGGTGGGGCTGGGATCACCGACAACATCACAGCAGGCTGCAGTAGCGTTGGCCACTCAGGTACTTAGCCCAACCAGC
This sequence comes from Chloroflexota bacterium, assembly GCA_025355955.1. GTDB lineage: Bacteria > Chloroflexota > Chloroflexia > QHBQ01 > QHBQ01 > QHBQ01. The sequence continues at coordinate 53,412 of JANXYP010000193.1, forward strand.
CTTGCCTCTCCTGCTGCTACTCCCTCATGGCAGCTTACGAGGGAAGCATTCTTTACTGAAGTCGCAAATGGAGATGCCACGGAGTATGCTCAAATCGCTCCAACGGGAACGTCTATCGCTCAAACTAGAACGGCTGTAGCTATGACCCCTGAAAGGCTACGACCGACGGATACCCCCGAGCCAATACTGCCAACCCCAACGCAATTCCTTGGCATTTTGGAAGATTGCTGCGCCCGTAGCGGCTATCCCTGGATAACCACTGGCGGCTGGATTGGCTGGGTCAACGGCAAGCTGATAAGCGTAGTGACTGGTAGCTCCTATCACAATACGCAAGGCGTAGTTCTGGTGTTCAATGGCGGCGACCCGCTCGTACCACCCTCGATTTTGCCAAGTGAGGTGTATAGCACACCGCTGCAGATTGGCGCAGTATATGTAGCGGCCACGAATGGCACTAGGCTGACGCTAGCACAGGACAACCCGCCATATCCAACGGACACGCCACCGAGCAGCTATACGTTCGTCTTCGATGTTGTCACCCGTCAGTTCGTCTCACCCTTATTGCGGCGGCAACGCTGCACCGATAATCTCATGCACATCCTCGATGCCCTCGGCGTGTAGCCAGGCGGAGAGGCCATCCAGCACATCGAGGGCGGCGCGGGGGTTGGTGAAGGTAGCGCTGCCCACCTGCACCGCAGTTGCGCCCGCCATCAGAAACTCGATCGCATCGGCGGGGCTGGCGATGCCCCCGATGCCGATGATGGGGATGCTGACCGCCTGGGCCACCTGCCACACCATCCGCAAGGCAATCGGCTTGATCGCAGGGCCGCTCAGTCCGCCCAGCTTCGCGCCGAGGGTGGGCTGGCGGGTGGTGATGTCAACCGCCATGCCCAGCACGGTGTTGATCAGGGAGATCGCATCAGCGCCCGCCTCTTCTACTGCAGCGGCGATCGCGGCAATGTCGCCAACGTTGGGTGAGAGCTTGACGATGACCGGCAACGAGGTGGCTTCGACCACTGCCCGCGTTGCTGCTGCCGCGCTTTGCGGGTTGCTAGCAAAGGGCAGGCTGCCGTTATCTATATTGGGGCAGGAGATGTTCACCTCGATGCCCGCGATGCCGGGGGTGGTATCAACCTGGTAGGCAAGCTCGGCGTAATCGTGCAGCGACTCGGCGGCAATGTTGACGATTACGGGCGTACTCCACCTTGCCCACTTGGGGGCATAGTCTTTCAGCAGCGTGGCAATGCCGCGATTCTGCAAGCCGATCGAGTTGAGCATCCCTGCCGCCGTCTCCACCGTGCGGGGCGGCAGGTTGCCGTCGCGCTCCTCCACCGTCGTGCCTTTGCAGATGATCGCGCCGAGGCGATGCACATCCATCAACCGCCCATACTCCGTGCCGTAGCCGAAGGTGCCACTGGCGACCAACACGGGATTACGCAGGCTGAGGCCATGCTCGTTGTCGGGCGCAAGTTCGACGCGCAGGTTGATGGTGGGACGGGGCATACGTACTCCCGATTGTAGATTGCAGGTTATAGATTAGGTTACAATATTCATTCAGCACTCAGCACTAACTTTCAAGCGGCTGTGGTTCGACCGCCTCGGCCACAATCAGCCAGCCGGTCGCCATTGCCTGCTGCACGAGTAGCGGCTGGTCGGCCATCTGCTCGGCAGTGAACGAGTTGATTGCGCCGCCGGGGGTGCCGCCGTACTGCCCGCTCTGGTGCAGTGGCTTCCAACCGAGGATTGGCATAATCCGCTCCACATCCCAGGGGGCAATCTGGTTGAAGATATTGTTGCCCGCTGGGGCGTGAGGGTCAATTCCCTCTAGCCAGCGTTGCCAGAACTGCCGCTTGATTGGCGAGGCTACGCCCATCATCAGCAGCACGAGGATGCCGCCGTGCCGGGTCACGTGGCGCAACTCGCGCAGGGCGTATCCGGGGCGCGGGGTGAAGTCCAGCACGCAGCGGCAGTTCACAATGTCGAACTCGCCCTTGGCGTAGGGCAGCGCGTCAATGCTGGCGCAGGTAAACTCAATCTGGGGGGCAACCAGGCCGTAGTGGGCGGCGTTCTCCTTCGCATACTGCGCCATGCTAGGGCTGAAGTCGCAGCCGCGCACGGTGTAGCCTTCCTTTGCATACAGCACGCTGAGTTGGCCGTTGCCACAGCCAGCATCAAGTAGCTGCACATTTGCGCCCGGCGTGGGTAGGTATGGGCGTACCTCGGCAAGCCACTCGTCGCGCCACCAGGCGGCGGTCTCTTCGGTATCCCAGCCCTTCAGATTGCGCTCGTTCCAGCCCGGGGCGCGGACATCCCAGGCGGCGCGAGTGGCATCCAGGCGGGCTTGGGCTTCGCTTTCGTCCATCAGAATCCTCGCTTTCAGAAGCGGTTCGCTGCGGTAAGCAGAAAGTAGGCCAGCGGCAGCGCGACTGTAGATAATCAGGCAAGGCTATTATAGCATATGCACCAGCGGGCATAGCGAAGCCCCTTGCTTGCACAAGGGGCTTCATCACAATGAGGCTTACTTAATCAATGGGCGCGCTTTTCACCGCGCCTACTGATGCGTAGCCCCACCGCCATCAGCAGCACACCAAGCAGCAGGATGAGCGGGCTAGCCCAGGGCTGGCTACTGCCGGTGTTAGGCAGGTGCGGAGTCGACGGTGTAGCGATCGGAGTCGCGGTCTGGGTTGCATATGGCACTTTCGTGCTGGTAGTAACTGCCACCGGCGTGCTGCTAGAGCCTGGTATTGGCGTGCTGGTGGAGCCTGGTATTGATGTGCTGGTGGAGCCTGGCAGCGGCGTGGAGCTAGCGCCTGGTACTGGCGTTTTGCTAGCGCCCGGTATTGAGGTGCTGGTAGCGCCTGGTATTGGGGTGCTGGTGGAGACTGGTACTGGCGTGTTGGTAGGCAGCGGGGTCGTGGGCCTGGGTATTGGCGTAGTGGTAGCGCCTGGCAGCCGTGTGTTAGTGGCGGTTGGCGTTGGAGTGTTGGTGGCACCGGGCGTGTTAGTTGCGCTCAACACTGCCGTGCTGGTGGGGTTTAGGGTGTTGGTAGCGGTTGGCACCGTGGTGCTGGTAGCAGCGGGCGTATTAGTGGCTGGCAGCGGCGTGTTAGTGGCAGATGGTCTACCGCAGGCTTGAATGTTGTTGCTGTCGAGGGTAAGCGCACCATTGCGGGCGTATAGACCGCCAGCGGACGATGCCGACGTATTGAGTGTGATCGAGGTCAGCGCCATAATGTTGCCCATGAAGGTGGTGGACGTTCCCAGGGTGGCGGAACTGCCGATCTGCCAGAAGATATTGCACGCCTGCGCCCCGTTGATGAGCAGTACGCTGGAATTGCTGGCCGTAGTAAGGGTGCTACCAATCTTGAATATGAAGACACTCGCGGAGTTGCCTTGACCGTCGAGGGTGAGCTGCCCGGTCAGTTGGGCAGCGGTGTCGAAGCAGTACACTGCGGAAATAAGCGTCTGGCCGCCGAGATTCTGTCCAGTTAGATTGGTATTACACGTCTGCACGATAGTAGCGTTCCATGCGGCGGTCACATCGCTCTGGGCTTGCTGGGCCACCGCGTCGCCTGGGTGGATCGAGCCAGTCAGAGTGCCTGGCGGAAATCCGGTGATCGCTGACCCTGGGCTTACCCCTACATCGCCGATCACATGGGTCGCGCCGGTATTCGTCACCGTGCTGCCCGAGAGTACGCCGAAACTTGCCGCCGTCCCCAGATTGGGTAGGGTTGCGGCCAGCGCTGGCGCGGCCAGTAGCACTAGTATGGGTAGAAACAGGGCCAAGGTGACGACTGGTAGATACCTTTTGAGTTTCATCGAAGTAGGCTCCTTATCTGTCAAGTCATCACCGCAGCCGGTGGTGAGCGGGTAACTGGAAGCTGTAGGCTACGAGGTATGGTCTACAGTGCTATTATAACAATGACTACCAGCATAAGCAAGGAATGTTCCACCGATTCTTCTGCCGGTTTGTCTGGATTTCCAGATAAATGAAACTGTTGAGCGATAGTAGGCTACCACAGGTAGGTAGATGTACAAACTAAGCTTCCTTGAAATCGTAGAATTGCTTTCCTCTACGTACCCCAATGTGGTGAGAAGCATGGATTGGCAGCGGTTGCTACATCCTTTGCCGTATTTTAACCCACCTACACCAACCAGATATTGCCCTTCACCGATGTGCGTGTTATAATTTATATGACCGCAAGGCCAGAGGCAAGCCGCCCCTGGTCTTTGGCATAACTAGATAAGAAGGTTGTGAGTGCAATGGCTACAATTTTGACCGTTAACAAACTGAGCAAATCATACGTCGTCACCCAGATATTCAAGAACGTATCGTTTCAGATTAGCGAGAACGAGAAGGTCGCGCTCGTAGGGGTGAACGGCGCGGGCAAGAGTACGCTGCTGAAGATTGTCGCTGGGATGGAGGAAGCCGACAGCGGCGAGATCATCAAGGCACGAGGGCTGAAGATCACCTACCTGCCCCAGGAAGTAACCTACATCGGCGATGCCGGGCAAACCCTGATTGGCGAGATGCACAGCGCGTTTGCCGAGGTGCAGGAGATGCAGGCACGGATGCGACAACTGGAGGCTGCTATAAGCGCGGGCGGCGCGGGCAGCACCTACGCCGCCCTACTCGATGCCTACAGCGACCTCTCCGAACGCTTCGAGCATATGGGCGGCTACGATTACGAAACCCGCATCGAACAGATATTGATGGGCCTGGGCTTTGGCCGCAACCAGTTCAATCACCCGCTCGGCAAGCTCAGTGGCGGGCAGAAGACGCGGGCCGCCCTTGCCAAAGCGCTGCTCACTTCTCCCGATTTGCTGCTGCTCGATGAACCGACCAACCACCTCGACCTCTCTGCCCTCGAATGGCTCGAAGATTTCCTCAACAAATGGGCGGGCAGCGTCATCCTCATCTCCCACGACCGCTACTTCCTCGATAAAACCACCAACCGCACCCTCGATATGGCTTTCGGCACGCTGGAGGATTACCCCGGCGGCTACTCGCGCTACCTTGACCTCAAGGCCGATCGGCTGGAGCGGCGCGAGAACGAATACACCGCGCAGCAGGAGTATATTGCCAAGACTGAGGACTTCATCCGCCGCTACAAGGCGGGTCAGCGCTACCGCCAGGCGCGCGGGCGGCAGAAACAACTCGACCGCATGGATCGCATCGCCCGCCCCGACGAGCATGACAAGCTCAAGCTGCAATTTAACGCCGACCTACGCAGCGGCACTGCGGTGCTGGTTAGCGACGCGCTGGCGGTGGGCTATCGCAATCATCGGCAGGGCGAACCGCTGGGTGAACGCATCCTCTTCCGCCTGCCCGATGTGGAGTTGCGACGCGGCGAACGAGTCGCCCTGGTGGGGCCGAACGGCAGCGGCAAATCCACCCTGCTGAAGACGATTGTGGGCGAATTGCCGCCTCTGCACGGCACGCTGCAACTCGGCACCAACGTGATTGTCGGCTACTACGCGCAGGCGCACGAGGGGCTGAACCTCGAACACGACATCATCAGCGAGGTGATGAGCGCGCAGCCGATGAGCGAGGAAACTGCCCGCAACCTGCTGGCTCGCTTCATGTTTACTGGCGATGAGGTTTACCGCCGCGTGGGCGACCTGAGCGGCGGTGAACGCAGCCGCGTGGCCCTGGCGAAGCTGACCCTGGCTCGCGCCAACCTCCTCATCCTCGACGAGCCGACCAACCACCTCGACATCAACGCCCGCGAAGCGCTCGAAGAGGTGCTGCGCGAATACCCCGGCACCCTGCTATTCGTTTCGCATGACCGCTACTTCATTGACGCAATCGCCAGCCACACCTGGGTGGTAAACAAAGGGCGGCTCGACACCTTTAGCGGCAACTACAGCGACTATCAGGCCGAGGTTGCTCGCCGCGAACGCGAAGGCATCAATGTGCTGCAAGTACCCCCACCGCAGCCTGCTGCCAGCGCCAACGGCAAACGCAAGAGCCAACCCGTTCCCAGCGCCAACGGCAACGGCGCAGCCACCCGACCTGCTACCAACGGCGCAGCGCGACCCACCGCCAACGGCGCAGCCCGTAACGGCAAGGCCGCTCCCACTGCCCCCGCAGTGAAGAATGGCAAATCCCAGCCTAGCGCGTCCGCACCGAAGAATGGGCGCAGCAACGGCCAGACCAGCGCCACTGTCTACGGCGGAGCGCGGCAACATAGCCGCGAGGTGGAGCAGCTAGAGCAACTAATCGAGGGTCTGGAGACACGCCTGCGCCAGCTTACTTCTGATCTGGGCGCGGCTACCGAGCAGCGCGACCTATCCGCCATCAGTCGGCTGGGGCGGGAATACGAGGCCGCCGAGGTGGAGCTTGAGCGCAAATACAAGGATTGGGAGCGGCTATCCAGCATGGTGGCCGCCTTATTGATTGTAGAAGGTAGAATGTAGAATGGGGCGTGCCATTGGGTACGCCTCTCCTAATGCAACCAGCCCCTCGCCCCGCCGGGATAGAGGGCCAGCGATTCCCTCGCCCCGCCGGGGGAGAGGGCTAGGGAGAGGGGCAACTATGCAGCGTATCGTAGTGGTTGGCTCGACTGGCTCAGGCAAAACCACCATGGCGCGGCAGCTTGGCGGCTTGCTGGGGTTGCCGCACGTGGAGTTGGATGCGCTACACTGGGATGCCAACTGGACCGAAGCGCCCGACGATGTGTTTCGCCAGCGCGTCGTCAACGCCCTCAGCGGCGACGGCTGGGTGGTTGACGGCAACTACAGCGCGGTGCGCGATCTCATCTGGGGCCGCACCGATACCATCGTCTGGCTGGATTACTCGCTGGGGCTGATCCTGCGGCGACTGGCGCGGCGCACGGCGCGACGGGTGTTTACCCGCGAGCAGTTGTGGAACGGCAACCACGAGTCGCTGCGTAACGCCCTCAGCCCCAATGACAAAAGCCTATTTGTCTGGGCGGTCAAGAAGTACCAGCAGCGGCGGCGCGAGTACCCCATCCTGTTCAGCCAGCCAGAATACGCGCACCTGCGGGTGGTAAGATTGCACACACCGAAGGAGACGGAACGCTGGTTGGCGCAAATAAAGACACCAGCTACAATATAACACTCTCTCCCCTAATATGGGGAGGGTTGGGGAGGGGTGACAGCGTGCCGCTGCTAATCGGACTAACCGGCAACATCGCGGTGGGCAAGAGTACCGTGCTGGCGATGCTGGCAGCGCATGGCGCTTACACGATTGATGCGGATCAGGGAACGCATCGGGTGCTTGCGCCGGGCGGTGGAGCATACAAGCCGGTGGTGGCGCTCTGGCCGCAGGTGGTGCGCGAAGATGGTACGATTGACCGCGCCGCGCTGGGCCAGATTGTCTTCCGCAACGCGGCGGAACTGGCGAAGCTGGAGGATATTACCCATCCCGCGATTGGCAAGCTGATCTGGGACGAGGTGGCCGAGGCCGAGCGCAAGGGATATGCGGTAATCGTGATTGATGCGGTCAAGCTATTGGAGGGTCGCACCAGACTGGGCGACCATGTGGACAACGTGTGGGTGGTGGTTTGCGATGCGGCGCAGCAGCGGGCGCGGTTGATGGCGCGCAACAATCTAAGCGAGGAGCAGGCGCAGATGCGCCTCGATGCCCAACCGCCCCTTGCCGAGAAGCTGGCCCGCGCCGATGTGGTGATTGACAACAGCGGCAGTATCGCACAGACACAGCAGCAGGTAGACGAGGCGTGGGCAAGGGTAGTAGACCGTTAAATCCCCTCGCCCTTTGGGAGAGGCTGGGTGAGGTTGGTCAGCCCGCGTTATCCACTTCCAGCTTGCCGGGATAGATTAGGCTTTCGAGGTCGGCGCTATCTTCGGGGGCGTAATGGGCAATCACGGCGCGGACTGCGGTAAGCGCCTGAGCGTCGGCGCAGCCAACCAGCCTACCGAGGTCGCCCATATCCACCAGGCTACCCCGGCGCAGCTTAATCATTACTAGATAGGGCAGGGGCATGATAGGCAACCCTTGCCCATCTCTATTGCTCTGCGCTTGCGCTATGGCAGTGGCGACCCACTCATCTTGAGGCTCGACTACATCAATCTTCAGCCCACCTTGATCGCGCCAGGTCGAGCCGCCTGATTTCAGTTCGGCAACATAAATATAGCCAGCTTCGCGCAGACGCTGGCGAACTTCCGGGCCATCGGCAGGGTTGATGGCAATATCGTAATCCTGCGTTACCCGCTCCGGCATATAGAGCCGGGTGGCGACTGCGCCAGTTACCGCCCAGGGAATAGGCTTGAGGATGGGGTCAAAGTCGGGCCAGATGTGGTGGGTAGTCCGTCGCATCAAGAACTCTTTGCTGCTGCCGTTGCCAGGGCGCTGACGGCGCAAGCACATATCAATGATGGTGCGACGATATATGGATTCTGGCATACAATACCCTTCGCAAACAGTGGTAATGTGGTAGGTTCCAATAGCAGATGATGCGTTGCATCGGGGCAAGCACCAACCGCCCCTACACTAGCATTGGTGGTTACGATGGGCATTGATGCGCTTCAAGCGGGCGGGCAGCCGCCCCTACACTAGCATTGGTGCGCTTCAAGCGGGCGGGCAGCCGCCCGCCCCTACGTCAGCATTGGTGGTTTCGATGGGCATTGACGCGCTTCAAGCGGGCGGGCAGCCGCCCGCCCCTACGTCAGCGTTGGTGGTTTCGATGGGTGGTGATGCGCTTCAAGCGGGCAGGCAACCGCCCGCCCCTACACTAGCATTGGTGGTTTCGATCGGTGGTGGCGCGCTTCAAGCGGGCGGGCAGCCGCCCGCCCCTACACCAACATTGGTGGTTCCAATAGGCATTGATGCGCTTCATGTGGGCGAATGCAACCAGCCCCTACGTCAGCGTTCGTCGTTGCGATGAGCAGGTATAAGCTTCATGCGGGCGTATGCCATGCGCCCCTACAGCAATGTTGGTAGTTACGATAGGCAGTGATGCGCTTCAGCGCAGCGAACGCCGCCAGCGCCTACATTTACCATTCACCATTTACCATTCACCATTGGCCTTTACTGCGGCGGGGCTAGCGAGGTAAAGTAGTCGCGCACGTAGCCCTTCAGGTTCTGCGGGATGTAGCTATTTTGCAGATCGCTGGTGGCCTGGTCGCTATACTTCTTGTAGACTTGCGAGTACGGCACCTGGGGTGCGCCGCTGGCGTTGCCGCCGCTGCTACCTGCGTTGGAGCCGCCCACGCCCGAACCCGTGCCTGAGCCGACCGGTTTGCCGCCGCCGCTGCCGTTGCCGTTATTGCTGTTACCGATAGGCAGGGGGGTACCGCTGGGGCTGTTCTGGAGCGGTTCAGGGGCATAGATGGGGTCGCTGCTGCCGAGGTTGCCGCCCGCACCGCTGCCGCCCTTCCCTGGCTGCGAACCGCTTTTGTCGGGGCTATTGCCACTCTGCGATCCACTCTGGCCGCCTGGCTGCGGGTTGCTGCCCGACTGCTGATTGCCCGACTGGGGGGTGCCGCTCGCCGCGGGCTGCGGCGTGCCAGCCGCGTTGGGCTGGTTGCCAGACGTAGCAGCGTTGTTTGTGGAGTTGCCGCCACCTGCGACCGCAGTGCCGCGGGGCTGAGGCGTGGGTTGACCGGCCTGGGCGACCGCTTGCTCACCGTTCTGCACCTGGGCCAGCGCTTGCTGCAACTGCTGCTGCGCGGCGATCGACTGACCGGCATCAGCCACCTGCCCTGAAGCATCCTCCAGCGCGTGCTGGGCGGCGGCGAGGTCACCCTTCTTCAGCGCGGCGGCCGCCTGCTGCAGCGCGGCTGCCAGCTTGGGGTCGATACTGGATAGTGCGGTGGCTGCCTGCGTTAGCGCATTCTGCAGGTTGAGTAGCTGGTCGGGGCGTAGGTTAGGGATGTTGTTGGCGAGGTCGTGCATCCCCTGCGCCGCATCCTGGAAGTTGCCCAGTTGCAGGTTGTTAGCGATCGCCTGGATGGCCGGGTCGGTGAACTTGCCTAGCTCCTGGCCGAGACGATTGAGCGCCTCCTTCTCCGCCAGGCTGGCGGGATCTTGCAGCTTCTTCAGGTTATCCTCGGTCTGCTGCATCCGTGCCAGCGCCTGTTCGCGGCTGAGGGTACCGTTGGCGAGATCGCGCTGCAATGCGGCGATTTCGGTGAGCAACTGCTGGCGCACCGGATCATCGACGTTGGGCGCTTGCTCGATCTCGTGCTGCACCTGTTGGATTTTGCTGGCAACCTCTTGTTGGGTGGCTTTTACCGCCTCGCGCTGGCGGGCCGCTGCCTCCAGCGGGTTGGGCGCATACAACGCCAGCAACAGCAGCACCGCTAGCACCGCACTGAAGGCGAGATCGCGCCCGTTCAGGCGGACGGGGAAAGCGTGGCGAATGTCCGCGCTACCCGCGACGTGGGCGGCATCCGCTGCCTGCAGCGCCACCATCGTTCCCTGCGCCTTTCGGTTGTGGGCATCGACTGCGGTGCTGAGACGCTCGTGGAGGTCCATAACCTGATCTATACGGCGGGCGATCTCGATACGCGGGCGGGGGCGCAGAAAGGCGAAGATAAAGTTGAGCGCGAGGGCGAGAGCGATCGCCCCGCCGATTAGCTCACCTACCTGGGTAGGGCTGTAATGCGGCCAGATGCGGGTGGCCGCCGCCACCAACGCGGCCAGCGCGAAGCCCGCGCCCAATGCGATGGGCAGGCCGCGTATCGCCTCCTGCCAGCGCAGGCGGCGCTCCAGCCGCCGCAGGTCAGTCAGCAAATCGTCATAAACCGCCTGCGTGTCAATAATCCGCATACTCATGGGCTAGCTCTCCATCGAAGGCATGAGGCACGAGGCATGAGGCATGAGTGTTTTTGCCATAGTTCTTCTGACCGCCTCACTAACACTTATGCTCTGTTATAACATATAGACGTTGAAATGCAAAGGTAGGTTGCATTTAAATCATATGGTAAGCGGGCAAAAGGCTTACATCTCATGCCTCATTACCAAATAAACAAAGTTCTGATCACTCCCCTCCCGGCGGGAGGGGTTGGGGGTGGGTCCGGGCAGCGCGACTCGCACCCTCCCCTACCCCTCCCGGTGGGAGGGGAAACTACACCTCGCCATCAAAACTTTGTTTATTCGGCAATCATGCCTCATGCCTCGCATCAGGTTGCACATATATTACGCTACTCAGGAGGCAAAGGGTTCAGATGTTGCTGTGAGGGCATAAGACGGGATGGCAACCAGCAGACTTCTAGCTTGTCCCTTAGAAAGCCATTATGATATACTGGTCTCAGACTGGGCAAAGCAGAGATCGGCCCGGTTAAGCGGGTTAGAAGGCGTGACCGTTACGTTCATGAATTATTGTCAATCAAACTAAAAGGAGAACGATAATGGCAAACTACGTATTGGTGTACAAAGGTGGGGGCATGGCGCAGAGCGATGCCGAACGTGACGCGATGATGGTAGAGTGGGGCAAGTGGTTCGGCAGCCTCGGTGCGGCGCTTGTTGATGGCGGTAATCCCTTTGCCCAGTCGGCTGCAGTGGCCGCGGACGGCACCGTCCAGGCTGGCGCACCATCGGGCTTGACTGGCTATACGATCTTGAGCGCGGATAGCCTGAATGCCGCCACCGCGATGGTTAAGGGCTGCCCTCAACTGGCCGCTGGCGGCAGTGTCGAAGTCTACGAGGTCCATCCGGCGATGTAGTTGGGCGGCCCATCAAATTGAGTCATCCCAAAGTTCGATTACCTAAGCCCCTAGCATGGGTTGGAGGAGAATGTTGCAGCGCACTAATACCTCGGTAAGCATCTAATACCAATTAGCTATGGTACCACTATAGATCGAAGCAGGGCGAACAACGGTTCGCCCCTACAGAACTATAGCATCTCCTTGGCTAATTAGTATAAGCTATATCTTGCTTACTTCGATATTAGTGCAGGGCGAGATTCTCCCCCAACCCCCGCTGGGGGCTTGGATTTATGCGCTGGGGGCTTGGATTTATGGCTGGTGTAAGGGCGGATTGCGTCCGCCCTGGTGGAATGTCAAGATAGCGAGCTGCACCACCTGGTCAGCGCCCAAACGGTGATATAATGTGGCTATGCAAACCCAAATTACCAGTCGCAGCAATCTACGTGCGGCTATCCCTTTGTTGCTTGTAATTATAGTGGTCAGCGGCGCGGCGGCGCTGGGCTGGCGCGGTCCGTTCGAGTTCGCCTTTGGCAAGAGCGGGCTGGAGATTATGTACAGCGCGGGCTTCTACGGGGCGGAGCGCACCACCGATGGGGTAAGCGGGGCCTGGAGTACCGATGCGGCGCTGATGCGGCTGCCGTGGAGCGAATGGGCGGGCGCGGAGCGGCTGGTGATAAGGATGGCTGCGCCGCGTCCGCCCGGCCAGCCACCGCCCACGCTGTATCTCAACCTCGACAGCAGGCCACTGGCAACCTTGCGCCCTGCAGCGCAGATGCAGGATTACAGCATTGATGTAAGCAATCACCCCTTCACCCTGGTGGATGCCAACCTGTACATTAACAGCGAGACCTTCAGACCCGGCCAGAGCAAGGGTGATCTACGCGATCTCGGCGTGTTTGTCATCACCGTGCGGCTGGAGCCGAGCGGCTGGTTCGTGGCCTTGCGTGGCCTGTTGGTCGGGCTGATGGCGGGCGCACTGTATTGGCTGGCATGGCGGTTGATCGGTCGAGGCAGACTCGGCAAGGCGATGGGGCTAGGTGCAGGGCTGGGGCTGGGGCTGCTGACGGTGGCGGAGCTAACCTGGGCGCGGGTTGATGTTGCGCTCTATATCTGGGGCGCAGCGGTGGCGGTGATCGGGGCGGCGCTGCTAATCAGGGCGGCGGACGCACTCACGGCGCGGATGGGCGGTGGGCCAATGCTGCCGCTCACCTACGCGGCGTTGCTGTTCCCGCTGCTGGCGGTGGTGCAGGCGGTGTGGGGGCGCTTGCAGCTAACCGAGTTTGATGGCGCAATCGTAGCGCCAGCGGTAACTATGCTGATCGTCGCTGCCATCGGCGGGGTGGCGTTGCTGGTCGCCTTCCTCTACTGGCGCAACGACGCGGCGCGATTGCGGTTGGCCTGCCTGATCATCTTCCTGATCGCCGCTGCTATATACTACATTGCTTGCCACTGGTTCGTGTTCGCCATCAATATGCACCGAGGCAACGACCTGCGCCAGGATTACGTGGCCTTGCTGCAATGGCAGGCGGGCGGTTTGCCCTATAGTCTGTCCGATACGCTAGTCCACCCAGGTACGGCGGTGAAACTGCCACCCATCTTCGCCTACATGGTGCTGCCGCAGATGTGGGCGGGGCAGAGCTTCCTACAGCTACTGTTCGGCTGGCGGGTGGGCAACGAGCTTATCTACCTGCTTGGGGTGTGGCTAACCCTACAGGCATTCGACATTCGGTTGCGTAGCGAGGCTGGCGGCGCGGCGGTGTGGCTGGCCTTGTGCAGCGCGCAGGCAGCCGAGACGGTAGCCTGGGGCCAGTTCAACATAATTATGCTGGCAAGCATCGCGGGGGCGCTATGGCTGATCCGCAAGGGGCGGCTGGCCTGGTCGGGGGCGGCGCTATCGCTGGCAGTTATGCTCAAGTTCTTTCCCCTCACACTGGCCCTGCCCTGGCTGGTGAAGCGGCGTGGCTGGACGGGGCTGGGCGGGCTGGTTGCGGGCTTCATTGCCCTCGCCCTTCTGCCCATCCCGCTGCTGGGCTGGGATACAGTCTATTACTATTGGACGCAGATATTCCCAAAAATCGGCGGCGGCGCGGATGAGGGTGTATCCAACCAGAGCCTGTACGGGATGGTAGCCCGCCTGGCGGTCGCCGAGGCCAACCTGAAGCATCGTCCGCCCGGCGCGTGGTGGGTGCTGCCGATTGTCTACGGCAGCGGGCTGACGCTAATCGTACTCAGCGCCTGGCTAGCCCATCGACGAACCCAGTTCGCGTCGTCCGACCGCAGCGAAGCGCCTGCATCGCGGCTGCTGCCCTATCTGCTCTGCCTCACCCTGGGCCTGCTAATCAGCCCCTTCTCCTGGGCGCACTACGAGACGGTGTTGCTGCCCGCTATCGTCGGGCTGATGCTGCTGATTGCCACCCGTAGCCCGGCCAACTCTGATACTAACCCCCCTGACGCAAAGGGCAAGCCGCCAACTAGCGTGCTGCCGCTGTTGTTCGGGGTGATGTTCGCCCTGATCGGCTATGGCGGGCGCTACGACCTGTCCGGCAACTATGCGGTGGGCCTCGACCTGCTGGGGGTCAGCTACCACAGTTTCGGCCTAATCCTGCTCTGGGTGATGCTGTCCTGGATGCTGTGGCGCGGGGTTGCCACGGTTGCGGGCAAGAGCGATGCGGCGGAGCCGGGTCAGGTATCGGCGGTAACGACTGCATCGCCTGCGCTTGTTCGCTAGAAGGGCGGTAAAGTAGGCAGCATTGGTGCGCCGTGAACAATCCAATAATATCTTGAACAGTAGGAATGTTCGGGCCAGGCCGCTCGCTGCAAGATTACCGGGGTCTGGGGGTTCAGCCCCATCTGTTTCAATGCTACCAAAGTTATACCAAATCGTCAAGGAGATAGTGAGTGTTCTGTAGGGGCGAACAACGGTTCGCCCTGGTGCAATTTACACCATCTCCTGGCGTATTTGGTATTATTATAGGCATCAGTAGCATTGCACGAACGGGCTGCGCCCCAACCTCCGGTAATCTTGCGGCGGGCGGTCATTTCCCAACCACCTGATTATTCGAGATAGCAAGTAGGGGCGCGTCCGTGAGGATGCGCCCCTACTCATTACCAGATAAACAAAGTTCTGATGTTCTCCCCTCCCGGCGGGAGGGGCAGGGGGTGGGTCCACATCGCGCTGCAATCACCCACCCCAACCCCTCCCGGCGGGAGGGGAAACTACGCCCCTCATCAAAACTTTGTTTACGAGACACTCGGCCCTCAGTCCTGGGCTAGGCTTGCATCTGCTTGGCTTTCTCAACCACCTGGTCGATGTTGCCGGTGAGGTAGAAAGCCTGCTCTGGCAAGGTGTCATGCTTGCCATCGATGATCTCGCGGCAGCCGCGCACCGTCTCCTTGATCGAGACGTACTCGCCCGGCACGTTGGTGAACACCTCAGCGGTGAACATCGGCTGCGTGAGGAAACGCTCCAACCTGCGGGCGCGGCCTACGGTCAGCTTCTGGTCTTCGCTCAATTCCTCAGTGCCGAGGATGGCGATGATGTCCTGCAAATCCTTGTACTGCTGCAGGATACGTTTGACATCAGTGGCGGTCTGATAATGCTCTTCGCCAACGATGTTAGGGTCGAGGATGCGGCTGCTGCAGTTGAGTGGGTCGAAGGCAGGGAACAGGCCAGCGGCGAACCGCCCCCGATCCAACGCCAGGGTTGCATCGAGGTGGGCGAACACAGCGGCGGGGGCGGGGTCAGTGTAGTCGTCGGCAGGGACGAAGATGGCTTGCACCGAGGTAATCGAGCCGTTGCGAGTGCTGACGATGCGCTCCTGAAGCTGGCCCATTTCGCTGGCAAGGGTGGGCTGATAGCCGACCGCGGACGGCATTCGCCCTAGCAGCGCGGACACTTCGGAACCGGCTTGCACGTAGCGGAAGATATTGTCAATGAAGATCAGCACATCGCGCTTCTCCTCATCGCGGAAGTATTCGGCAATCGCCATGCCGGTGAGGGCCACTCGCAAGCGTGCGCCCGGTGGTTCGTTCATCTGACCGAACACCATCGCGGTCTTATCAATAACACCGCCCTCGGTAAGCTCATGGCGAAGGTCGTTACCTTCGCGGCTACGCTCACCCACGCCGCAGAAGACTGAGTAGCCCTGGCGCTCCTGAGCCACATTGTGGATCAACTCGGTCAGCGTCACCGTCTTGCCAGTGCCAGCGCCACCGAACAGCCCCACCTTGCCACCCTCGGTGAATGGGCCAACCAGGTCGATAATCTTGATTCCAGTCTCGAACATCCGCGCTTCAGTGGTGATGTCCTCGTATGCGGGTGAGGCACGGTGGATGTCATAGCGCTTTTCGTAAGTGACGGGACCGGCCTCGTCGATCGCATCGCCCAGCACATTGAAAATACGACCCAGGGTGCCAGGACCCACCGGCACGGATATTGGTGCGCCCGTATCAAAGGCGGCCATACCGCGCCGCAGGCCGTCAGTGGTACTCATCGCCACGCAACGCACCCAGTCGTTGCCGAGGTGCTGCTGCACTTCTGCGACCACGCGCATACCCTGGGCGGTGTCATCGCTGGAGAGCGGGGCGGCGCTGCCATCGGCGTTCTTGCGTGCCAGGCGGCTGCCGGTGGCGGCTTCGCCCAACGCGGCGACGGTCTGCGCGTCGAGGGGGATTTCAATTGCGTTGTAGATCTCCGGCAACTGGTCGGGTGGGAACGCAATGTCAATTACTGGACCCATGATCTGTACGACTTTTCCTTCAGTAGCCATATCTATTCTCCTATTGCGCGTGCCTTGCCAACTCGGACCCTCTCCCAGCCTCCCCCAGAGGGGGAGGAGTAAGGGTTAACCTCCCCTCCGGGGGAGGAGTAAGGGTCCGCTAGCCCTTCAGTGCGTTGGTGGCGCTGGTGATCTCCGACAGTTCCTTGGTGATGCTGGCCTGGCGGGCTTTGTTGTAGGTCAGGGTGAGATCTTGGATCAAATCCTTGGCGTTCTCGGTCGCGTTACGCATTGCCACCAGCTTTGCGCTTTGTTCGCTGGCAACGTTCTCCAACACCGCCTGATAGATCAGGACTTCGACGAAGCGGGGTAGCAATGCGCGGAGTACGGTGCCGGGGTCGGGTTCGTAGATATAATCTGTGGCGCTGACCTTGCCAGGATCAGCAGTGGCCGGATCGGGCGTTGCCGTGCGCGATATAATCGGGTCATTAACCACTGATTCAGGGTTGTAGGCTTCGATCGGCAGCAGCTTGAGTACCACCGGCTTCTGCGAAAGGGTGTTGATGAAGTCGGTATAAATAAGGTAGACGGCATCGACGCGACCAGCGATGTACTCGTCCATCACCGCACGGGCAATGCCAGTAACGTCGGCAAGCGTGGGTTTAACGCCCAGGCCGGTGAACTCGGCGACCACGTTGCGCCCATAACGGATCATATAGTCGCGGCCCTTCTTGCCAACCGCAACCAGGCTTACCGGCACCGTCGCCTCGTCAATCATGAAGCGGGTAGTGCGGCGAATCAGGTTGCTGTTCAGGCTGCCTGCCAATCCCTTGTCCGCTGTTACCATAACCACGCCAATGTTCTTAATCGGGCGTTGCTCTAGCAGCGGGCTTGTTTCCGCGTCGCTGCCAATGCGCTCGGCCAGGTTGCGGATAATCTCCAGCATCTTGCTGGCGTAGGGGCGGGTGGCAAGCACTGCCTGCTGGGCGCGGCGCATTCGGCTGGCAGCAACTGTCTCCATCGCCTTGGTGATCTGGGAGACGTTCTTGATGCCCTGGATACGGCGGCGGATTTCGCGCGTGCTAGGCACGGGTCACTCCCCTTCTTCATGGAGTTTTGAGTTTTGTGTTTTAAGTTATACTATTGTTACTACCAATCAGCTTCCGCTTATCAGCAGCTATTTCGTTGGCAAGCCCAACTCAAAACTTAAAACTCAAAACTCAAAACTGTAGTTAGAATGTCATGGTCTGGTTGAACTGCAGAACGGCCTGCTTGAGCGCCTCGAGGTTCGCATCGCTGATCTTCTTTTCAGTGGTGATGCTATCAAGCAGCGGCTTCTGAGCCGAAGCCATGTACTGGTGGAAGCCGACTTCGTAGGCGCGCACCTTGTCCACTGGCACCGCATCGAGGTAGCCGTTGCTCACCGCATAGAGGATGGTGACTTGCTGTGCCACGCTGAGGGGCTGGTACTGGGGCTGCTTCAGCACCTCGGTGATGCGCAAGCCACGATTGATCTGGTTCTGGGTGGCTTTATCGAGGTCGGAGCCGAACTGGGCGAAGGCGGCTAGTTCGCGGAACTGGGCAAGGTCGAGCTTGAGGCGACCTGCCACTTGCTTCATCGCCTTAGTCTGCGCCGCGCCACCGACACGCGATACCGAGAAGCCGACATTGATGGCGGGGCGGATACCAGCGTTGAACAGGTCGGGTTCGAGGAAGATCTGGCCGTCGGTAATCGAAATAACGTTGGTGGGAATGTAGGCGGAGATGTCGTTGGCCTGGGTTTCGATAATCGGCAGCGCGGTGAGGCTGCCACCGCCGTAAGCGTCGTCCAGGCGGGCGGCCCGCTCCAGCAGACGGCTGTGCAGGTAGAAAACATCGCCGGGGTAAGCTTCGCGGCCTGGCGGGCGGCGGATGATTAGCGACACCTGGCGATAGGCAGCAGCGTGCTTGCTGAGGTCGTCGTAGACAATCAGCGCATCCTTGCCCTGGTGCATGAAGTATTCGCCAATCGCGCAGCCAGCATAGGGGGCCAGGTACTGAAGCGGGGCGGGGTCGGAGGCGGTGGCGGCGACGATGATGGTATGCTCCATTGCGCCGTATTGCTCCAGGATACCCTGCACCTGCACAACTTGCGAAGTCTTCTGCCCGATCGCGACGTAGATGCAGATGACCCCGGTACCCTTCTGATTGATGATGGTGTCTACCGCCACGGCGGTTTTGCCGGTCTGGCGGTCGCCGATGATCAATTCGCGCTGGCCGCGGCCAACTGGGATCATTGAGTCGATTGCCTTGATGCCGGTTTGCACCGGGGTGTCTACGCCCTTGCGATAAACGACACCGGGGGCAATCACTTCCAGGGGGCGACGCTGGGTAGTTTCAATTGGGCCTTTGCCATCGAGCGGTTCGCCCAGGGTGTTGACCACGCGACCAACCATGGCATCACCGACTGGCACAGACGAGATCGTGCCGGTGGCCTCGACCTCGTCACCCTCCTCAATCGCGGCGTAGGGGCCGAGCGTGATTACCCCGACGGTTTCCTCTGCGAGGTTGAAGGCCAGGCCAATCACGCCGGTGCGGGTGAAGCGTACCAGTTCGCTAGCCATCACGTTGCCCAGGCCGTACACCTGAGCCACGCCGTCGCCAATCTCCACGACGGTGCCAACGTTGACCGAGCGCATCGGCTGGTCAAAGCCCTCAATCTCTTTTCTGATAATCGAACTGATTTCTTCGGCGCGAAGAACCATGATTGTTTCCTTTCGTCTATTCTCCCCTCCCACCGGGAGGGGCTGGGGGAGGGCGCGTGAAGCGCGACTCGCACCCCCACCCTACCTCCCCCCGGTGGGGGAGGTCTATTGCTGCGCTAGGCCAATCTCAGTGCCAGTTCGTGCAGGCGGGTGGCGATTGAAGCGTCGATCAATTCGTCGCCGACGCGGGCCACCAGACCGCCGATGATCGCGGGGTTGACGTGGGTGCGAACCTGGATCTGCTTGCCAGTGATGCGGCTGAGGGTAGCGACCACCTTACGCATCTCCTCGTCACCGAGCGGGATGGCGGTGGTAACGTCGGCGACGGCGATGTTGCGGGCGCGATTGTAGAAGGCGGTAAACTCCTCAGCTACTTTGCCAATCAGGATGGTGCGGTTGCGCTGCACCAGCAGGTAGACCATATTGAGCGCCTGGGGGCCGACCTTGCCCTGCAAGTTCTGCGTCACCACATTGCGCTTGTTGGCCTCGCTAACCTTGGGGTCGTCGAAGTCGCGGGCAACCTGGGGGTTGGCGAACACGGCAGCGGCAAGGTCGAGGTCGCGCTTCCACTGGTCGAGCGCGTTCTGCTCACTGGCGATGTCGAACGCGGCCTGGGCGTAGCGCCGGGCGACTGCTCCTCCGGCGGCCATTAAGCGCCCCTCCGATTGTTGATTGAGGTTACGCTGGATTCGGCCTGGGCGAGGGCATCGTCCACCAGCGAGTTCTGCACGTTGATGTCGCTGCCAACCCGCTCACCGACGGCGCGGCGGGCAACCAGCAACGCAAGGCTGGCAACCTCCTGCCGCAACTGCTGACGGGCAGTGGCAGTTTCCGCCTGAATCTGCTGCTGCGCCCGCTCGACCATTGCGTTGCCCTGCTTCTGCGCCTCATCGCGGCTGGCGGCGATATTGTCGTTGGCCTGCTTCTGCGCGTTGTTGAGGATGACCTGCGACTGCTGGCGGGCCTCAGCAAGCAGCTTCTGCGCGTTGGTCTGCGCGTCGGCCAGATCCTTCTTGATTTGCTCGGCGTTGGCGATGCTCTCCCGAATCCGCGCCGAGCGTTGGTCGAGGATGTTCAGGATCGGCTGGTAGGCATACTTACGCAGCAGCAGGACAAGGACGATGAAGGCAGCGATCTGCCAGATCAAGTCCAGCCCATCCAGACCGAGCGGGAGACGGGTGTCCGTCCCTTCTGCCAGAACGTTGAGAAGCATTGCAGGTTCTCCTTGAAGACTAGACGAAGATGAGTACGAGAGCGACCACCAGAGCGTAGATGGCAACCGCCTCGGCCAGACCCGCGCCCAGGATCATGGTGGTGCGGACTTCACCGGCAGTTTCCGGGTTGCGGCCAATCGCCTGCAGAGCGCCGTTCACCGCGATGCCGATACCGATGCCAGGGCCGATACCACCGAAACCGATGGCGATACCAGCGGCCAGGCGGCTCATCGGCTTGTTGGAGTCACCAGGCGTGACGACTTGGGCCAGAACGTGAATCATACCACCGAGAAAAGCGAAAACGTCCATGAAACTCTCCTCCTTGAAAATCGGTTAAGGTTTGGTTTGGTCGGGCAACCGTTACCACGGTTGCGGGGCTAAACGGCGCACTCAATGCGCCCCTACATCGGTTGCCGATCGGCTGCGGCTCAACCGTAGCTGGCCGCCGCTTCGTTGGCCTTGTCGTCCTTGCTCAACGGGAAGTCGGGACCGGGGTGGCTTTCCGCCTCGTGTTCGTGACCGCCCGCCGCCGCGAGAGTGATGTAGCTAAGGGTCAGGATGCTGAACAGCAGCGCCTGGATAAGGCCGAAGAACAACTCTAGGCCGAGGAAGATAAAGGTCAGGAAGCCGATGAACAGGCTGCCCAGCAGGAAGTACATCACCACCACCAGCACACTGCCGCCGAAGGTGTTGCCAAAGAGCCGGGCGCTCAGGCTGATGATGCGGGCCAGGTCGCCGATCAGGTGCAGCGGATTGAGATATTCTTTGAAGTGGCCGCCACCGTGCGCCCGCACCCCGTAAAGCTGGAAGGTGAAGAAGGCAACCAGCGCCATCGCCAGGGTCATATTCAAATCGGCGTTGGCGGGGCGGAGTAGGGGTATCAGTTCGCCGCTATAGCCACGCACCTCGATGGTCTCCCAGCCAGGGACGATGCTCATCCAGTTGGCGGTGAGGACAAACAGGAAGATGGTGGCAATGAGAGCAAAGATGCGGCGACCGAGCGCCTTACCGGCGGAGCCTTCGACCAGGCCAAGCAGGGCTTCGACAATCGCTTCAGCCATATTCTGCAAACCACCAGGGATGATGCTCATCTTGCGGGTAGCAGCACGGAAGAACAGCACCAACACAATCGCTGCGATCAGGGTGGTGAGCATTGAGTTGGTGAAGTAGAAATTGGTGAAGCCTAGCGGCACGCTGAATAGGATCTCCGAAGAGATCGAAGCGGCGGGTGCGCTTTTCACCGGCAGGTTGAGGACATATTTCCAGATAATTGAAGCGACAACCCCCAGCACCAGCACGATACCCACCAGCATCAGGGTATTGTCGCGGCGGGGCGCTGGCGCGGCGGGAGCAGGGTTAAGATTAGTTTCTACTTGGGTGGACAAGGTGGAACCTCCAAGTACGGATTGCAGATTGTAGAATGTAGAATATGGCTGGGTTGGCATTACCAGCATGAGCTATGCGCTCCTACGCATGGTTCTGCTTATCCTGATTGTCTTGCTGATCATCGCTGCCAAACAGGTCGAGCATATGCTGGTCGGCTTCGGTCTGTGACTTGGCGGCAGCGTTGCGCTGCTGGGCTTTGGCGGCAAAGTTGGCCTGGTCGCGGGCGACATCTTCAGGGTCGCGCTGGAAACGCAGCAACTGGGCCATGGTGAAGACTGCCACTACCATGCCGAGGGCGATACCTGCCAGTGTAAGCCAGGGGCTGGTGTGAAACTGTCCGTCGAGCCAGACCCCTAGAATAATGCCAACCCCCAGCGGAACCGCAATGCTGAGTCCAAGTTGCGACATTATCGCCAGGGCGCGTAGGGTAGACTTGTCCATCGTAATCAACCCCTTCTATCTCTCGCTGGAAGTATAGCAAAAAGTTTGTGAAATTGCAAGCAAACTTTTGCCCAGTTTGTGCCAATTTTCACCAACTTTTTGCGGTGACCCTCTCCCCAACCCGCTCCCAAAGGGCGAGGGGGATATAGGAACCCGCCCCAAAGGGTTAGAGAAACATGGGTAGGCTGCGTGGCAAAAAAGAAAGGGCCGGGGGAGCGCTGCCCTGACAAGGCGGGATGAGTATAGCACGCGGGTTAGGGGATGTCAAACGCTGTTTATGGGGTTATCTTCATAATGATTTATGACCACCAAAACCGGTAGTGAAGGATCTGTACTGGCGGCTGCGCTCACGCTGCCGACTACCGTATCCGGTGCTAATATTACAGCCTCACTTGGCATATTAGAGCCAGATTGGGGTAGGGTGATTCGCATACGCTCATAAGCAGCAAGCAAAGGAAACAAGTAGTGGGTTTCCCAGGTATATAGCTCCTACCCCTGCTTAGATGATATAAAAACGGGAGCGCAATAAATCTGCGCTCCTGTTGTATTCTTATGTAAATGTTCTCCTATGAGCACGCAGCACTGCTATTGGGGTGTGATACAAGTTATTGGGTAAACGTAGGGGCGGGCGGTGGCCCGCCCTGGTGAGTGAGCTTGCCACCCAATAACTCGTAACACACCCAGCGGATTTTAGCCAACGGATTGTGACAGCGGATAAACGGATTGGGCAGATCAATCTCGATGCTCCCAAGTATCATGATGGTTAATCGCCGTAGGCAGGCCACCGTCCGCCTCTACGTCAGGCTTGGTGGTTGGGCTGGGTATGTCCCTGGGCGGGAAGATGGATCGCCACCCACCTCTAGGAGTGGCTCAATCCGTTTATCCGTTTTTACAATCCGTTGGCTAAAATCCGTCGTTAGGGCGTTCTTCGCTGGGCATTGACGCGCTGAGCGAGGGCGGGCCACCGCCCGCCCCTACGTTTACCCAATAACTTGTATCACATCCAATCCCTCTACAGATCGCCAAAAATGCCAAAAATGCCAACTTTTTCACACTATGCTATTGTATGATAGGGTTGCCCACAGGTAGTCAGCTGATTAAAGCTGGAGTGTGGAGCTATGTGCCTGGGTTCCTGGTGGGTTTCCCAGCCGCATAGCTCCTACCCCTGCTAAATTGGATGCAATCATCCTCACCAAGGTGGCTCTTCCCCGCCTCTGCCACTCAGCACTCAGCACTCAGCGCTGCTATTGCACATCGCGCCGTTGGATTACCAGCCAGACAGCTACCATGGAGGCTATGATGAAAGCGGCCAGCGTAATAGTCCAGAGCTGAGGGTCCTGAAACTGATTGCCAAACTGCTTTATCAGCACCAGGATGTAGGCAACCGCAGCAGAACCAGGAAAGTAGCCCATGTACTGCTTCCCACTACTGAAGGCATTGAGCAGCATGGTAACGAAGGAGAAAGCCACACCCATGCCAGCCGTGATAAAGAAGTTGTTGGTGAACAGCGCCACCAACATAAAGAACGGGGTAAGCGCCATCAGGCAGCCTGTCTCCACCAGCATCACCTGCGGTAGCGCATCGAGGTGCGGTCCAGTTACCCCCAGCGCAGCGCCGACCAACAGGGTAGTGAGGGTGAAGATCAGCATCTCGGCCACAATCCAGGCCCAGAGGAAGAATAGCTTCCCGAACAGGTACTGGCTGCGGGTCACGCCGCTGGTAAGCACGCTCTTTAGTGTATTGAAGCGGTTCTCATCGGTCAGCACCAGCCCGGCCAGACCGCCTACCAACGCTGATCCCAGCATCGCACTGAAGAAGAACATGGCAAACCGCTCAAGCGTGACCCAGGTATAGGCATTGTTTCTAATCAGGTTGTCGTGACCGAGTAGCAGCCCCAAACTGATCAACAGCGGCGACATCGCGCCGATCAGCAGGCTGGCAAGCCAGATGCGGCTGCGTACCGCTTTGAACCCCTCTATACTGATTACTCGTATTGTGTTCATTGTTGCACCCCTGCGCCGGTTAGCTGGAAGAAGAGTTGCTCAAGCGATGCCTGGCGGTGGACGATGCCACCGATGGGGATGTCTGCTTGCTGCGCGGCGCGGTTAAGCGCCTCGGTGTCGCCACTGAAACTGGCAATGTGAATGACGTTGCCATCCTGCCGTAGCTTGCCGCTGGGTATGTGTTGAGGTAGCCATTCTGCCAGGAACTTGCTGAGACGGTCAGCCTGCGAACTCTGCAGCTCTAGCTGCGCCTCGCTGGAGTTCAGCACCACACCTAGCGGCCCTTCCTTGACCAGCTTGCCATTGTTGATGATACCAACATGGGTGGCGATTTGCTCCACCTCGTGCAGCAGGTGGCTGGAAATGAAGATGCTGAAGCCCTCATCTTTCAGCCGCAGCAGTAGGTTACGCACCTCGCTCATGCCAGCGGGGTCGAGGCCATTGGTCGGCTCATCGAGGATTAGTAGTTGGGGGCGGTGCAGCATGGCAAGGGCAATGCCCAGCCGCTGCTTCATGCCCAAAGAGTAAGCGCCGACTGGCTTCTTACCCGTGCTGGTGAGATCCACCAGTTCCAGCACCGCCTTGATGCGGGCGGGGTCGTTGTCTCCATGCAGCCGCTGGAAGACGTGCAGGTTCTCCGCACCACTGAGCATCGGGTAAAAGCCCGGTGTCTCCACCATGCTGCCCACCTGCGCGTGAATGCGCTCCGGGTGGTCGCCGAGCGGTTGGCCCTGGAACCAGACTTGCCCGCCCGTGGGATGTACCAACCCCAACATCATGCGGATGGTGGTGGTCTTGCCCGCGCCATTGGGGCCGAGGAAGGCGTAGATCTGACCCGGCTGCACCGTGAGGTCGAGGTTATCCACAACGGTGGCAGTGCCATACTTTTTGCTAAGTTGCTTGAGTTCGAGCAGTGAAGCCATGCTTAGGTTATCCTCCTTTTACCATAGTGATTAGTGATTAATTGTTCGTCCTACATATCGGGGCGAACCGCCGTTCGCTCCTGATGATGCCAGGTATACCAATCAGCCGAGGCGATGCTATAGTTCTGTAGAGGCGAACTGTTGTTCGCTCCTGATGATGCCAGGTCAGTAAACGCGCCCTATACAGCCAGTTGGTTAGACCGCACCACCCAGCCGAGGGTTGCAGTAATTTCTCTCCGTGCGTCTCAATGATGCGCCAGCCGCCTTTGCTGGCCGCCTTCCGCAGTTGTGCATCGGGGTAGACGGCCACCGGGATTTTGCTCAAGCCCAGCATCGGCAAATCAGCCGCAG
Source organism: Chloroflexota bacterium (assembly GCA_025355955.1). Taxonomy (GTDB): domain Bacteria; phylum Chloroflexota; class Chloroflexia; order QHBQ01; family QHBQ01; genus QHBQ01. Next base: position 78,823 of record JANXYP010000193.1, read on the forward strand.
TGTCTCCATAAGCGATGTCTGGCAAGCTGCCTGCGAGGAAAGCGCGCAGCCGCCCGGCTTTGGCTTCCGCATTGTTGATTGCCCCAGCGAGGCGACCAGTGGCCCGATCGTTGGCTAGCTCCAGCGGGGTGCCAACTGCTTCTGCATCGAGGCGACGGGCAAAGGCATCAAGTACCGGCTGGTAGGTGCCGGAGACGAGTACCAGTCGGTAGCCGTCTTGCCGGTGGCTCATAATCTCGTCAATCAACGTCACCCGACGCTGCGGCCACAATTCGTGTTCGACCACCCACTCGGCGACATCATTCCACTGCGCGACGGTGTAGCCGCGGAGCAGGCGCGGCAAGTCTGCAATCCAGCGGTCGCGGAAGCGTTGCTTGCTGATCAGGCCCAGCTTCGATAGCAGCGCCCCCGGCAAATGAGTGAGGAAAAAGGTACGGTAGGTCATTGCCCGCCCATGTTGGGCCAGGTATTTACCGATGCCCCGCCAGGTTTCGCCGGTGGTTAGCGTGCCTTCAAGGTCGGTGGCAATAATCATGTTTGCTCCTTATACCGATTAGCCGAGGAGATGCTATAGTTCTGTAGGGGCGAACCGTTGTTCGCTCTGGATCAATCTATAGCGGCACCACCGCTAATTGGTATTAGTTCAGCGACTCGGCAACCTTCTCGGTATCGCTGAGACTGAGGCTGCCACTGATGCTGACGATGATGCCGCTCTTATCAGTCCAGTAGACTAGGCTGCGCGGCTGATTGTCGGCGGTATAAGTGACCTCGGTGGCAGTCACGCCGCGCACAGTGATGCTTTGCACCACCTCATTGTTGCGCTTCTGTTCGGTTGTGCCACCTTGCTGCGCGTATTTGGTGGTAAATCGATCGCTTTTCGCCTCGGTAATGTCGAAGAATGAGCTATTGCCCTGAAAATTGAGCAGAGTAATGCGCTCAGTGGCAGCGGGGTTGTCGGGGTTCGGCTCGTCGGTCTGTGACACGCCCACCAGCAATGCGCTGTCCGGCAATTTGGTGGGAATCAGCAGGCTATAGCCAGCGCGGGCGCGGGCCTGGGGTAGAGTAAAGGGTTCTGATTTGGGGGTAGCGAGATTGACCACCTTCACGTTGGGGGGCGGAGTGAATTGGAACTTGGCGGGGTCGATGGGCTGGTTGAAGTCGGGATTGATGGCGGTGACGCTGACCGTTCCCATGCTAGAGTTGTCGTACTGCAGCTTGAGTGGCACGCTAAGTTGCTTATCCACCCATAGCGTTACCTTGCCGCCCATCAGTAGCAGCGCGGCGGTGCCAGTCTGCCCCGCACTCAGTCCCTGTTTGGCGGTAAGCTCCAGCTTGTAAGCATCACGCCCACCCACCTGCTCCTCGCCCACGCCCTGCACATCGCTGACTGCCAGGAGTCGATCCACCACCCCTTGCAAACCCTGGAGGAACACCTGCACCTGCGCCAGGCTGATGTTTTTGGTATCGAGGGTGGCCTTGTAGACCTGGTTGCTGGCCGGGGTGTAGAGCCAGATGGCGCTACCGTCGGCCACAAGCACGCTGCCCGGCAGGTTTTGCGCGCTGAACATGGTACTCACATCGGGGGTGGCGCTGCCGTTGGCTGTTGAGTGGGGAGCAGCGCCCAGCTTGATCAAGCTGTCGAGGCCATTGATGTTGGCGGTGTGAATCTCGCCATGAAACAGCGCGGGCATTTGCTGCCAGAACTCGGCGGTGATATCGCCACTGATTTGCGGGCTACTAAGGTCTATATGCACCTGCACGACACTGTGGGTGGTATTGATCCTGGCAACCGCCGCTGTCATGTTGCGGATCACCTGCGCGCCGTCCACGCTGCTGCCGCCGCAGGCAGCGGCGCTGAGGCTGATAATTATCATGATTGCGATTACTGCGCCGCTGCGCTTGAATGTGGTACTCATTGTTTTCCCTTGCTAGCTTGCGATTGCGTAGTTGCGATGCGTAAGGTTGTTACGCCGCGTATTGTAACCTAAAGTTGTGGCATAGGTGTGAACCACGCTTTATGCAGATATGAACGGATGTTACATCTGGAGTTGAAAGTTGAAAGTTGAAAGTCCTAATGGTGGAAAGTACCCCAGCGCCAAATTGAACACCCACATTCTACATTCTACATTAGCCAAGCGGCAGGCATAGCACCGCAATTGTGCCTTTAGGCTGGTTCGGCTCCAGGGTGAGGCTGCCGCTGTGCGCTTCGGCGAGACGGCGGGCGATGCTCAGGCCCAGACCCAGGCCGGGGATGGCGCGGGCCGCTTCGCCACGCTCGTAGGGTAGGAAGACGCTATCGCGCTGTGCGAAGGTCATGCCGGGGCCGCTGTCGGCGACGCGCACGATTGCGTCGCTGGCTTCACGCTGCACACTGATGGTGATGCTGCCGCCCGGCGGGGTGAACTTGAGTGCATTATCGAGCAGGTTGATGATAATTTGCTTTACCCGATCAGGATCGGCGTTGACGGTAATAGGGGTAGAGGCAATGCAGGTGAGTTTCAGACCGAGGCGGGTGGCGCGAGGTTCGAGCGCGGCACACAGTTCGCGGGCCAATGCGGCAAGTTCGAGCGGGCGGCGGGCTAGCGCCTCGACGGGAACAATACCGCCGCTGCGGGCGAAGGTGAGCAGCTCCTCGACCAGGCGGGCGAGGCGGTCGGTCTCTTGCTCCATCACCGCCAGGGCGCGCAGGTTGTCGGCGCTGAGGCCGGGTTCGTCTTGCAGATTGATGATGTTGCCCTTCAGGGTGGTAAGCGGGGTACGCAGTTCGTGGCCGATGCTGCTGACGAAGGTGTTGCGCGAGGCAATCAGGGCGCTGAGACGGTCGGCCATCCCGTTCAGGCTGCGGGCCAGCGCCCCGATCTCGTCCTGCCGCCGCGCCTCCGCACCGACACGAGCATTAAGCCCTGCATCGCTGCCAGCGGCGATCTGCTCCGCCGCTGCTTCGAGGTTGCGGATCGGGCGGCTGACGGTTTGGGCCAGCCACAGGCCCAGCAGTGCGGCGATCAGCGCGGCAATGAACAAGCCGATGATGAAGACGCGGGCCAGAGGCACCAGCACCCGATTGATGCTGTCACGGCCAGCCGATAGCTCGACAATGGCGACAGTTTGGTCGCGGTAGGTGACAGGGTAAGCAGCGTATATACGGGCGGGGTCGTTGTACAGCAAGGGGTGGAGCAGAATGGTATCTGCGGCTAGCAGATTAAAGGCCGCGCCGCTGGGGGCGGCACCAATGTTATCCGGCCCAGCGGCAAGCAGGTTGGCGTTGGGGTCGAAGACGCGCACGTTGTAGCGATTGTTCGGCAGTTGTACTACGCGGGGAGCGATGCCACTGACCAGCGCAACGCTGGGTAGGTCGCCGCTGCCCAATGCCAGCTCGAAGTATTGCACATCGGCCTGCGCGGCGGCATCGAGGTCGGCGTTGAGGCTGGCGGCGAGGTAACGCCCAATGTAGATATAAGTGCCGAGCGCCAGGGCGGCGACTAGCAGCACC
>JANXYP010000195.1 GCA_025355955.1 Chloroflexota bacterium
GGTGGGTGCGCGGCAACGTCTCCCCTCCCGCCGGGAGGGGCTGGGGGCGGGTGCGCGGCAACGTCTCCCCTCCCGCCGGGAGGGGCTGGGGGCGGGTGCGTGGCAACGTCTCCCCTCCCGCCGGGAGGGGCTGGGGGTGGGCGCTGGCTGCTCATACCTTAATCCCGCCAAACAAATCCTCCTCGAACGGTTGACCGGCACGCCGCGAGGGTACACCTTGCAGCAGGTGCAGGTACGCCTTCCCATCCTGAGCGGCGACCGACTGCTCGAAAGCGGCGCTGTCGGCAGCGCGGCTGTGATACTCGGCCCACGCGCCGCGTTGCGCCCGCACACTGTGGGCAACCTGGATCACGGTGGTGGGGGGATAGTAATCGGCTTGCGCGGCGGCATCGCTGGGCGGCATTGGCGCGGTGAGATAGTAGAGCTTTTTCACCTGATGCAGCGGCAGCCCTTTCGCCAGTTGGTCGGGGTAGCGATGCGCGTCGGCAGCGGCAGGCACGGCGCTGGCGGCAATGCGGGCAATGGTGGTAATATCGCCATCCACGGTGGGGCTGAGGCTAATTACCACCTGCGGCTGCAGCAGGCGGATAATCTGCACCACCCTGGCAGTAAGCTCGTTGTTATCCACCTGGAGCAGTGGACTCTTGAAACTCCACAGATAAAGCTGGCTGACCCCGATGGTGCGGGCAGCCTTGCGTAGCTCGGCCTCGCGGGCGCGATCAGTCTGCGGGTCGCCTATTCCCTTCGTCACGCAGATGAGGCCGACCAGCACGGTGTATTTGGAGTAACGGTCAATCAGCGCCCCCAGCGGAAAAGTCTCCTCACCTGGGTGGGCGACGACCGCCAGCATACGCTTGGGCGAAGATTGGATACCGGAGAGCAGGTCCATTAATACCTCAGTGGTTAAGGTTCGAGCATCGGTTGGTTGATGTTGTCGAGTATCTGGACAGCAGCGTACCGAACGTGCCATGGCTCAGACCAATTGTGGCGAATTGATTGCAAAACTGAAATAGCACGCTCAGGGTCAACTTTGCCCAGTTGCTTGATTACAGTTTCCTTCAGGTCAGCATTCTTACTATCAAGCAGCGCAAGTAGCGGCTCAAAAGCACGCGCATCACCAAGCAATCCCAGCGCTGTAGCATATCCGCTATTTTCATTATCCATATTACCAATCAGGGCAATAATTGGCTCAACTGCACGCTTGTCACCGATATTGCCCAAAGCCCATGCTGCGGTCGCCTTTACGCCCTCATCCTCGTCATTCAGCAACTCGATGAGCAAAGACACTGCCTCCGCAACCTTCCTTCTACCAAGTATTCCGGTGGCAATAAAACGCAAATCAGTTCTCGTACTCCTAAGCGCCCCAAGAAGTGACGCAACAAGCCGCCCATCATTGAAATAATCAAGCAGTATAGCAGCGTGAATCCAGGTGTCCTCATCCTGAAGCAGCTCGAAGATACGATCAGCAAGTCCTACCTTCGTCGCAAGCTCTATCTGCGGCTGCCCATCGCTGAAAGGGTAAAACTCCCGTCCACTAGATATTTCGCTGAGATAACGAAGCGCAGCCGCATATATGTGCGATTCATCACTGTACAGCATCATGCAGAGCAGGTCGACGGTTCGCACCTGATCACGGCTGATCATCTCTGTTAGAGTCTCACCAGCCCATCCCGCTGCAAGTTTGGGTATATACTTGTCGAAATCGTCAATTATGCTATTCACCTGTTTAGGCCAGTATTACAGCACCAGGACAGGGTAGCAGTACCCGCTTTCTCCGCTGCTCCGCTGAACCTAATCCGCTGGCTAGTCTTTCTATATACACCTGTTAGTATCACAGCCTCAGTTGCTGGGCAACATAGCGTAGTTACGATTGGCTTGGATCCTGGGCGGCAGGGCGTATGCGATTCGCCCCTACACCATTCTGGCGCATTAACGCCAACTGAGGCTGTTATATTAGAGACTGTCTGAAAACCAGTGGATTTGCCCGTAGGGGCGCACTGACGTTCTCCTTGCTGCCAAGCCCAGTCGACTGTGCTATCATACCAATAAGCCTTGGTGACGCTATAATTTCTGTAGGGGCGAACCGTTGTTCGCCCTGGTCCAATTTGCACCAACTGCGCGGCTAATTGTTATCAGACAGTCTCCAATGCTAAATCTATCCCACCAATTATAACACAACCTGCAAGCCAAAAAGCATATTTGGGTGTAGCTCACCATCTTGCTTGCCATTCCCACCAGGGCGGGCCACCGCCCGCCCCTACGACCGCACTTTGACCGACTGCACCCGGCTGTAATCTTCCTCTCATCTTTACGTGATATAATGTCATTAGCACCGCAGTGAAGCGGTGATTGGCGGTTTTATATAAGGATGGGAGTACAATGCGCGTATTGATTGTCGAAGACGACCAGAGGATTAGCGGCGTGCTGCGCCGCTACCTGACCGAGCATAGCTACGCAGTAGATACCGCGTTCAATGGCACTGAGGGGTTGGAAGCCGCTCGCAGTGTGGACTACGATGTTATCGTCCTCGACGTGATGCTGCCCGGCATAGATGGCTTCGCCGTCTGCAAGGAACTGCGCCGCCTGCGGATACTGACCCCGGTGCTGATGCTGACCGCCCGCGACAGCGTGGCCGATCGGATTGGCGGCCTCGATAGCGGGGCCGACGATTACCTGACGAAGCCTTTCGAACTCGATGAATTGCTGGCTCGCATCAGGGCGCTGATCCGCCGGGGGCATCAGAAGAAAGATCCGTTCATCAAGGTTCACGAACTGACGATCGATACGGCGGCCCGGAGCGTCACCCGCTCGGGGAAAAAGATCCCGCTGACGCCACGCGAGTACGCGTTACTGGAATTCTTGGCGTTCCACGCCGGGGCGGTGGTTACGAGGACGATG
>JANXYP010000202.1 GCA_025355955.1 Chloroflexota bacterium
TATGTAATCAAGACCCAAGATCTGGATAAGAGCCTCGCGTTCTACCGCGACGGCATTGGCTACGAGGTACTCGACCATCAGCCCGCAGCAGACATGGCGATCATCAACGCGGAGCAGCTACCGATATTGCTGGCAGGGCCAACGGTAGCCGACCTGAACGCTTATGCGGCGGAGAGCCATATCGTCTTGCGCCAGGGCGTGTTTCGCAACGGTGAAGATATTGACGCGGACCGCGCCAGGCTGGAGCAGCTGGGGGTCAGTGGCATCGAGGTGGACAACAAGCCCTGGGGCGATCGGGTGATGCGCGTACCGACCCCCGAAGGTCTCAGCGTCACCTATACGGTGGGGGCAAAACGCAGCCAGGCAGAGGATATGGCGCTGCTTACCACAACACCACAGCGGTTGGAAGATGCGTTGGCGGGATTGTCCGAAGCCGACCTCGACATGAAGCGCGAACCGCAGGGCTGGAGTATCCGCCAGGTGATCCACCATAACTCCGATTCCCACGTAAAGTTCCTGGTCGAGATAACCACTGCGCTGACCGAGCCAGGGAGTCACTACGCCCATAGCTGGCGGGCCAACGAGATGGCCGACAGCCAGCTTCACTATGCCGAACGCCCGATTGATAGCGCCGTTGCCCTCTTCCGCGCTAGCAGTCTAAGCGTCGCCCAGATGATCGGCTTCTATCCTAATTACCGCGAACTTGATTACATCACACGCGACGGCCGCGACCCCCACAGCGAGGGGCAGAAGCAGAACGTGGGTGACACGGTGCGGGATATGCTCAGTCACGGGCTGGAACACATCCACGAGGTCGAAGAGATCCGCAAGGCTAATCGCAAGTGATAAGTGCTGGGTGAATCAGGTATAGCGAAACGACAGATAGAGCATGGGGCGCACATTAAGTGCGCCCCACTGCTTATACCAATTAGCGGTGGTGCCGCGATAGATTGAGCCAGGGCGAACAACGGTTCACCCCTACAGAACTATAGCAGCGCCTAGGCTAATTGGTATAAGCAGTGGGTGAACGCGCACGACCACCGTAAACGCATTAAATCAAGCCCCCAGCGGGGGTTTGGGGGAAATCTCGCTTGCCGCTAATGCCGGGGTAAGCAGGCTTACACCTAATGTGCTTACCCTGGCATAATCGCGCTTCAAGATTCTCCCCAACTCCCGCTGGGGGCTTAGTTGATTAAACTTGGGGACGACTCGTGTTTTTAACAGGATGCTACGCCCTGTCTTACTTGGTCGGGGTTGCGCCGCTTGCCCCAGTGGTGGTTGGCGTGGTCGCTGCGCTTGCGGTTGGCGATGGTGGGCTAGCAACAGTGGCGGTGGCTGGCGACGTAGTCTGAGTCGTGCCGCCCACTGGTTGGGTGCCGGTGATGGTTCTGGTGCCAGTCAGCGAGTTGGTGCTGGTGATCGGTGGGGCGGGCGTTTCTGCAGGCAGTGCGGTGGGCGCTGGCACGATGGTTGGGACAGTGACGTTGGTTGGAGTCGGGGTAATCGAGAGATTGAGCGCCCCGCTCGTGGTATCCTTCTTCTTCAGCGCGGTCAGCCAGTTATCGAACGCATTGCCTTTTATGGTGCTTAGTTGAGCGGCAGTTAGCGGTTTGTTGTCCTGCCTGTCAACCACCGTCACTATATGCCAGCCAGCGGTATCCTGGAAGGGGCCGATGGTTTGGCCCACCTTGGGATTAGCATCGAAGACTGCGGTATCGAACTCCGCCGCTTGCTGGCCCCTGGCGATGAAGCCCATGTCGCCGCCCTTATCTTTAGTTGCGGTGTCGGTAGACTTCTGGCTGGCGACAGTCTGGAAGCCCTTGCCCTGGTCGAGGAGCGCCTTGGCTGCGTTGGCATCGTCCTGGCTAGCAGTCAGGATCTGCGACAACTGAAGCTGAAGGGTGCTGGTTAGGATGCGTGATTGCAGGATGTTGGTTATCTGCTTCTTCAGATACGCAGGTTGGGCAATCAGATTGAGATAATCGTCGGTGCTGAGGCCGGGACAGGCCAACTGGCAATAGGTGGTGCTGGGGTCGGGTTTATTGCCATTGATCTCCTTGCTCAACAAGCTGTAGCGGGTGCCAGCAGTGGCCGATGCGCCCGCCACCGGGATTGGTGTGGGGGTAATGGTCGGCGTTTGCGATGGGGTTGCTGTTCGCGTCGGAGTCGGGCTGGGGCCGCCAGGCGTGAGGGTTGGTGGGATGGTCGGCGTGATTGTGGTGGTCGGGGTGACAAAGACAGTAGGCGTGGCGGGTGTGCCAGTTACAGTCAGCGTCGCGGTGGGGGTGATCACCGGGGCGGGGGTCGCGGTGGGCTGTTGCGGCGGTGGAGCCTGGTCCTGGATGGTGCTGGAAACTATATCAGCGGGTGTCCATTGCAAGTTGAACTCGTCCTTAGCGTGCTTGACGATGAGCGTGTTATCCACCAGGTTGCCGAGCGAGGTGCCATCAATTGGCGAGCTGCTGACCGTGTTGAGGTTTTGAAGATCATCCTTGTACTGCTGGCTCTGGGCGAAACTACCGGTCTGTGCCTGGCCCGCCTGCTGCTGATATTGATAGTAGAAAGCATCCTGCTCAACCTGCTGGTAGAGATCCCAACGCCGCTGCTTCTCATAGTTGCCGCGGTTGAGGTTCTGGCCCTCGACGGTGGCGACGGTGCGGTTGGGATTGACCACTGCGCTGATGTAGATAGGGATGAGCAGCACGAGCAGGCAGATGGCGAGCGCAGCGCTGATCAGAACAACGATGCGACGAATGGCTTGCTGCTCACGCTGATAACGGGTAAGCTGTCGCTTGGTCATCGCCCGCTGGGGAGGGGGAGGAGTTACCGATTGCAGCCTCTTCTTGTTTGCCATAATCTAAAGCCTTGCTCCTTCTGTAGGTTGGGCGAACTTAGGCTCAACGGTTATGCGGCCCAACGAAGGGTAGCAGGGCCATGTGGCGGGCGCGCTTGAGGGCAACGGTGATCATGCGCTGGCAATGCGCGTTCGCGCCGGTTTTGCGGCGCGGTTCGATCTTGCCGCGCTCCGATAGGAAGCGGCGTAGGCCGTTGACATCCTTGAAGTCAATAAAATCACGATGCTCCAGGCAGTAGCCGTTCATCTTGCGGCGCGGGGTATAGCGTTCGTTGCGCCCACCGGGGCGGGGGCGACGCGGGCCACGCGGACCGCCACCATCGCCGTCGCGCGGACCGCTGTAAGGGCGGGGCGTGTAGGGGCGGGGGGTATAGGGGCGGGGTGCCGGAGCCTGACCACCACTCGGCAGCGGGGCTGGACCGCTGGGCGCGGACATGGGTGCGCCACTGGCAGCAGGCGCGGGGGCGGCAGGCCCAGGGGCAGCCGCTGCGGCCGGGGCCGCGTTGCTGATCATTTCTTGGTTATCAGAGGACAAAGCTGTGTTTCTCCTGTTATGCGTTGGGGCGGGTTGACCTCGCCCATTTTGGATAAGCTCTTAGCATTACAATTGCAGATATAGAGGGGTAGAGAACGTTTATGGTTGGCCTGGTCGCCGAGCGGGAGGGCGTATGCGATTAGTCCCTACTCCAATTCGGCTGCTTTCCCTCATCTTCAGTTGTAATATTAGAATGGAATGTCGTCCATGTCTTCTTCAAAGACAGGCGCAGCAGATGCGCCCTGGCTGGCGGGTTGGCGTTCACTGCTATTGCTGCGCTGGCTGCCAGTGTAGCCACCCTCACCGGACTGGCGGGTGTCTAGCATCATCATGTCGTTGGCAAACACCTCGACGTAGGTCTTCTTCTGGCCGGTCTGCGCGTCGTCATACTGGCGCACCGAGAGGCGGCCTTCGATGTAGACCTTGCTCCCTTTGTGCAGGTACTCGTTGCAGATTTTGCCCAGGCTACCACCGGCAGAGATGTTGAACCAGTCGGTCTCTTCGCGGGCTTCGCCTTCGGCGGACTTCCACGAGCGCGAACAGGCCAGGGTGAAGCGCACTTGTTCCTGCCCGCCCTGGGTGAAACGCATCTCCGGGTCCTTACCCAGGTTGCCGATAAGCATGATCTTGTTCAAGCTGCGACCAGACATTATAAGCCTCCTCTTTGTACGTTCTAGCGATCTTCTCAGTTCCGATGCAGGTGTATTGCGTTGGTGATAATGTTTCTTAGCCGATAAGCGGGGTTCAACCGCTGGCAAGGTTGGTGGGCCTAAGCCTCCGTACCGCCGGGTCTTACCAGCATATGGCGCAGGATGTCGTCAGACAGCCGCAGACTGCGCTCAAGCTCAGAAGCCTGGCGCGGGTCGAGCAACAAGTTGGTAACTACATAGTAGCCGTCCTGAAAGTTCTCGATGTTGTAGGCAAGGCGGCGACGGCCCCAGGGTGAGGTCTGGATTACTTCCTTGACCTGACCACCGAGGGTAGCGACATAGTTATTGATCCGTTCGACAATGGGGGAAATCTCATCGTCCGACAGGTTGGGGCGGACGATGTACATAAGTTCGTAATCGCGCAAGAGGGTTCACACCTCCTTTCCATGGGCTTACCCCTGGGTCATGGGCGTTAAAGGAGAGGGTGTGAGAGTCTCCCGCCTGCCAGGAGCAGAAAGGTTGGGCGCGGCGCAAGAGCGCGGCGCAGCGGTATTTAGTTAGCAGCGCAAAGCAAGGCGTTCAGCCAGCGGCTGCGCTGAGGGAGATTATACCAGATCGGCGGGGGTGATGCAAGGAATCAATTCTAACATTACGACATAAATGTCCTACGTGCTGTAGAGTATGAACACGCTAGCCTCAACTTCGGGGTAAGCTACATCTACACGCCAGGCCATGTTTGTGCGTGGCTTAGAGTTATATCGTGATGTCAGATCAATTAGCTCCCCTGTACTTTGGTACAGCAGCAAAGCTGGCCCGTTGCGCGTTGCCACAGGTCAGTTTATTTGTTATTCTAACTGTGGGTTATTCAAGCAGCGGGCTACCGCCCGCATAGCAGTGCGTCAACGCTTTTCGCAAGCATCAACCTGGGGGTAGGGGTGCGGCCAACGGATTGTAAAAACGGATAAACGGATTGGGCCACACGTAGGGGCGGGCGGTGGCCCGCCCTGCTGCCCGGCGATTATGCTCATCGCAACCGCCAACCCCGACGTAGGGGCGCTGATGGCGCTCGCCCCGGTCAAGCGCATCAACGCCCATCTCAAGCAGAGAATGTCGGTTGGTTGCCGCCGATAGGCATTGACGTGGGGAGCCAGGGCGAGTGCGACCCGCCCCTACATCAACATACATTGCTTGACGATGGGCGTTGGTACGCGGCAAACGGGCGTATGCGATTCGCCCCCAACCCTAATGGCGAGATTCGCGACCGATATTGACACGTTTAACGGCGATAGTAGTTGCGGAAGGCAATACCTTGACGCTTCCACGCAAATGTGCTAGCATTAGGGTGAATACAGGTGTGCAAGGAGCGCAGATGTGAGCAGCAGTAGCGGGGATGAAAATGATGAGCCTATCTTGGACCGCACACCCCTGCGCCGAAGCGTTCGCATCAACTTTGGCATTACTCCCTATCGGGGGCGACCACTAGCCAGGGCCGAAGCGATCAGCGAATACTATGAAACACCGCGCTATAAAGGGTTTGTCCGCAGGCTGGAGCGTGAGGCGAGGGTGGCAGGGGTGGTGTTGGTTAGCTTCGAGCAGGCGGCAGGGATTTGGCAGGGCAGCCTTGAGCCAGCGGTATCGCTAGAGCTTGAAGGAGATGTGGCGGCACTGCATCAGCTAGCTGAACAACTTCGCAAGCGCTACAATCAGGACGCGGTGATGCTTTTCGTTGCGGATGAGGCGGCCAATGGAGCATTTTACATTCTCGAAGGGATGCGAGACGCAGACTACGCGAATGAAATCCTACGAGAGTTTGGTATCAAAGGTGGCCGCTTCCGCTTCATTGGTACACGCCTGGAGATTGCCGATGCCGATGGTAGCCTTGCGGCTAGCGTAAGGATACTGGCTGAAGAGCTTGGCGTGAAGTTGACAGTAATCCCCGGTAATCTTGAGTTCGTAAGCAGATAGAGAGGGGCAAAGGCGATGGGTAAGCTGACCGAGGAGAAGCGCCAAGAGCTTAGGCAGAGGCTTGAGGCGGCGGAGACGGCAATGGCGGGGATGACCGGCAAGCAGAAGCGTGAGTATCTGGTTGCCGTAGGCGCAGCTGAGGAAATGTCAGCGGCGGATACAGTTGCCCGGTTCGGTCATGCGCGGCTGATCTTCTATGGCGAGGCCGAACCGCAGCTACAGCGGGGCGACAAGGTGCTGGTACAAACTGCCGATGGCGCGTGGCAGGATGGTCTTCGCGCTCTGGGCAGCGTAGAGGAAGGAGAGGGCGGTAAGGTGGTATACGTCTGCCGCGAGGAGGAGTGGCAGGAGGCAACACAAGAAGGCCGTTCACCTGGCGGAGCGCTGTGGCCGGCAGCATCAGTTGCGCTGGTCGAGGAAGACTGAACCCAAGTAAATGCCCATCGCAGCCATCAATGCCAATGTAGGGGATGGGGGCGTAGCCCCTTGCCGAAGCGCCTTAACGCCGAGCGCAAGCGCAGCTGCCAGGGGGTGGTTAGAAGCACGGAAAACGCGGAACGAGGTGGATGCATTGATGCTGAAGATGGGCAAGGTGGTTGGTCAAGCGGGCGTATGCCATGCGCCCCTACCCCAACACTGATGCTGGCAAAAGGCATTGACGCGCTGTTTTACGGGCAGCGGCCCGCCTCTACGATTTACTTTATGGCCTCGGCGAATTGGTGTAACACCGTCGCGTCCAACGCCATATTGTTAGCGGGCGCGTAGATGGGTCCATGCGAGCTGGCGGGCGCGTAGCGGGTGGCGACTTCGCGGCAGAAGTAGGCGTATTCGCCTGCGTCGCAGGGTGGGCTAGT
>JANXYP010000207.1 GCA_025355955.1 Chloroflexota bacterium
AGGAGACGTTATTGATTGGGCCAGGGCGAACCACGGTTCGCCCCTACAGAATTGTAGCTTTGCCTCGACGAATTGGTATTGCAAGCTGCGCCGTTGATAAGGAACTAATGGCTATACCACTGGAACAAGAGAACACCACCCGCCCTTCCGTAGCCCAGGAGGGACGTACTGCGTCTGCCCCGCTGCCACATGGAGCAGTACCGGCCGCGCCCGCAATAAAACCCCAATCTGCAATCTACAATCTACAATCTGTAATTACTCGCCCCTGGCCGTGGCTGGTAGTCGCGCTGGCGCTGCTCGGCTGGCACGAATATTACCTGAACAGCACTGCGAACCTGGGCGGCTGGGGGGTGGACGATGCCTGGATCACCTTCCGCTACAGCCACAACCTGGCAATGGGCAATGGGCCGGTCTGGAATGTCGGCGAACACGTGGAGGGCTATACCAACTTCCTGTGGATGGTGATGATCGCAGTTGCGATGAAGCTGAGTTTTGGCGGCATTGGCATCAGCATCCTGGTTGGGGCGCTGGCGGGACTGGCAATCCTACCGCTCACCTACCGGCTGGCGGAGACTGGCCCCTATCGCGGACGGCTGCCCATAATCAGCGCAGCATTGCTGGTGCTGATGGCGGCGGATGGCAGCTTTGCCACCTGGAGCATCGCCGGGCTGGAGACCAGCTTCTACACCATGTTGCTCACCGCTGGGTTGCTCTGCTTTGTGCTGATGCTGGAGCGTGATGGCTCTGCCGAGCAGCGACTGGCGCTTGCCAGCGGCCTGCTATTCACCCTCGCGGCGCTGACTCGCCCCGAAGGATTGCTCGCCTACGCCATTGGCCTCACCTTCCTGCTACTGCGGGCGTGGCGCGGGCGCGGCTTTGGCCGCTATCTCTGGCTCTACCTTGCCCCTGCCATTGTCCTCTATCTGCCCTATTTCGCCTGGCGGTGGAGCTACTATGGCTGGCCCTTGCCCAACACTTTCTACAACAAGGTAGGCAGTGGCTGGGCGCAGATCCAGCGCGGCCTGACTTACGAGGGCAAGTTCCGCGATCGACATAGTGAACTCTTCTTCATTATCCCCTTCATCGCCCTGGTAAGCCAGAAGCTCACCTATCGCCTCGCCTTCCTCTTCAGCGTGGCGCTGGGCTACTGGGCCTATATTATCTACGTGGGCGGCGACTGGGACTGGGCGGTGGGCCGCTTCTTCGTGCCAATTCTTCCCGCATTGCTTGTGCTAAACGCTGATGGACTGAAGTCGCTCTACCTTGCCCTCGTGGGATGGCACAGCCCTTCGCCGGATGAGGATGCTGCGGCCAACCCGCCCCGTGTACGCAAGTGGTTGCTAGTCGGCCTCGGCGTAATCACCCTCGCGGTGGTCAGCTTCTCAGTCTACGACCGCACCTCGACGCACGGTGAGCAGCCCAACCTCAGCTATTATCAGAGTGTGGCCGCCGCACTCTACAGTTGCGCCCAGTATATTGACAACCACAGCCAGACGAGCGACCTGATCGCCACCACCGCCGCCGGGGTGCTGCCCTTCTACAGCAATCGTCGCTACCTCGATGTTCTCGGTCTAACCGATGAACATATCGCCCATATTGTGATTACCGACGCGGGAGCGGGGCGGGCCGGTCATGAGAAGGAGGATGCCGATTACGTGGTCAACCGCCAACCGGCCTACATCGTGCTGACCCTCAGCCTGGGTAAAACCGACTTCAGCAAGGTTGCCAGCTTCACCCAGCACTATGCGCTAATCACCTGGACGAGCGAACCCAGCTACGCCAGCGCCATTCAAGTTTACAAGAGGGTGCGATGAGCGAAAATCGCCTCAGCAATCCGCAGGAGGTTGCCGCCGCGTTGGAGCAGATCCGCGAACGGGTACGCGCCCGTCGCGCCCGCCTTAGCGATGCCGAAGCCGGTGGCGACCTCAACCTACTAGAGCTACGCAAAGCAGTGGACGAACTGAACGATGCCTGGTTCGTCAGCGCCCACCTGCCGGTTACGTGGGAGACCCCCATCGTGGGGCGGCTGGGCGCTTACACCAAGCGCATCATGCGTATTCTGCTGCGCTGGTACATCAACCCCATTGTCGAGCAACAGAACCGCTTCAACTCCGCCGCCACCCGCGCCGCCGTCGAACTCAATGCCTATGCCGAACTGCTCACTCGCCGCCTCACCGACCTCGAAGAGCGGATTGCCCGCGTGGAAGGTGAAGGAAAAAAAGAACAAGGATTAAAGAAGCGGTAGCAAAGTCGGCATTGGCGTATGCGAGGGGCAGTGCTGCGCTTCATCATTCAACCCTCACCAAACCTACCCACAGGGAACCCGCAAGGGGTTTCCCTGACAGGGAGAGGCTTCACTAACGGCAAAAAGCCTCTCCCCAGGGGGGAGAGGTTTGGTGAGGGGAGAGCTTGCCCAGCTACGATGCTTATCGAAACGATAAGGCAAACAGCCTGTCCCACCATTGAAACGCACATTCCGATAAGCCTTGTTTGCTCATCAGCCTTCAACCCTCACCAAACCTACCCACAGGGAACCTGCAAGGGGTTTCCCTGCCGGGGAGAGGCTTCACTAACGGCAAAAAGCCTCTCCCCAGGGGGGAGAGGTTTGGTGAGGGGAGAGCTTGCCCAGCTACGATGCTTATCGAAACGA
>JANXYP010000210.1 GCA_025355955.1 Chloroflexota bacterium
TGGAAAGCGAAAGGAGAGCAGTAAATGGAGAGCAAGACTAAGCTACTGGGGCATCCAGTACACCCGATGTTGGTGGTCTTCCCGCTGGGGCTGCTGTCAACCTCGGTGGTGTTTGACGCGCTGCACACGTTTACCAAGAAGAAGGATTTCGCCAAAGTGTCTTATTGGACACTTGTTGGCGGGCTGATTGGCGGGCTAGCCGCCGCGCCATTCGGCATCCGCGATTGGCTGGCGGTGCCGCAGGATACGCGGGCAAAGCAGATTGGCCTCGTACATGGGGTAGGCAATGACATTGTCATCTCTCTGTTCGGTCTGAGTTGGCTGCTGCGGCGGGGAAAGCCGGAGCAACCCGGTGCCACCGCCGTTGGCCTGTCCCTGCTGGGTGCCAGCCTGTCAATGGCAACCGCATGGTTGGGCGGCGAACTATCGTATCGCCTAGGCGTTGGGGTGGACAATGGCGCTAACCTGAACGCGCCCAGCTCTCTACAAGAACCCTCGGCCCACAACCTGCTAACCGGCAAGAGCGACGAAACCGATCACCAGGTTATCTACCTCAACGACGGCTCGACCATTAGCACCAGTGAGCTACAGTTATAACCTGGTAGTAAGACTTACCCGCTTCGCCATGTAAATGTCGGGCTTGCCTGGGCCATTGGCATCTGGCATTACCCCGACGATGGCGAAGCCTTGCTTCTGGTAGAACTCGTAAGGGTGGCCGTTCAGGTTGCGGATGCTGGCAATATGCTTCCACACATCGGGATACAGGTCGGTGTCCGCCAGGCTGGTCGAACCGTCGTCATCATCGCTGCCCAGCCAGAGGGTGTGAGCGCCGCGTTCGCGCACCAGCGCCTCCAGATCTGCGACGAGGGCGCGGCCAATGCCCCGCCGCTGCTGATCTGGCTGTACCGCCAGCGGGTGCAACTCCCAGACGTTGCCGTCGTACTGGCTCTGTCCGCCAATCCAACCCAGCACCGTGCCATCGTCGTCAATCGCCACCCGGCTGATGCGCTCAGGGGCAAGTGACTCGCGCACCTCGGCGCGGGCGCTCTCGATGTCGGGCCAGGCATCGGGCCAGTGTTCGGCAAAGGCAGCGACCAGTAGCGCGGCGAGTTGCTCGATCAGCCCTTCATCGTCAGTCAGGTCGATGATATGCAAGTTGCCCCCTAGTATTACAGCCTCAGTTGCCAGGCAAGATAATGTAGCTACGATTGACCTGGACGCTGGGTGGCAGGGCATATGCGATTCGCCCCTACACCATTGTGGCGCATATATGCCAAGTGACGTTGTAATACTAGCGCTTGCCCCATTCCCATAGGCCGTAGGAAATCGCATCGTCTAGCTTATGCCCCGCCTGGGTCAGGATGAAGCTGGCCTCAGCGCGGCTATGGGCTTCGTGGGCAATCATGTAGCCGAGGAAGGCGGTAACGTGCGGCTTGAAACTCTTGACCTTGCCACCATTTGCTACCGATTTGTGCAGCAGTGCCTCGATTGCCTGCCCCGACCCTTCCAGCCAGCGGCGCAGCCTGTCTTTGTCGCCCGCATCCTGCTTCTCCAGCTTCGTCAGCCCGACCATCAGTTCTGGTGCAGCGGCTTGTAGCCACATCAGGCGCACGTTGTGGGTGTGCGCGAATTGTTCACCTACGCTGCGCCCCTTCGTCAGCTTCAGGTCGAGCAGTTCTGGTGCGATCGCGTCGAGCATATAGAGATTGATGCGATTGTTGATGTTCCAGGTATCGTATAGCTGCTCGTTCATATTTGTCTCGTTCACCCCCACCCTCCCCCGATATGGGGTAGGGAGTTTTGCTTTTCACTCGTGCCTCATGCCTCATACCTCACGGTTTGAGCGTCTTCTTGAAGGTATAGCTGGGGCGGTCGAAGCCCATGCGTTGCTCGTAGAAGCGGTGCGCGTCAATGCGCTGCACGCCGGAGGCGAGCGCAATGGTGTCGCAGCCAGCGGCGCGGGCTAGCTCCTCCATATGGCCGAGCAATGCCTGGCCGTAGCCTTTGGAGCGGGCGGCGGCGGTAGTGATCAGGTCGTAGACCCAGAGATAGTGGCCGTAGTAGAGGTTGACGTTGAAGAATATCCCTGCTATCGCCACGATGCTGCCCTCATCGCGCACCGCAAACTGGCGATAGCCGCGTGGCCGCATCTCGGCCAGCAGCGCCATGTACTGTTCCTCGCTCAGGTGGGTACGCAGTTCGTGCATCACAGGATAACCCTCGTGCAGTTCTGCCTCAGTCTTCAGTTCGACAATCTCCATAAACGCCCCCATCTTAACTGCGCTAACCACTTGCGCCTATATCTCCTCGCCGAACGAGCGGCTCAGGCGACTGAAGAACACATAGCCAACCACGAAGACGATCATCGCGGTAATCAGAGTACGCAATATGAAGCCAGGGTCGGCATGGGCACCGTTATAGAGGATAATCCGCCAGCTTGAGATAATCGAAGCCATTGGGTTGAGCCAGTAGATGTACTGGGTCGCCCAACCCGCCACCGTGGTGAGATCGAAGAGGATGGGGGTTAGGAAGAACCATGCCTGCAAGCCCACCTCGACGATCATTGAGGTGTCTCTAAAGTACACATTGAGAGCAGCAAGAAACAGTCCTAGCCCGGTGAGAAATATCACTTGCGTCAGCACCAGCACAGGAATCCAGAGCAAGTTCCAGTTGAACGGATTGAACAACACCACCCCGCCGGGCAAACCCACGCCCTCGCCATAATGCTGTGGATAATAAATCAAATAATAGATAATCAGCGCCGCTGCGGTCGGAAGTGAAAGCAGGAAGTTAATGCCGTTGCTGATCACGGTGGCGAAGGGCAATAGTTCGCGAGGGAAATAGACCTTGTTGATCAGATTGCCATTGCCCACAATACTGCCCACGCAGCCACTCACTGTGGTCGCGCACCACGTCCACGGTAGCAGTGCAGCTAGCAAAAACAAAGGAAAGTGGGGGATTTTCGTACCCAACAGCTTGCTGAACACGAACCAGAAGATCAGCATCATCAGCAGCGGGTTGAGCAGCGACCAGATGAAGCCCAGCACGCTGCCGCGATAGCGCACCTTGAGGTCGCGCACCACCAGGTTACGCAGCAAGTCGCGGTACTTGACCGCATCCCTTAGCTGGTGCGGTACCCACCGCCAACGGCCGACTTTCGCCTGCTCGACATTACCTATGCTTGCCATTGCCTCTCCTCTGCCTGACTTCTTCACCTGCTTGCCACGACTGCGCCCCGCATTATACGCAATCCGCTTCCAACTTTCAACTTTTAACTGTATAATACCCTCATGACTGCCACATCCTACATCATCGAAGCCTTCCGCGCTCGCCTCCCCTTCGCCCTCGATGCTTTTCAAGAAGAAGCAATCGCCACGCTTGCGGCGGGTGATAGCGCGATGGTCGCCGCGCCCACTGGCACTGGCAAGACGGTGGTGGCCGAGTTCGCTATCTACAAGGCCGCGCTGGCGGGGCAACGGGTGATGTACACTACCCCGATCAAAGCTCTCAGCAACCAGAAGTTCCGCGATCTGCGGGCGGTCTATGGCGCGGCGGCGGTCGGTTTGCTCACTGGCGACATCATCGAGAACCGCGAGGGGCGCATCCTGGTTATGACTACCGAGGTGCTGCGTAATATGCTGCTGCAGAATCCCGCCGAGCTTGAGGACGTGTCGGTGGTCATCTTCGACGAGATACATTACCTTGCCGACGTGGAGCGCGGCACCGCCTGGGAGGAGGCGATTATCCTCTGCCCCAAGCACGTGCAGCTCGTCTGCCTCAGCGCCACGGTCGCTAACGCCGCCGAGCTGGCCGCCTGGATTTCGCACACTCACAGCCCCATCCACCTGATCACCCATCGCCAGCGGGCGGTGCCACTATCCTATTACTATTACCTCGACGGCAAGATGCACAAGGTGATTGACGAGCAGGGGCGGCAGGTTGCCGACTTCCCCAACGTGGGTGGCGAGATTCGGCGCGGCAGCGGGCGCGGCCAGCGCTTTCGCGGCTTCGGCAGCGGCGAGGAACGCCGTCGTATCCCCGAACCGGAGCCGCCCGAAATCGTGCAGCAACTGGAACACCTCGACCTGCTGCCCGCTATCTACTTCCTGTTCAGCCGCCGCGACTGCGAGGCCGCCGCCGAAGCCTGCGCCCAGCTGTCATTCCCCAGCGTGCGCGAGGCGGAACACGTCAGGCGCGTGGGCGAGGTGATCCAACGTTACATGGAGCGGCTCACCCCCGATGATCGCGAGTTGGCTCAGGTCAAGACCATCATACGGCTGGCGCGGCGGGGGTTGGGCTTCCACCACGCCGGGCTGTTGCCGGTGCTGAAGCAATTGGTGGAGGAACTGTTCGGCATGGCGTTGCTGCGCGCTGTGTTCGCCACCGACACCCTGGCGCTGGGCGTTAATATGCCCGCCCGCACCGTGGTCATCGGCCGGATGAGCAAGTACGACGGCCAGACCCGCCGCCCGCTGCTGCCCAATGAGTTCCAGCAAATGGCGGGGCGGGCGGGCAGGCGCGGGACTGACCCGCAGGGTTACATCGTGGTGCCGTATTCGCCCTGGGTCACGTTCCGCGAGGCGCTGGGCATAGCGATGGGCGACCTGCTGCCGGTGGAGAGCGCGTTCAGTATCCACTACAATGCGGTGCTGAACCTGTGGAACCCGCCAACCGGCAGCCGCGTCCTCGACGTAATGCGCCACAGCCTGTTGCAGTTCCAGCAGTCGCGCCGCCTGCGCGACCTGGCGACCGATATGTATGGCTATCAGCAGCGGCTAGGCGAGGTGCCGGTTGGTTGCCTGATCGGTTATGATGCTGGCGAAGCCCTGCTCGACGAGTATGAGCGGCTGGGGCGCGAGGTTTCGATTGCCCGCAAGCGGGAAAAATCCGCCGCCGAGGAGCTTGAGCGGGTGCGGGGCAAGCTGAACGCCACCCCCTGGACCCCGCCCCGCCGCGACAGCCTGCGCCACACCTTCCGCGAGCTTGCCCCTGGCCGCCCCGTCCACCTTGCCGCTCGTGGTTGGGCCTTCTGGTTGGGCAAGGCGGAGAGCAACGGCATTGGTCTGCTGCTGACTTTCGCCGATGGCAAGCCGCTGGTGGAGACGCTGGTCGAATACCGCAGCGTCGACTATCTACCAGAGCAAGCCCCGCTGCTCTCCCTACCGATCGAACTCGATGACCCACCCTACACGCCGGTGGTGCAGGAGTTGCTCACCTCCGCGCAGCAAGAGGCGCTCTATCGCGACGCTCAGGAGCTAATCGCCACTCTGCCCGATCTGGAGAAGTGGCGCGAGGAACACAACGCCGCACTGCTCTCCAGCATCGGCCCGGCGCTGGACAAGGCCAGAGCCGAGGTGACGGACACTGCCGCCGCCGCTAAAGCCGCTGCCGATGCGGTGCATCAGCACCCCTGCGACCCCTGCCCCCGCCGCAAGGAACATCGTGCCTACCGCTTCGAGCGGGCTGCGCTACATGGGCAGATCGGTAAGGAAGAGCTAAAGATCGCCGAGGCCGCTGCTGAAGAGGAAGTCCGCCTGGAACGCACCCTGCAGGGCATCGTCCGCGTGCTGGATCACTTTGACTATCTGGATCGGGGACACGCCACCAGCAAGGCGTTGCGCCTAGCCAACATCTTTGACCGCAACGCCCTGATTATCACCGAGGCAGCGGTCGCGGGCTGGCTGGATAGCCTAAACCCCCCTGATCTGGCTGAGTTCGCCAGTTGGTTCGCCTACGACCGCGATGTTGAGTTCAACAACCGTTACTATATCCCCTCACACCTGGTGGCACTGCGCCGCCGTCTCGATGAGCTTGAGCGCGAAGTGTTCAAGACCGAGCGCGAGAACGGGCTGCTCATCTCCAGCGGCTACAACCCCTACTTCTGGGGCGCAGCCCGCGACTGGTGTCGTGGCGCATCGCTGGGCCAACTGATGCGTAATATGGAGCAGAGCGAGGGCGACATGGTGATGACTATGAACAAGACGCTCGACCTGCTACGCCAGTTGCGCGAGATGCTCAACCAGGTAGAGCGCAGCACCGGCCTGGCCGACCCGCTGCAAGGCAAGCTGAAGGAAGCGGAGAAGCTAATCCGGCGTGGGGTGGTGGAACTGGCAACGACGGCGGGGTTTGGGCCGCTCGAAGAAGCAGTGCTGAGTGCTGAGTGCTGAGTGCTGAGTGCTGAGTGCTGAGTGCTGAGTGCTGAAGCAGTTTGAGGCCAAACCTCTCTCCCATCTCCACAATGCAAAAAGCCCCCAGCGGGGGTTGGGGGAGAAAAGCTGCCCCGGCCTAATGCTGAAGCAACCTTAGCGGCAAGAAGCCCCAGCCGGGGTTGGGGGCTTAGTAATTAAAGTTGGCGAGACCCTCCAACCATACCAGGTGGGTTGCCACCCCAATCTAAATCTAATACCAATTAGTCGTGGTGCCGCTATAATCTCTGTAGGGGCGAACCGTTGTTCGCCCTGGCCCAATTTATACTATCTGCTCGGCTAATTGGTATAATATCCCCAACCTAACCTCCCGCTCACGGCTCCTGCGGGTCGTTGCTGATGTAGCGGCGGCGCTCGTCGCGGGTGTAGACATCGTGACCGAGGCTGGGGATGCCGCCGCGACTGTCGTCGGGTAGCCCCTGGCCGCCAAAGCCGCGCACGTCGACGATGTGGTCGAGTACCGGCTTGCCGGGATGGTCGAAGGTGTAGCCCGTGCCGTGCGATTCGTTGGGCAGGTCGCGGGCCGCCTCGTTGAAGCTGGTCACGTCATTGGCATCGCGGGACGCGCCATGAACCTTGACTGGCACCAGCGCGGCGCTTTGGCCGCCCTCGGCTTCCTCAATCGTGCGCGTAGGAGTCTCCAGCGCAAACAGCAGCGAACTGTTCTCCACCCCCGGCTTGGTGGGGTAGAGGGTCTGGTTATTGGTAATTGCGTCCATCGGCTCCGTGCCGGTAATGTTCAGCGTCTGCTTGAACTCCCGACCCGCCGCGCTGACTGGCTGACGGCTGACCGCCCTGCCCATCCCGCCCGGCTGCTCCAGCGACGCGCCGCCGCCTGCTTCTGCTGGTATGGTGTTATCTTCGTCTGCCATATGCCCCTCCTGAGTGTAGAATGTAGAATGTTATGAACGCTGCTGGATAAGCTCTCACCGCTATGGTAGAATGTCCGCATCATCTCAAGCAA
This sequence comes from Chloroflexota bacterium, assembly GCA_025355955.1. Taxonomy (GTDB): domain Bacteria; phylum Chloroflexota; class Chloroflexia; order QHBQ01; family QHBQ01; genus QHBQ01. The sequence goes on from JANXYP010000210.1 coordinate 7,171, forward strand.
AGCCTGACTCACTAATGGAGGACTATAATGTACTCAGCACTCAGCACTCACTTGAAGCTGGGCGAACAACGGTTCGCCCCTACGTATTCTCAGCACTCATGCCTCATGCCTCATACCTCATCCCTGCCCATGCCTTACGCGGGAGGGTGGCGATGATCGCTGCGATACGCGGGCGGCTGGCGGCGCGAGGCAGCGACTTTGTGGTGGTCGAGATCGGTGGCCTCAGCCTGCGCGTCTCTGCTCCTACCAACGTGATCAGCGAGGCGGGCGCGATTGGCGATGAGGTGCGGCTGCACACCCACCTGTACGTACGTGAGGACCAACTGGCGCTCTATGGCTTCCTCGACCCTGCCCAGCTCAGTCTGTTCGAGGTGCTGCTGGGCGTGAGTGGCATCGGGCCGAAGGGCGTGCTGGGCATCCTCTCCGCTGCGCCGGTCGAGACGCTGCACGCGGCGATTGCCGAGGGCAACACCGATATGCTCACCAGCGTGCCTGGCATCGGCAAGAAGACCGCCGCCCGCCTGGTTATCGAACTGAAGGGCAAGCTGGACATCGCTGCCTTCGTGGGTGGCACATCCAGCGCCGCTGGCGAACCGCCCAGCCTCTACCGCGAGGCAATGGACGCGCTGACCGGCCTGGGCTACACTGCCAGCGAAGCCCGCAACGCGCTGCAAGGGTTGCCCAGCGGCGAAGGTGCGCCGCATACCACCGAGGACGCGGTGCTGTACGCGCTGCGGCGGCTCAGTTCGCAATGACCCTCAGCGCCAATTATATCATATTCCGGGCCAGGGTTGCTACGTGACTGGTACGGCGATAGGCTGGGTGCAGGGACGGCCAGCCAGCGGATTTGGGGAAGCGAATGAAGCGGATGGGCGATTATCATTATCAGTATCAGTTTGACACTGGGGTGGGGTGAAACTGATAGTGAGAATCAGCCAGGAGGGGTGGAACAGCGATTCTCATTCTCACTTTCAGTTTGACACTGGGGTGGGGTGAAACTGATAGTGAGAATCAGCGATGAGGGGTGGAATAGCGATTATCATTATCAGTATCAGTATCAGTTTGACACTGGGTTGGGGTGAAACTGAAAGTGAGAATCAGCGATGAGGGGTGGAATAGCGAT